>JBDNIG010000694.1:0-24480 GCA_041688415.1 Rhodopirellula sp. | reverse complement strand
TCGCCTGCGAGGTTTCGAGGCTTCTTGCCAGTTTCGAGTTGTTTTATAACGACTTCCGCCGCCGTTCGCACAAGCCGCGTAGCTACGTTCGCCAGAACGTGGATCCCACCGTCTGGCGACGGTAGCTACCTTTGATTCGACGCGTTTTATTGTCTCTCCGTCGCTTAGGATTTAATCGCACTCCAATGCAGTTCGTGCGGCATGACCTGCTGCTGGATCGAGACGGCAGCGGCGCGTCCCGCGGCTTCGCCCATCGGGACGGAGTTCCCGGTGACTCGGTAACTGGAGTGGGCGATAAAGTCGCCACTAATGCAGCGACCCGCCAGCAACAATCCTTCGACATCCGCGGCAATCAGCGCCGGATAGGGTATGTCGTACGGTTGATGACCGCCCTGTTTGAACGCGCGATTGATTTCTTTATTGCCGTGCGTGTTCAATGCGTGCACGTCGATTGGAAATTTCACGGTACAGACGGATTGCTCATGCTTGAGACCTGTGGCGAGATCGTTCGCTGTGATTTGGTAGCGACCACGAATGCGTCGACCTTCGCGAACCCCGATCTGTTCGGCGGTTGCCACCACGGCGATGTTTTTCCAGGGGCCACCGATACCGCGCAGGCCGTCCACGAGGTCGTGAATTTCGCGACGAGCACGGATCGTCGACTCGCTAATCGCGTTGGCATCGAACGCGGAAATACCATACTCGTGATTGGTCATGATTGAAAAAATGTCACTGTGCAAATGTCGTAGCGTTGGTGCTCGGTACGATGGCGACAGCCCATGTTCTTCCATCAAATTCAAGAGCAAGCGTTTCGCCGCTGGTGCTGTTTCTCGGATGTAGGGTCGCACCGCATCGGCGTCGATCCCGGTCAACAACGCGATCATTGACATCGGCTGGCACTCACAATCTTCGCCCACGCCGAGATCGAATCGACAACCCGCATGGGCCGCCAGATCACCATCACCGCTGCAGTCGACAAATCGCTCGGCCGACCAGGCTTCACGCCCCGACTTTGATTCCGTCAGCACCGCCACGACGCGGCGATTTGAGTCCGTAACGGCACCGACAAGCCGTGTGTGCAAACGAATTTTGACGCCCGCCTGGAGACAAAGTTCTTCCAATACGAGCTTGGCAATTTCAGGATCGTAAACGGTCCCGTTGGACTGATTCGCCACCGCGCTGCCGCGCGACGCGAACTTGTGCAGTAGCTCAGCCATGATCCCGGACTTGTTCTCCGCATCGAGAATTTTGGTCAGGAGCCCCGCAGTCCAGACACCGCCCAGACAACCGGCGACCTCGATCAGTTGGACCGTTGCCCCGGCGCGAGCGGCTGCTAACGCCGCGGCGATTCCGGCCGGTCCACCGCCACAGACGAGGACCTCGCTCGTTCCCACCACGGGAATCGCTCGGGGTTGCTCTTGTAAAAACTGAGCGTCCGGGGAAAGTTCCGCCCGGGTGCGCAGCACGTCACCGCTCAGCGGATTGGCAACGCGGGTTCCCGGATTCGCTTCCGCCGCCACGGTGTCTGGCGAGGTGAGCGAGGCGGAGACAATGAGGCCGCCCGCGGTGGTTTGCAGAAAGTCTCGGCGTGACGGAACTCGACGGTGCATAATCTTCCTTCATTGTGGAGGCTTTGGAATCTATTCGGATTGTGTCAGCACAGCTCTGAACTTTGCAACACTGCTGGCAGCGAATGAGGTCGATAACGATGCACTTGGCCATCGAGCATCACGTTGACACCCTGATAAATTGGAGTGAAGTAAAGACCACCGTGATGCGGCCCCTTCCTTTCGCGTAGATCACCGCGGGTCAATTCGGGTGATTCCACCAGGGTGTCGATACGCTCATCGGCGCTTCGACGAACCAAGCGGTGTCTCGACTCGCATCGGCGGCGAAAACATAATGCGAAATCGCAAATCGCCAGCCTCCAACGCCCCCAGGCTGGCTCGGTTCGGGAAGTCGTTTATGAACATCAGCATATTGTTCAAATGCATTGTAGCCGGAGTCGTCAGACCCGGGTATTTCTAGGTAAACTGAACTCTGGCGAGTCCCGCGACGTCGCTTCTTGGTTCGTTGTTGCTAAGTTCCCGTTCAACACTTTCGGGAACGGGCATTGGTGTCAAAAAGACGGCCCATGACAAGAGTGATTGTACCGTCAATCCCATTGGCACGGAGGCCACCGAGATAGAATTCACCAATTCGTTGAGGTTTTCCTACTGACGTTTTCGCCAGTTTTCTCCGAACCCAGCTTGGAAGAGGCACGGATGTCCGTCGCCGATTTACTTGCAGACGAGATCCTGGGGGAGTAGCCTGGAGGCCTCGCCTGGAGACCTCGCCTCTTAATCACTGGAACCCCACATGACAAGTTTTTCCTCCGCGCTGCACGGCACGAAATATTTCGTCGCTATTGCCGTTCTACTGTGCTTCTCAACGACGGCTCCCGCCGAAGACGTTCGCGATCAGCCGCTCAAGGATCTAAACGGTTATTTCCCATTCCATCCGCCGGAGTCCATCGAGCAGTGGGAACCGCGGAAGGAGTACGTGCGGCGGCAGATTCTGGTCGCGACCGGTCTCTGGCCGATGCCGACGAAGACACCTCTGAAGCCGGTGATTCACGGCAAGATCGAGCAAGATGGATACACGGTGGAGAAGGTCTATTTCGAGAGTGCACCCGGTTTCTTCGTCACCGGCAACCTGTACCGCCCGACCAACATCGAGGGCAAGGTGCCGGGAGTCATGCTCGCGCACGGGCACCGCAAGGATGCGCGTTTGTACCTGACGCCTGAGAACACGTTGCGCAACAAAATCGCAGACGGTGCCGAGCGGTTTGAGCGGGCTGGGCGGAGCACTTACCAGTCGCAGTGTCGCCAACTGGCCTTGATGGGATGCGTGGTTTGGCAGTGGGACATGCTCGGCGATTCGGACTCGATTCAACTTTCGCGTGAGCTCGTTCATGGGTTTGCGAAACAACGGCCGGAGATGAACACGACGAAGCACTGGGGGCTGTTCAGCCCGCAGGCCGAAGCGAATTGCCAGAATGTGATGGGGCTGCAAACGCTCAACGCCGTCCGCGGGCTCGACTTTCTGCTCGGCCTACCGGAGGTCGATCCGCAACGTGTCGCCGTCACCGGGGCGAGCGGCGGCGGTACACAGACGATGATCTTGGCGGCGATCGACGACCGCATCAAACTCTCGTTTCCCGTCGTCATGGTCAGCACCGCGATGCAGGGTGGCTGCACCTGTGAAAACGCGAGCTTATTGCGCGTGAATACCGGCAACGTCGAGTTCGCCGCTTTGTCCGCGCCGAAGCCGCAAGGCATGAACACGGCGAACGACTGGACCAAGGAGATGGCCACCAAGGGTTTTCCCGAACTGCAACAGCTTTACGCGGAGTACGGCAAACGGGACAATGTCTTTTTGAAACGTGGCGAGTACTTCCCACACAACTACAACGCGGTCACTCGCTCCGCCTTCTATACGTTCCTGAACAAGCACTTCAAGCTCGGTTCCCAGGCACCCGTGATCGAGCACGATTTCGATCCACTGCCGCCCGCACAACTCACCGTCTGGGACGACGAGCATCCCGCGCCGCCGGCCGCCGATCCGGATTTCGAGCGGAACTTGCTCGCGTGGTTTACCGACGACGCCGAGCGGCAGCTCCGGGCCGCCGCCGCGACACCGGAAGGCCTGCAGAACGTTATCCGCCCGGCCGTTGAGGTGCTCATCGGTCGCACGTACGCCGACGCGGGCGACGTGGGATGGACACTCCAAGACGAGCAGGATCGTGGCGACTACGTGCAACTAACCGGGACGCTACTCAATACGACATACGGCGAGGAAGTGGACGTCGTCTTGCTGTCTCCGAAGAAATGCAATGGCCGCGTGGTCATCTGGCTCGATGATGCGGGCAAGACTGCGGTTTGCAGCGACGACGGCAGCATGAACCCCGAGGTGATGAAACTGGTTCAAGCGGGTGCGACCGTGCTCGGTGCCGATCTGTTCAAGCAAGATAGTGACCCGGTGCAGCAGACCCGCGTCGTTGCCAATCCCCGCGAATTTGCGGGCTACACGTTCGGCTACAACCATGCGTTGTTCGCACAACGCACGCACGATGTGCTGAGCCTGGTGAGCTTTCTCCGCTACGCGGACGTCCGCCCCTGTCTGAAAGCCGACCTAAAAACCATTGCCGTCGCCGGATGGCAGGGCACCGGCCCCATCGTTGCCGCCGCCGGCGCGCTCGTCGGCGACGCGATTGACCGCACCGCGATCGACACCCATGGGTTTCGCTTTAACCAACTGCTCGACTATCGTGATCCGATGTTCTTGCCCGGTGGATCGAAGTACCTCGATCTGCCTGGCCTGATCGCACTGCAGGCTCCGCGCCCGTTATGGCTCGCTGGCGAGGCCGCACAGCCGACGCTGATCACCGCCGCGTATCAAGACGCTTCTCAGGAAGCTTCTCAAGCCGATGGATTGGCGACCTTCACCGGAGAGGCCGAAAAGCAGCAAGCCGCAGCGAGCGAGTGGCTGCTGAAGTAAGCATTCACGAAACATTCCGTGGCGCAAACTTCCAGCTTGCGCCACGGAATCGCAAGCTGGAAGGGTTGGTGAGTGTTTCCTTGGCAATTTTTTCGAGGGATTTCCCACCACCACGACGCTGTCGAGTGAGCACCCAAAAGTGTTGCCAGGGTGGTGTAATCGGTTGCCGGTGAATGACGGAGCGAATAGGCACGCAACTGATCCAGTGGGACCAGACAATTAAAAGGGAGTGGCGGTGGCCGTGCGATTAAAAGTGGCCGAGCAAATCCCGCCACCTCCTTGAACTCCACCGTTCGACTGATCCACAACACCCACTACAAGAGTAGATTCATGCCCAACACGAGGCTGTTTTGAACGACGTCCCGATCACTAACGGTGGTGATGTCGATCAATGGAGCGAAGCCAAGGCTGCGAACGTATTCGGCGGAGACCCGGAAGTTTGGGCCTAAACGCTTGCCGTAGCCGAGGACGAGTTGGTTATTGAACTCGTACTCGCTGCCGGCGGGCCCTTGGACACCGCTGCCCCAGCTCACGCTGAGCTGTGAGCCACGTGGTCCGCGATCGAACCAATACGATGCTTCGGTGCGATACGCTGAAACTCGGTTGGCGGTCACGGGCCAGTCTCGCGTGGTCGTCACGAATTCGCCCGCGAATGTCAGCCGATCGATGTCCAGCCTCGCATTGACGTCCCAGGCACTGTTGTAGCGTTCGCCAAATAAATTGGGATTGGTATGTTCGGCGACAATACTGTCGTAACTGGTACCGAGCAGGAACCCGCCACCGATTCGCAAGTGACGATCGGGCGCGTCGCCGACACGGTAACTCGCATTGGCCGCGAGATTATTCAGTTTGCCCTGCTCGGGTGAGTCCACGGTTCGAATCCCGCGTCCGCCGTTGATGTCGGCCAGCGAGAAGTCCCAATTGCGATTGTGGAAACCCGCACCCAGGCCTTCGGCGAGGGAGGCGAAATAATGCCACGTGACGGACTGCGTGAATGGACTGAGCGTACTGAGGTCACCGAAACCGACGTTTTTCTTGCCAATGTAAAGATAGAACGGCGAGACACGTAGATCGCCAATCACCGCATAAGCCTGGCGTACTTGCAGGCTGCCTTGTTTGGGCGCCGGAAACGAGAATACGTCGGAGAACAACAGCTCCGTGTACACACTCGCATAGGGCGTGATCTGTGCCGTCGCCTGAGCATTGGCTTGCAGCATTCTCGCGTCGGTGGCCGAATCACCTCGAAAGTCCGTTGGGAATCTTCCCAGATACGGGAACTTGTTCGTTCGGTTGGTGGACGCGGCGAGAAAGGAGAGTCGGGATTGGCCACCGACAATCATCTGCGGGCCGTTCCACCGCCGCGCCGCTTGATGCTCGAGGAGAAAGAGCTCTTTGTCACTCTGACGATTTTGAAAATCGAGTATCGCATCGGTCAAACTCGCATCCAAGTGCAACCAGTCTCGCGATGACAGGTCATTGTCGCCGCGAGTGCGACCGAAGCTGACGAAATCACCGTCGCTGCCGTAGTTGCCATGGCCGACATCGCCCTGAAATGGCCCACAACGCTAGCACGATTCGCCCGCTAACGATTCGTCGAAGCGTCACAAGCGATCGAGCCCGAATCGTCGCAGACGACGTACAGTGCGTCGTCACTCGCGTATCGTTTTGGTTCACCGGAGGCGTTGTCCGCCTGTGACCAAACACGATTGCCCGTTGTCGCAATGATCGAACACGCCACGAGCAGGCAAATGAAAGTGCGATTGGAGGTCATTAATGTTAGCGGTAGGGCACAAAGTAGCGAGCGGATGATAATTGTCGCGTTTCGAACCACGAAAGTTGCGCGTGACGTTGCCGACGGCGGAAGACAATCTCAGCCTCAACGGGCAACGCGGTGAAGCAATTTCGTTCACCGACTTGCTGTGTCATTTCCACCGTCTCAACTGGGTGGTCGAAGGTGATTTCGTTGTTACGTGACGTCCGAGGCTCCGCAAACGAGGGCGGGCAAATGAAGACGCTCCCGCGTTTAACAAATCCCGAAAGTCGGCCGCTAGGGCTGAATTCCAATCTGACGACTTGAATTACCAGCGACTCCCTTGGCGCTTGCGGGCTGTCGATTTAGTAACCCGACGCGTAAGCGAGGGACCAGGTTGCATCCCTCGCTTACGCGTCGGGTTATGATTGACACGCTCATTTCGTAAAAACGATTCGATCGACAGCCCACTTGCGTGGTTTCGCTAAAATACGCTCGATTGCGTACTGTCAGGCCGGTGGTCTATTCCGTGTCGGGCAACACCTCGGCTGCGCGTTGGCGCACCGCAGAATTTTCGTGCTGACGTAATTGTTTGACGCGGGCGTCTCCTAGCCAGTCTCGGTCGACGTCCCCCGCTTCGATCGCGGTGAGTAGACGTTGAACGCGAGGAACCGTTCGCAGGAGTGCATCAAGAGCCAGGTCTCGATTGTGCGATTTCAGGTTTGGGAGAGCCGCCAGGATTGCTTGCCCCGCTTCGGCTGCCGGCATATCAGACAGTCCGCTGACAGCCCCCATTTGCAGTTCCGCATTGGCATTCGTCAAATAGCCCGCCAACTGTTCGCCGTGGGTCGCCCAGGGAGCGAGCGCGATCATGCGGAGTGCATCGTAGCGGGTTCCCGAGCGAACCTGAGTATCGTCGGACATTTCGGAAGCTTGGGATTTCGCTTGATTCCAACGTGCAACCAGCGATCCATTTCCTGAGATCAGACGTTGAAAACGATTATGTGGCCAGTCACCTGTTTGACTGATTCCGTTGATTAATCCACCACCCAGAACGACGGCCTGCCAGTCGGTGAGTGGTTGTTGGAGTTGCGGCAAACTGACTTCGAGCAATTCAAGAAGTTCGGCTGACTGATTCCGTTTCCCAGCGGCAATCGCTACTCGCCATATCCAGGGAATCCGGCGGTATTGTTCCTCAACATCGTCGGGCATGTCGGACGTCAACGCGGTAATCATTTGGGCCGCATACTGGGGCCATTTTGCAATCAGCTCTTCCCGCTTTTCGCGTGCGAGGTCATCGTCGAGAAGTTTGCGAGCGAGTTGATAGGCTTCCGAGTCGGCGCCCTTAACGTAGGCTAGGATATTCGCCATATCTTGTTTGCGAATGTTTTGTTCTAGCCCTTCGGGCATCGCCGACTTTCCGCTGGCATGCAATTCCTCCATTTGATTCCTGAGCAGGACGTGTTGCTTCGCTTCCTGTTCCATGAGGGTGACGCTGGAGGCGGTTTCGCTGACAATTTGACCGGAAACGACGCGACCATCATCCATTAACGCGGTGTAACTCTGGTACCGAGCGTCAACGTCTCGGTTCGGGTTCAAGATCGCCCGAAGTAAGAAATCGGTGGACAGAGTAGTCAGTGCGGACAGGTCCGGACCGACTTCAAATCCCACACCGTCCAATTTGTGACAGGCGCTACAGTGTTTTTCAAAGAGGGCTTTCCCGCGACGAGGATCCGCAGGCAATTGAGAGACGTCCATCCATTGGGCAACGAGTTTTTGGCGATCGCTCCCAGTTTGATCGCCCAACCATTTCTTTGCCAAAGAACGTGATTCGGTTGACTGGCGTTCGATGAATCGTTGCCGATCTTCCGCCGAAAAATCGCTCGAGTAAAGCACCTCGGATTGCAGTCCGGACAAGATCGAAGGGTCCCAGTCGGGGTGTCCGAGCAGTGTTTGAACGATCGCCGCACGGACTTGGGGAGTGGCGGATTCAATGCAGGATAGCAATGCCTTGCCACCACCGGAGCTTCCGCGTCGGCCGATCGCACGGACGGCGGCGATCTGGCGATTGTTGGAAAACTGCAGATCAATCAATTTGGCAATTTCTGAAGTGATTTCTCGTGGCGGTTCCGATCCGTCTTGAATGCTGTCGTGTCCTAGTAATGCTTGGGAAACTGGACCGAATTTGCGGCCCAGCAGTTTCAAAGCCATTGCGGCCTGACTATCGGTAATGTCTGGGTTAAGAATGCGTTCTCGTGCAGCAAGAAAAATCGATCGAGCGGCCTTTTTGTGGAGCGATGTAATTTCGATTGGAAGTTTCGCAGACTGCCGATCGATATCGCTTGCTTCGTCGGCCCGAGAGACAATTTCCAAGGCACCGCTCGCGGCTCGGCGGTCAAGCCCGTCGAGCAACTGGGCCAAGCTGTCGAGTTGCCACCACTGCCAATCTCCTTTGGATTCAAGTATTTGCTCGAGGGCGGATTCAATAGCGGTTCCATTGCCCATCCCGGCCGCGGTCGCAACCACTTGGGCTCCGACCCGCTGCCGCGAGCTTTCGTCCGCTAAGACTTGTTCAGCAACGGGACCGACGTTGACGGGCGTCAAAGAGCTCAGTGCTGCTGACTGCAGATAGGGATCCTTTGATTCCGTCGCAAGCTGAGTCAACGGATCGGTCACTTCCGCGGACGCAATGAGGCCGATCGAATAAGCAACTTGCATTCGGACTTCAAAAGTAGGGTCGTCTGCAAGTTCAAGAACCGCCGCCGAGACCTTGGGATCGGTCAGAGAACCCTCGCTCATCCGTACCGCATGTCGCCGGACGTCGGGGTGCGGGTCTGCGAGGGCTAATACGATCGCATCGTTGGACAATTGACCCAGCCCGTCGAGAGCGGCCAGGGCTTGAACTCGAACCGCAGGATTTTCGCTCTCCTGAGCGATGGACAAGAGTTCGTCGCTGGCATCCTTGGCATCACGCCACAGCAACATTTGGTGCACTAAATCGCGGACGATGCCATTGTCCGAATCGATGGCTTTGGCGAGTTCTTGATTGTCCAAATCGCTTAGCACGGGTTGGCTTTGGGGAGCTTTGGTGGCGGGTACGACTCGATAAATTCGTCCCCTTCCCTGCCCGGCAAAGACATCGACTTCAGCCAACGTTTCATCCGGGATCCACATGGGGTGTTCGATCACGTAACGATACATATCCACCACCCACAGCCCACCGTCAGGACCGGTTCTGGCTTGAACAGGTCGGAACCAGCGGTCCGTTGAGGTGAGGAATTCGGAGTCTTGTTCGTCGGCTGCGCGATGCCCTCGAAACGTGGCTCCCTGTCGCTGGAGGATCTGGCGATAGACCAGTTGATTCACCGGTTCGCAGGTAAAAGAGTTGTTGTTGTAATTTGGGCCAAGGTAGCTGTCGCGATAGATCCCGATCCCGCAGGCCGCAGTGGCACGCCCCGGTGCACCGGACAAACGAAACAGGACCAAATCGCTGGCCGGAAATAGCTTGCCCGCGTTTTCTCCGGCAGGGACGCTGAGGGAGGTCATCGGTGGAGGGACAAACGGATTCCGCTGCACGTAGTGATCGACAACCGGATAGTGACGAATCAGATTACTATTGTCACAACCAAACCAGTTGGCGAAATCATCGCGGGTTCTACCTTGTTAGCTGCGGCCCGTTACCGGTTCAATCACCCCACGATCAGGCCGGATACGGAAGTCTCTGCCGGAAACATCAACAACCGTACCTTGTTGGTTTGAAATCGATCCACCAAACAAGCCGCCTGCGCCATAGAGCCAATTATCCAGTCCCCAACGCAGGCTGTTGACACGGGCCTGGCCATTGTGTGTGGCAAATCCGCTAAAGAGTACCTCCGTTGTTTCCGCTCGTCCGTCTCCATCGACGTCGCGTGCGAAGAGGATATCCGGCGCATCGCAGATCAGTGCGCCGTCTTTCCAGACTTTGACATCCGTTGGGTATCGTAGTCCGTCAAGAAACACGGTTGAAGACTCGTAGAATCCATCACCGTCGACATCCTTGAGGACCCGCACTTCTCCCGTGGGGACAAACTCCTCTTCGACCCCGTGACCATAATCGGACATTTGCACAACCCAGACGGTGCCGTCGGGACCGAAGTCGATTGCCACGGGGTCGGTGATTTGGGGTTCACTGGCAACCAACTGAACCTTCAGGTCTGCGTGAGTTTGGAAGTTTCGCATCGATTCCTGTGGTGATTTGGGCGGAATCCCATCGGTTCGACTTGCCGGGGCGCCATCCGACTCACCCTTCGCGGGCAGTTCCGCAGCCCCTATTCCGCCGAGGAAAACCAGAGACTGGACAAGCACGATCAAAATCAGCGAAAATTTATCGGAACTCGGCAACGGCGCGGACCAGATGGCTCGGTCACTACCGGAACAATGAGAATGAGGACGAATCGTTGGCATGCGAGTCATTTGAAGTAGGAGTGGATGTGCCCTTAGGCTTTACTAACAACGTTGCATCCGTTTTTCAGAGAAACGGACGCCCGCGCGCGGCAATTTCAGAAAACGAATGCAGCCCTGCTTGCTTGCAAGGAATCATTGATTATAGCCACTTCTGGACGCGAACGGGACACTGACTGCGTTGAGAAATACGGTGCGAACGACGCGTTCGGTGCGTCGCAATGCGTTCGTGTTTGCTCGGTAGCCTCCGTCGCCCAGTGGTTCGTGTTTTCCGCCCCAACGCGGTGGCTCAATCACGTGGCTGGCAAGACGTACCGACTGGGTGGACTGCTTGGGTTCCACCGGTGTTGGCGGTTGATTGGTTTTTGCGGATTTTTCCGATTTTGCGGATTTTCCTTTCACTGTTGCCCTCGATGAAGACGATATCGCTGGTGAGCCGGTGATTCTGGACCGACGTGCATCTGTTTTGCTGAATAGGTGTTGCCGTTGCGTCAAGATTCACCCACTGCCTCCCCCCCGACTTCTCATTTGATGGGTGACAAAAGTGTCGCAACGTCTGAACCACACACACCAAATTATGCTGGCGGCAGCCGCTGCCTTGGCAACCCTGTGCCTGAGCACTCCGTTGTCAGCCCAATCGCGTTCGGCTTCGATGAGCCGCGCCGGGATGGAACAAACCGCACGGACTGCTTGGCAGCCCGTCCGTGATTTGTCCAAAACCTCGGCAACGTCGTCCGCGGAGAGCGGCCAAATTCGCTTGGTCGATCATCAAGCTCCCGCGAAAAAGCAGCGAAAAACACCCCAGCGGCAGGCAACCCGGCGGCAGGCAACCCAGCGGCAGGCGGCATCACGTCCGGCGGCGCAGCGGGGACGTGCGACGGGGCAGGCGAACGCGAGGCGGTTGCGACCGGTTTCACACTCGGCAACGGCGTCGTCCGTGCTGTCCGAGCCGATCGTGATGGAAGGCGACATGCCGATGGAAGGCGACATGCCGATGGATGGCCAGATCATGCTCGAACCAATGCAAGAATACATCGGCGAGCCCATCTCGATGGGCGGCGGATATGGTTGTGACGACATGGGTTGCGATGGTGCTTGCGGCCCGTCATTGGGAGGCTGTGACGGAACGGGCTGCAGCAGCGGGTACTGCAGCAATGGCGACCCGATGTGCGGCGAGTATCGTGACTGCGATAGGCTACGCCCCTGCTTAACGCTGTGCTGGCCTCAAGACGGCTGGTTCTCGGCCGAGTACTTGATGTGGTGGCAAGACGGCGTCAGCCTGCCGCCGCTCGCGTCGACGGGGCGTCTGTCGGATCGTGAGCCACTGGCCAATGGGTCGATCTTGTACGGTGGTAACGATGTGATCACGGATAACCTCAACGGCGGTCGAATCGACTTCGGGTTCTGGTTCGACAAACGCCACACCTGGGGCATTGGCGGGGGCGGCTTCGCCTTGGACCGCGGCACGAGCCACTTCGCCGGCGGTTCCCAGAACGATCCGCTGGTCCGTCCGATCATCACCGTTTTGGACAATCCAGCACCCAACATCGATTAGCTCGGCGAAGCGATGGCGCTCGTCAACTATCCCGCCGTCGGTCATTCCGGGACGCTGAACATTGACGTCGACAGCCGGCTGACGGGATGGAACGTCTACCTCCGACACTTCCGCAACGCCGAGCAGGGCTGCACGCACACGGGGCCGTGCTCGTGCCCAACCCGGTGGCGTTCACGTTCGGAGCATCGCATCGGTTTCCGCAGCGTCGAGCTTGACGAAGGTATCGGTATCGACAGCAACGTGATGATCGCCGGTGCGGGCCCTGGCAACGGACCGCTGACGTTTGCCCTGACGGAATCGTTTCGCACCCGCAACCAATTCAACGGCATCGACTTCGGTTGGCACCACAGCCGCTCGATCGGATACTGGAATTTCGACCTGGGACTGCAACTGGGCGTCGGCAACATGCGGCAAACGGTACAGGTCGCTGGCTCGACGATTGTCAACGGAACCGGTCCGGCCCTCAACGGAGGTCTGCTGGCGTTGAACTCCAATATTGGCAACTACCATCGCAACGAGTTCGCGGTCCTGCCGGAATTCAACACGAAAGTTGGCTACCAACTCACCGATCGGTTGCGGGCCACGTTCGGCTACACGTTCTTGTACATGTCCAACGTGGTTCGTCCGGGCGACCAAATCGTACGGATCATCGATACGGCACAGATCCCGAATGCCAACGCACCCACGCCGACGACGGTGTTCCCAAGGTTTGCCTTTGACAACACCGACTACTGGGCACAGGGACTCAACTTCGGACTGAATTACCGTTGGTAGACATCTGTCTCCCATTGAGCAAGAAGTCGTAAGGATTACGCCGACCGTGTCGGTGTCGCACATTACGACTGTCGGGAAGAGCGAGAAATCGCCGATTGATCTGTATGTATCGGTCCGAAACAAAATCGCTTTGAAAAGCATCCAAGGAGCGGGCTGTATCGCCGGTTCCAAGGCACCACCCTCACTTGGGGCATGCCTCCGGCACCACGCATGAGCGTGATGTCCCCCTGAATCACACACTGAATGCTCGAAGGTAGTGAACCAATGATTTTTCAACGCATGATCGACCGTTTGACTGGCCAACGCACCCACGTCACGCGTCAACGGAAACGCTCATCGAATCGCCGCGGCAACAACGCCCGCCGATTGAGTTTGGAAGCACTTCAAAAGCGAGAACTGTTCGCGAGCGATTTGGGAGCGATCAGTGGCACCGCGTTCATCGACGCCAATGACAACCAGACATACGACGTGGGTGAGGCGGTGTTAAAAAACGTCGAGGTGAAGTTGTACCTCGACGACGTCACGCAAAACGGTCAATTCGATCCGGGAGAAACGCTCGTCGCGACCGCCACGACCGGTGCCGATGGGAAATACCGCTTTACTCATCTCGATGGCAACGATCTCGACACGCCGCCCTCACCGATCGTGCAAACCGATGATGGGTACTACGTGCTCTCGTTTAGTCCTGGCACGGGCGGTGTGCAGGATTCCGCCGGCAATCCAATCAGTGACGTTCAATTGCCGGTGGATCAGGGCGTGCAGATCACGGACGATTCCGGAGTGACCGCCAAGACGATCGACGATTTCACGTTTGCTCAACCGGGACAGCCAATCGCCCAGGATACTGCTGGCGGAGTGGCGTTTAGCCAATCCGGGGCGTTGAATTCCAATGGTAGCGTCCTGGGTGATGAACGCGACGTGCAAATCAATGTGGTCACGAGTACTGGCGATAGCAGTATCTTCCGAGTCGACACGACGCCCACCAACCCGTTCTTCACCGTCCAGAATGGGAACGTCACCTCCACCGTCTTGGTTCAGTATGACGGGGTCGATGCCGACGACCTCAGTGATAATCAGCTTGACCTAAACATTCAGGGTTTCGGTCCCGATGGCGTGGACATGACGGACGACGATCCGGTAGCGGGATTGGCAGTTGCCATTAGCGCCGACCAGGCCACCACGGAAGGCTTGGTAGTGCAGATCTATGATGTCGATGGCAATTCAGCAATCTATAAACAGGACCTCGTCGCCAACACGTTACAACACCTGTTTATCCCGTTCGCCGACTTCACCATGGTCGGTGCGATGGACTATACGAGAGTCGGCGCGATCGAGGCGCTCGTCGACGGTGTCAATAGTAACAACGGAGCGGGAGCCCCGAACCTGGACGTTGAAGTCTCCGTTCTGGAATCACGACGTTCCAACGAATACACCGTTGATGCGGCAGCGACCATTTCGACGCCTTCCATGATTCTCGGTGGCCAGGTGTTCGTCGATAACGGCGGTGGCACCAACAAGGCCGACCAGGATAACGGGCTGCTGGACTCCGGCGAGGGGCTGTTCGATGCCACTGGGGGTGACCTGATCGAAGTTGTCCTGTATGACACCGATCCCACGACGGGCACACCCAGCCCGATCGCCACGACCACCGTCGATGCGGCTGGTTCTTATAGCTTCAACACGCTCACCGGAGGCGACGACCTCGGCCCGGGCACCTACTACGTCGCCATCCCGACGACGCAGTTTGATACCGATGGTCCTCTCGACGGATACCTCGGCAGCAGCGTCGACACACCCGGTAACGGTGGTGCGGATGTCACGAACGACAACGTCGACGATGACAACGATGGTGTGTTTATCGATGGACTCGGATTCGTCAGCGGTGCGATCACTCTGACGGCCGGAGCCGAACCGAGTGGCGGCGGCAATACCAACACGACGGTCGGTTTCGGTGTCGTGCCCACGACCGACTTGCGGATCGACAAAACCATCGACAGCAGCAGCGATTTGGTCCTGGGTGGTTCGGCCGCGTTTACCGTTACGATCCAAAACCTGGGTGCCACCGACTCCACGCATGTGGAAGTCAGCGATGTGATTCCACCGGGGCTGACCTTCGTCAGTGTCCTCGATAGCACGGGCACCGAAGTCACCACGACCAGCTCCACCAACGGCGACGGACATACGGTAGAAACCTTCGCGGCCTCCGGCCCACTGGCTCCCGGAGCGAGTGTTACCTACACGATCAATACCACGATTGATTCGACGGCCTCGACTGACCCCACCAATAAAGTCATGGTGAGCGGCTTCGAGATCGAAGTGGAAGCGGATCCCAACGATCCCGACCGCGATCCGGGCGATCCGGACGCCCCGTTCGACGGACCCTTGGCCAACAATATTGCGACCGAAAAAATCGACCTGCCGCTCGTCGAATTGACGCTCACCAAGACCGATGGAATCGACTCGCCCGACACGGCGACGGCGGGTCAGCAATTGACGTATACGGTCACCGTGCAAAATACGGGTAACAACACCGCCGAGGCGGTCGTTGCCCTCGATGCCTTGCCCGCCGGCGTTACGTACGTCGCCGACTCGGGGATCTTCACGGTCGGCAGCGGTACATTCGAGGTCATCGATGATGGAAGTGCCGATGATGGCAAGCTCCGCGTTACGTTCGGCGACCTGGCGATGGATGAGCAAGAGGTCGTTACGTTCGGCATTCTCATTGCCCCCGACTTCGATGCACCCGACTCGCTGTTGAGTAACACGATCGTGGTTGGTGGCGACAACGTGCCCGACGCGTCCGCGACCGATGAAACCACCGTCGTTCGCGAGGTGGATGTGACGGTCGATAAAGACGTGATCGCAAGCCGCACGCCCGACGTCCGCGGTGATGACGATCCAGCGGGCGACACGATCGATGACACCGCACCGTTCGATATCGTTGCCGGTGGATACGCGACCTATCAAGTCATCGCCACCAACGATGGACCATCGGTCGCTCGCGGAGTCACCGTGACCGATACGCTCGATCCCGGACTCACGTTCGTCGCGGATAGTTTTGACGCGTTGGCCAGCGGTGTGACGATCGACGCCAACGGACAAGACTTGACGTTCTCGGTTCCAGATCTAGCACCGGGTGAGTCTCGCAACTTTACTTTCGAGGTTGCCATTGGGAGCGATCAGTTCGATCCAATCGCCAACGAAGTGACGATCGCGTCGACGGACCCTGAAAACGGAGACGCCGCGAACAACAACACCGCGACGGTCTCGATCGATCCCGATCCGCACGTCGACTTGGTCTTGGAAAAAACCGCCAATGTCCAGACCGCAGTTCCCGGCCAAGATCAAGTCATCTACACGTTCACGGTCAGCCACGATGACGCGAGTCTTTCCGACGCGGTCAATGTCGACGTGACCGACATCCTGCCGGCGGGTCTAACGGGCGTGGTGATCGATGCCCCGAACTCAACGGGCACGCCAACCTTCAATACCACCACCCGTGAACTGCTCGTCGAGTACGCAACGATCCCCGTGGGAGAAACTCGCGCCTTCACCGTCACCGCCAATGTGAATGCGGACGCTACGGCCGATTTGGTCAATACGGCATCGGTGGCGACGGCCGGTGTGACGGACATCAACCCCGACAACAATAGCGATTCCGTCACCGTCACGCTGACGCCCGAGTTTGACCTCCAAATCACCAAGACCGCTAGCGGTTCGGGTGAAGTGGCACCGCAAGATGACCTCACGTTCACGATCGTGGTCTCGCACGACACGAGTGACAACGGCACCGAGGCCGATAATCGGCTCAGCCCGTCGCTGGCCAGTGGTGTCGTGGTGACGGATGTATTGCCGGACGGCTTGACGTTCCAATCCGCGACGTCGGGTGGCACGGCGGTCACACCGACCAGCACCACCGATGGGACCATTGTCCTGCCAGAGTTTGACCTGGCTCCGGGAGCAACACGAACGATCACGATCATCGCCACGGTTAATGATGACGCCAGCGGTGAGCTGACCAACAATGTCTCCCTCGTCGCAGACGGTGATACGCACGCCGACAACGACGATGCAGCGGTCGATGTGACCGTGGTTCCCGAAGCCGCCATCGCGGATGTCTACGTCACCAAGATGGTCAATACCTCGCACGCTCAAGTGGGCAGCGAATTGACCTACACGATCGACGTTTTCAACGACGGTCCGGCGCCCGCTGACGCCGTTTCGGTGATTGACACGCTACCCGATGGGTTGACTTTCGTCAGCGGCACGGGGCCCAACGGAGCACTCACCGCCAGTGGCCAGGATGTGACCGTGACACCACTCGATAACGCGCCCCTGGCGTCCGGTGGCACGTTCCAGTTCACCATCGTCGCACGCATTAACGAAGGCGTCACCGACGACATTGTCAACTCGGTAACGGTCACCACGACGACCACGCAGCCTACCGACGACAAAGCGGACACAACAACTGCCACGACGTCCATTGATGAGGCCATTAACCAAATTTCGGGAATGGTTTTCAGGGACTTCAATAACAACGGCATCATCAATGGAGCCGACAATAGACTGGAGGGAACTGAAGTCTTGTTGACCGGGGGCGATCTGGGTTCGGACGGACGCACGACCACGACGGACGAAGATGGATTCTACCGCTTCGACGATCTCGTCGAGGGTGATTACGTCGTCCAGCGACTCGGCATGCCTCAGTACTTCCTCGATGGACTTGAGCAAGCCGGTACCGACGCCACCCCGGCGGACACTGGCGACACGATCGATGTCATGCTCGATGGTACATCGCTCAACAGTGCCCCGGACAATAACTTTGCCCTGGTGCCTTACCTGAGCTACCGACTGGGCGTGCTCTAACGCACCGAAATTTCACGAACACTTCGTTTGTCACGATCGACGGGAGCCGGTGTTTTTACCGATCGTTGACAAACCGGGTCGGGGGGCCTGGAGTGTTCGCGGAGACAGCGGCGTGAGCGAGCTAAAACTCGCCATGCCGCCAATGAAGCTCGGTCTTTCGGGGGGAAGACCGGGCTTTTTTTATTCAGGCCAACACAACTTCGCTGACAAATTCGCGAGTCGTCCGGTTCCGCGGTACCGGTGGGCTTCAGAGTTCGTACGTCTTGGAAAGCGTCATGGGCGTCCCCGCGGCTTGTATGTCGAGCTCGAGTTGCCATAGACCTGGCCGGCCCATCGGCGGCATCGCCAGGTAGCGACCGGCACCGACGTTCTGCATTTCAAATCGTTCGACTTGATCCGCATCAGCGTGATGATAGACCTTGCCGAGGACTTTCAGATTGGTGATCGGTTGACCATTTTGATCATTCATATTGAGATCGATCGCCCGTAGTCCGCGTCCATCGGCCACATCGGACACGTCGACTTGCACACTCCAGCCCATTTTTTCGGCAGCGCCCGCAGCGGCGTGTGTCGAGTCCCAATCGAGGGCGGCTTGATGGTAGTCGGGAACGACGGCGAGTGCGGGGTCACCGATTGCCAGCTTCAGGGCGGTGCCGAGAATGGTGATTTGGATCGCAAAGAGCAGCAGTACCAAGCCGATATAAAATCGTTTGGCTTTGCGTTCCGCGGTGATTTCGTGATCTGATTTGGTTTGCATGAGATATTTCACTGATCGTTAACTTGCCGAACGAGATTTCCCGTTGGAGATACCGAGGGTTTCGAGTCGGGCCCGGAGTGTCGTTCGCGTGATCCCCAAATGGCGGGCCGCTTGCGTCATGTTATTTCCAGTCGCTTTGAGCACTTCGCCAAAGATCACCGTTTCCGCCATGCTCACCAATTCCCGGTGGATGTCTTCACTTCCCGCGGCGAGCAATTGCCGCGTGAGTACGGCGAAGTCAGGGCCACCGTTAACGGCGCTGGGATCCGCAGGCACGCGATGAGGTGTATTGTCTCGTACAACGGCGGGGAGGTGAGCCGGTACAATGATCGGTCCGGCGGTTTCGAGCAAGGCATGTTTGACCACGCTCTGCAATTCCCGCACGTTGCCCGGCCACCGATATTGAGAAATCAACTCGATCGTTTCCGGAGCATATCCGGTCGCGTCTTTGCCGAGTTCCGCGGCAAAACGATGGAGGAAGTGATTGGCGAGCATCGGTATGTCGTCACTTCGATTGCGCAGTGGTGGGAGCTCGATTGCGTAGACATTGAGACGATAAAAGAGGTCGCTACGAAACTCTTTCTCTTTGATCGCCTGTTCGAGATTCCGATTGGTGGCCGCAATGATTCTCGCATTGGTGCGAATGGTTTCTGTGCCGCCAACCCGTTCGAAAGACTGTTCCTGCAATACGCGAAGTATTTTCGTCTTCATCAGGGGTGTCATGTCGCCGATTTCATCAAGAAACAAGGTGCCCTCGTCGCAAAGTTCAAATTTGCCCACTTTTTTGCGATCGGCGCCCGTGAACGCCCCTTTTTCGTGTCCGAACAATTCGCTTTCGAGCAAATTCTCAGGAATGGCGGCACAGTTAACTGCCAAAAAACGACTCGCCGCACGTTCGCTGTACTGATAGATCGCGCGGGCGATGACTTCCTTACCGGTCCCACTTTCGCCGAGGATCAGCGCCGTCACGTTTTGACTCGCAACACGACCGATCGAGCGATAAACCTCCTGCATCGCCGGGCAGTCTCCGATCAAGAAGTCGGTGGAGGAGTCTTGCGTCTGATCCTCACTCAATTCATCGGGAACGATGGCCGGGGTGCGGGTCATGCGGCTGGTTTGGGCGGCATCCTCGATGAGAGGAATCAAGGTATCGGGATCGAGCGGTTTGAGAATGTACTCGAACGCGCCTCGCTGCATCGCTTCGATGGCGGTTTGTGCGGTACCGCGTCCAGTCATCAGAATGATGGGAACCCGAGGATCGATGCGATGGAGTTTCTCTAACGCTTCCATGCCGGACATGTCTGGCAAGCGAATGTCGCATAGAACCACATCGGCAGCGTGCTTTAAGAACGCACTGACACCCTGTTGAGCAGTCTGGCACGTGGTCACCTGGTCATCGGGAAACGCCAGTTCAATCGTTTCGAGGATGAGCGGTTCGTCGTCGATCACAAGCAGGTGAGTCATGCGTTCTTGTCCAGTACGTCGCGAACGAGTCGCAAGAGTTGTTCGTCGGTATAAGGTTTAGGCAGGAACCCATCGATATCCCGCATGCGGTTTCCCTCGCTACTGGGACGCCGTAGGCCACTGCTGGCGATGATCTTCGCATTGGCATCGCACGCTCGCAGGGTTTCCTTGATTTGAAATCCATCCATGCCGGGCATCATCATGTCCAAGATGACCACGCCAATGTCGTTGGATCGGTGCTGAAAGATCTCGATCGCTTCGGCACCGTACCGAGTTGTGATCACTCGGTAGCAACGCGATTCCAATGTCTCCTGTGCCATCTCTAAGATCATCGCTTCGTCGTCGACGACGAGGATCGTTTCACCGTGGCCGTTGGGGATTCCCTGTTCGGCTGGTCCATCGGCAGCAGTGGCGGACGCTTCCGCGGAGGAGGCGGGCAAGAGAATCGAGAACTTCGTCCCCGTTCCCAGTTCGCTGTAGACCGAAATGTCGCCCCGGCAGGAACGGATAATTCCCATCGAAGTCGCCAGTCCCAGCCCAGTACCTTTTCCCTGCGACTTGGTCGTGAAGAATGGATCGAAAACCCGATCAATGATTTCTTTTGGGGTGCCTTCGCCGTTGTCCGAAATCGTCAGCAGAATATGAGGCCCGGCGCGGAGATTGTCGCTCCGTGAGGCTCGCAACTCGTCAACATGAAAGTCTTGGACTTCAATGGCGAGTTGTCCGCCGGCGGGCATGGCATCTCGAGCATTGATGGCGAGGTTCATGATGACTTGCGAGATCTCCGTATTATCGGTGTCAATACTTTGCAGCGTCGGTGGCACACGGACCTGCATGTCGATGGTCGGCGGCAACGTGTGGGTGAGAATCTCTTCCAACTCGGTTAAAATCCCGCGGACATCAACGCAGCGCCGGTCCGTTTGGTCACCCCCGGCAAACGCAAGTAGTTTTTGAATCATGCGAGCGCCACGGTCGGCGCTGATGATGATATTATCGATCAAGCGTTCCGGAGATTTGCTTCCCCGGCGGAGCAACTTGGCGCTCATTACGATCGGCGTCAGGACGTTGTTCAAATCGTGAGCAACTCCGCCAGCGAGCGTTCCGATACTTTCGAGACGCTGCGAACGCCGTGCTTTGGCTTCTTCGCGGACGCGTTCGGTAGCGTCGATCATGAAGACGAGCTGCGCGGTTGGCTCGCCATGGTCGTCGAAGATCAGCGAGCGTCGTTTTTCAATCACTTTTTCTTGCCCGATCGAATCGACGCGAGAGATTTCCGCCGCATGGCTGCCGCGGTTGAGTAGGATATCAGTATCGGCGATCCATTGCGCGGCGTGATCGGGAAATAGCAGCGAGACGATGTTTTTACCAATGGCAGCCACCGCCGAAATTTCAAACAGCTTTTCGGCACCACCATTCCACGACTCAATCCGATCATCGAGACCGCAGACAACAATCGCCTCATGCACTTGCCCCAATATCAGGGCGTACTCTTGCTCGCGAGCCTTCAGGAGCTGAGTTTCGGACACGTCACGGAACTTCACTGTCGTGAAATGGTCGTCGTTGGTGATCGTCCGGATGGCGGTCCCCTCGCACAAAAATTCTTCGCCACTGCTGCGCAGCATCGTCAGGCGTCCCAGCGGTTGCCCCATGCGTCCCGACGCGTTGAAGTCGTTAACGCTTTGATGCGTGATCTGCTGGAATTCGTTCGGAACAAATTCCAAGAGTCTGTGCTTTCGATTGACTACGTGCTCCGGGTCCACGCGGAGGATTCCCGCAGCGGCGGGGTTCATGTACCGAATCGTTAAGTCGTCTCCGAAGGTAAGGATACCCTCGAAGGCAGATTCAATGACTGCTTGCAGTTCGTTCTGTTGATGCCGAAGTTCACGTTCGGCGTGATCACGCTTCTTGCGATCGACGACCGCCGCGAAGCCGGCAAACGAAATCAGCCCGATCGCGAGCAGGTTGCCAACCGTGATGGTGGTTCGTGAAATGGCGGTACGCTCACGCGTACTCTCTTCGCTCTCGGCCAATTTGCCTTCTTCGATCTCCAAGATTTTATCGACGGCATACCGCGCTTGCTTCATCGAAGCTTGGCCACTCGACTTCACCAACTCAATCGCCGCATCGTGCAGCCGAGCGTCGAGTTTGCCGTCGGGTTGCGCGCGGGAATCGTTGTGTTGTTCATTGTCAGATCGCTCCTGACGTGCCTGATTCCGCAGCAGAATGGTTTGGGCCAAATGGGTTTGCTGCGTTTCAAACGCCTGTCCGAGCGTGACGGCGTGATGATGAATGTACTCGTTGTCTGACGTCAACCGAATCAATTGATCCACCTGCTCGGCGGCGCGGCGGACGCCGTCTTCGTAGGGTCCCAAGAAGTCGCGGTCGTTGGTCAAGAGAAATCCTCGCTGTCCGATCTCGGCATCCTTCATCGCCGACAGGATTTGATAGGTCGTTTCCCGCACGGCGTAGGCCTGCGTCGCCGCCTCTTCACTGTTGCGAATGGAAACCGTGTTGACGTACGTAATGATCGCGAACACCGCGACGGCAAGGAATGCCGCGATGATGGCTGCCGGCAAGACGTAGGTGCGTTCGGGGCGGAACATAGGGGGTAATGGCGAGAGTTCGCGAACAGCGGTGAATCCAAATTGTAATGGCTCGTCAATGACATTGGTATGCGATGTGCGAGTTTATGCGTGGTGCCGTCCGGGCAAGCTGAGTCCGAACCGAAACCCTTCTTGAAAACTGGCAATGGTGAATACTCTGGACAGTCGACACCCAGCCCGCGATTCGATCATGCAGACCCACGCCCTGGCGATCTCCCAGTGGTGGGGGTGCAACTGGCAAACGCAATACGGCCCGCGAAAGCTCAACCTGCTCGACATGCGGTCTCGTCAAGCTCGCTTAATCGCGGAGGCAACGTCGGGCGAGGAAGCCAAGGCTTGGGATGCCGCAACCACCTATCTTCACGAGGTGGAATCCGATGCCGCGGCGGCCGAAATGGCCGCGACCGACGCGATTTCCCTGGTCAATCGCGAGCAGTGGCCAGCCGCACTGGCCGCGATCGAAAAGGCGGTGGCGTTGGAAACGAAATACCGGCAAAGCGTTGTGTGGCACCCCCTTCGCGACGAGATCGCAGCAGGATCGGGTTCGCAAGCTTTCGATTGAATCAACATGGGCCACACAATAACGAGCCCTGCAGCGGACAGAATTCAACCGCAGCGAACAAAATTTGTTCGCTGCTAAGCAGGTTTGGGTAATTCATTCCGCATCACAGAGTGCCACGTTTTCATAACCCGACGCGTCAGCGAGGGATCGCGGCGTGAATCTCTCGCTTACGCGTCGGGTTATGATTGTCGATTCCACCGAAATATTTCCCAGTATCTGCTTACTCGCTCGGAACGAGCCACCCGTGCAGATCTCCGTCCGCAGGAACGACGCGTCGGCCGTGGTCGGTTTGACGATCAAGTTCCCGGTAACGAATTTCGACCAACTGCACGATGCGTTCAAATTCCGCTTGCAGTTCCCCATCGAGCCACCGCTGCGCATCGTCGCCAGTCAGGCAGCTCAACAGTGACCGATATTTGCCCCGACCGCGATCGAATCGTCGTTTCGCGGTGTCCAATAAGGAGGCACTCTGGTCACCTGTCAGTTCGATCCGGTCGCGCCGCTTGACCGCGGCGACGAAGCGAACCGCGAGGCGTGGATCGCTCGACAAACGAACATGATCCAATTCGTGACGAACCAATGGCGAATCCCAAAAAGTATCCCGGTCGGGCAGCTCCCGCAACCACACCTGATGTTCCACTGTGAGCTCCAACTGCTCGTAGCGGACCCTGATCGCCAGTCGCTGCGACCGCGACGTATCGGCCCATCCCCAGCGACAGCGACTTTTGAACGAGTAGCTCAGGCGGTACCGCGTCTCGGCGTCATAGCCTCCTCGCTCGGCGGGCGCCGAGCGACTCGGGTCGACCAACGACGGCCGCGTGCCGCCGATCAGGAAAGTCACGTTGCCGTGATCCAGGCAATCCTTGAGGTTGTCCGGCGGTTCCGGCAAATCGCCCATTTTGAGTTCGCGTTGACCGTGCTCGTTGACGACGTCAGTCGCGCCGAGTGATGGCATCCGTCCCAGTCCCGCAGCGACAATCACAGCGGGCATCAACAGGAGCAAGCTCTGGCGAGCGTAGCGACAGATTTTCGTAATGGATCTTGCGAAAGGTCCTTTGCTCGCATCTTCGGAATTGGACCTCGCTAACGATTCATCATGCAAACGAGCCTTCATTCCAAATGACCGCCGAAACGCTTCATCTTGGCCGTGATCATGAGCAGCGCGACCAC
>JBDNIG010000693.1:0-3422 GCA_041688415.1 Rhodopirellula sp. | reverse complement strand
GCGGACAGGGAACCACTCAGTGGGCAAGCCTGTCATGAACGCTGATCGGAATTCAGATGGCTTCATAGTACTGTCGACTCAAGCGAACGAAGTGGCAACCGCCACGGAGGAGTTTGACGAGGGAAGGAGGCTACCGAAGGAGAGTGACATCGCTGTTGCCGATGTGCCGGACACCGAGTCGGACTCGACATCGTATGGTGACACGGTGCCCACGACGGGTGACATGCTTTTTTTTTGCATGTGATCGTTTGATCCAACGGAGGAGCCGTATGAGGTAATCCTTCAAGTACGGATCTGTGCGGGGGGCGGCTGGCAACAGCCGTCCCTACCGCGATGTCGAATACGGGATTGGCGTGGATGAAGGCGATTGGATGGGAGTGCGAAAGCCGCTGTTGGTACACGTGAACGATCTGATCGGTCGCATCCGCCGGAGCGTTTTCGTAGCCGTCTGAGATGATGATTATGTTGTCAGGCTGCCACTCGATGGCTGACAAGAGTGGCGTTGCCAGATCCGTTTGTCCACCAGCTTCCACCAAAAATGCAGGATCTTCGATCGTCATCCAATCTGCCGGATCGTGTTGAGACGGTGTCCAAAACGTCCGCATCTGATTGGCGCTTTCGCCGAGTAGATAGTGAACAGCAATCGCAACTGCCAATGGACGCCGCCGCTTCTCTCGCGACCCCCAAGTCGACCGACTGCGATCAAGCACCGCAGCGACCTTGCCCAATTGAACTGGCCGCTTCCGCAAGGCTCGAATCGCAGAAGCCCGCAGAGCTTTGTGCAATTCCGCCGCACGATGCCGTCGTTCCTCCAGTGGCAAGGAAACCACGTACATCGCCAACTTGGTAAGTGGCGTGCGAGTCAAGTCGACGTTTGGCTTGGCGACGCCAAGCCGTTCGGCAGAGACCTGGGCACGTTGCTTTTCCGCGTGCGTCATCTGCGATTCGATCATCCGCATGAACTCTTGCCGCGGAATTTTGTGACGCGCCGCGAACCCTTCAGCGACGGAGTACGGCAATTCATAAACCGCTTGCTTCGCATAGTGGGCGCGCAGAAACGAATCATACAAAGGCGTGTCGAACCGTTTTTGCTCCTTAAGCGAAAACAGAAACCGCCCGGTTTCCTCGTCCAGACGAGCATGAGCATGACGCGCAGCGATGCGGAGTTTGCCTCGATACTTTACCGCGTCAAAAGCGGGATTGGTTCGCCACTTCAGGTAGTCTCGGATCACCGCACGGGTTCGACGGTTGTTCGTTTTCGATTCTCGCAACCGAACGAACAATGCAAAAACGCGATTGGCCGGTAGGCTACGAAGCGTTTCCGAAATGAGCTTGCTTTCTTCAAGACGATCGACTTCTTCGGTCGGTGCACCCGACGCGAGAAGCTTCATCACGATGCGAGCCCGATTGAAGTCGTTCACGCCGGCTGCCAGGACTCTTCGATACACGGTGCGATAATTAGCCAGGACGTAGCTGTGAAGAAAGTCGATCGAAATACGACCGCAGCGACGACTTGAGTAGTATTCGGTTTGCCCCGTCGCAGCGAAACACGCGTTAATGAACATCACCAGATCCTCGCGTTCGCTCGCCTCTTTTTGAGCGGCGTAGAGTTCGTCTCGGGTTTGCGTTGCGTTCTTCACGGATTCCATGGCAAGTTAAAGTAAGAATGACTCGTCCGGGGAGTGAAATGAGACAACGAGCTCTTCAGCTTCAGAGGCTAATGCGGAAGTTGCCCCAAAGTCCCACGGACGAGCCAAATGCAATATAGCGTTCTTGATGCCTCTCAGCGAAGAGTGCAGCGTCATACCAAAGGTTCGGCCATGTTGTTGCCACAAACATTCACCACCGGATTCATCGCGATGCTTCGTTTGATCGTTTTGGCGTCGAATCGGGGGCGTCCGTGCGTACTGCGACGCCCACGCCGCACAATGTCGCACTGGGGGCACAGCGCGCAGGCAAATACGATTGCCGACGCGTTATTTAGTTCTACCAGGTATCAGAATCAGCTCCTCAGGATCGCAGCGATGATCGGCTCTGTGGCCGACTTGATCAGCTTCACCAATTCGGCGTCCATGAATCGATAGTCGTCGGGAATGTCCAAAATATGCATTGGTTTGAACTTGGATTCGCGAGGAAAGTCCGCCAGGATTCTCTGGCGGTGCTTGTCTTCCATCACCAGTATCGTGTCGGCCCAGACGATGTCGCTGGATCGAATCGATTGCATCGCCGCTCTCGCTGTTCCTCGCGAGCGAACCGAAATGTGATCGTCGTTGCGATAGATCGCTTCTACCGTCGGACTTCGCCATTGATTCTTGCTGCAAACAAAGAGCACAGTGAGCCGTCGCGACATCACTCGACCCAATTTAGCACGAATGATTTTTGATCGGCATTCTCGGGAGCCTTCCAATCCGCACGCTCTTTGTCAGCTTGCCGCAACCGCGTGAGCACGGAAAGAACGTTGCTGTGAGCGACATAACCGTGCCGCAGCAGCCAACAACAAATGGTTGTTCCGGTTCGTCCCATGCCGCCGAAGCAATGCACATAGACGGCTCGATTTGCTGTAAGCGACAGGTCGATCGCGTCCAGGATGGATCGCATGCGATCGACAGACGGGGTGCCGCCATCGGGAATGGGAAACCGCAGGTGCGAGACCGTGTCGTTTCGCTTCATGGCGATTTCGCGAAGATCCCCGTCGTAGCGGACGAACGGTTCCCCGACGTTGTTCGTCTCGCTTTCCTCTTGCAAGTTGATGAAGGTTCGCATCCCCGCATCGTACAGAGCTTGCAATCTCGCAAAATGCTTCGCCGGATCCGGCTGTCCCGGATATGCCCCGGCGAGCAACTTGTTTTGCACCACCCAATAGGTTCGCTTGGCGGGCGTCTCAGTATTGGGATAGGTGAACTCGCCAGATTGGTTCAATGCCGGAGTCCTTCGCGGTGGGTTAGAATATTTTCTTCAGGATAAAAAACCAACAGAGGCAACACATGACGTGGTTTCAACAACTCACCGGAATAGAGGAACAATCACCCGAGCAGGTTCGCCGGGAACTTAGGATCGACGGCGACAGCATCGTGTGTCCCGATGGCAAGCGGATCGCGTTCGGCCGCCTGGAGAAGCCGCAACTATTCGAGCTTCGGCAAGCGGTCGCGGAGTTGGACGTTCCTCCAGGTCGTTCGATGATCTGCGAAGTCGTCGGCGACGTTCGCGAGCTACATGCCGATCCGGCCAATGCGGACGCGATGTTCCAAGTCGCCTCGCAGTTCAATTTGCTGGAAATGACTGGCCCATCGGTGACGCCGGAACGTGGTGTTGGGATCTACGAATCTGACCCAACTCAAGGCCCCGCGTGCGCCATCGCGTGCGGGGCCGGCACGATCTACCGCAACTACTTCGCACCCGTTGGTGATTCGATCGGCCAAAGT
>JBDNIG010000692.1:0-26088 GCA_041688415.1 Rhodopirellula sp. | reverse complement strand
GGGTGGGTCAAATGGCGTCAGCCATGCAGACCCACCATTTTCTTGGAAAAACCGGACACATACGTTTGGTGGGTCGGCGTCGCTTGGGCTCCTTGACCCACTCTACGCAATCGAATCCCAGTAATGAAGCGGGTCATTGTTTTAAATCACGAGGGGAATGTCGAAAACACTGGAGAAAACGATGATTCTGGAGGTGGTGTGTCCCATTTGTGTCCCGAATCTTCCGTTGGGTCCGAATTGCTTACGATCTGGCAATCTCTCGATGAGGCCAGCCGCGCTGATCTGATTGCAGTCGCCAAAGTCTTAGCCGCGAGAAAACCCACAACGGGCCACGAGAACGCCCGCTGAGCGTCGATGCTGAGCGAAGACGCCGAAGGGCCAGATGCTACATGATTACGCCAGAGTTCGGCACAGACGCCAATAGCACCGTGCAGAGAACGATCAGGCAATGGTGACCATCACCCGGCAGCGTCACCTTTGCAGCGTCACTCAGTACGTGGATCACGATATCGCGGCAAACGACTCGCACCGAATCCGCAATCGGGTTTTCACTTTGACACTGAGAGCGAGCATCGGCCACTATCACGAGCGAGGGGGCGACCATACATGTCCACAACGAGGCGGGGAAACACAAGGACAAAGACGCGCAAGAACAAAGGTGGCGTGCAGGCAGGAGGGGGAGGCATGGCAGCGAGCGGTGTAGCGACACAGAGCAGACGGCAGGAGGCGGTCGGCATCGGAGTCCAAGAGCTGGGCGGGAGCGGCTCGTTTTTTGACCCGGAACCCTCGTGCATTCCCAATCGGCGACTTAGTTGGTATCCGTCCGTACATCTTGTGTTTTGCCTACTGCAATACTGGCCAGGCGATTGGGTGGACAAAGGCCACTCCGGAATTTGCGACAAACCCGCACTTAAATCGAACGGAAGCAGGCACCGGGTCTGACACTAAGCGAATTCCTCAGCAGGTGGAAAGTTTCAGGCGGCGCGGAAATGGCGAACTCGCAGCTATCCCTCACTGAACTGTGTCTACTGCTCAATCTGCCGGTCACTGATCTTCCTTTTCCGCACTGCTAGTAGACGTCAAGATTCTTCTGCTTCAAGATCCCAATCATTGCTCTTGGCTTCACGAACAAGCTCACGGATTCTTCGCTGTGTTACATACCTTTTCCTGCCAATTGCGGCAAACTCACCAGCGACCTCGTCCCTTAGCTGTGATGGGATATAGGCCCCGACCTGCGACACCAACGTCGACGGCAAGTGAACGGGATCAGCTACTGTCTGAGAAAGTGAGGCAAGTGTGGCAATGAAATTGGCAAGGTAATCCATGCTCATTGCCACGTGATAAACGAAGTCATTTTCTTTGCCAATGCTCCGGACGATTCGCCAGTACATTCGATCCATTGTCAGTAGCCAGATTTTGAATCCGTAGTCCGTGCCTTCTACTTTTATGGAACGACGAAGTCGCTTCACCGCCGTGTATGCGTTGACATCATTACGGACCAACAGTTCAAAACGCTGTTCGTCCATCACGCCGTATCTTCTTTTCTGTTCGAGCCAATGACCAAAAACGAGTTCCCATTCTGCATGTTCCTCCTTGTCGAATCCCTTGGGGATGTCTTCGACGGCAATACCGAACTCGTGCTGGATAAAGTCAGTTGCGTTTTGGTTTTGGTTACTATCACCGAGAATTTCGGAAACGATTTGCTCAATGGTTGGTCCACCCATGCTTCCGGATCGTACAAACACCTCAATAAGCCTCGGGGACACCTCCAGTCTTGCCTCTTGCTGTTGAGCACTTGCATCTCTCAGATGATTCTGCCATTCAAGCAACACCGGGCCTCGTAGATGAGCAACAAATTCTTCCATAAACGGCCGGAAAGTCTTGATGCGAATCCCAAGGTTCCTTGCCGTCTCCAAGGTTTTCATTAAAAACTTTGGTGAATCCTGATCGTACAATTCCGCCGTACAATGAATGATTGCAGTCGTGTCAACGTAGATTACATCTCGTCCGAACAACTTCTTGCAAGCCTTCTGGATATCTGGCGTTGACTGCAAGAAAGCCTGCGCCACGAAGATATCGGACTTAGAACGCAAGTACGAAAGAATGTCCGAATCACCGCTTGAGACGAGTTGAAATATCGCCGATGGAGCAATGTCCATAATTTGGATTTCCTCCATTGCGAGAGACGGTTTCTCCATCTTTAAAAATTGAGTTACGAGTTCCTCCGTATTCAGTATATTAACAAGATTCGCTATCGGGTTTTGAATCTGCCTTCCTTGTTCACGCATGTACCACAAAATGCAACTGTGAACAAAGTGTTCTAATTCTTTGGCATTGAATGCGTAGTCGATTTCGTTTTCCTCGCAAACTTGTCTGACCACTCGTGATATGTTTGCCCGAAACATCAACTCACTCTCCGTGGCGGAAATTATCTTAGCCTGGAGTTTGGTTTTCATCGATTCCGAAAGAACAATATGTCCCGCTTTATCTATCACTACATCACCTTTTTTCTTGAGATCCAGTAGGCGCGGAGGGACGATTTGATGGATGCGAGAATGATGCCCTTCAGGGAACAGCCGGCAAATGTTCTCAAGTATGCCTGCCTGAGTGAGACCACATCCAGAGCTTGTCTCGTGCAAATCGCCAAGTACAAACGCCTCGAAAATCGTTTTCGTCAGATTTCGACCTTGCTGCCTGTCTCGGCTATGCAGTTCCAAGTATCTAATTATCTGCATTTCTTCCAAATCAGATAGCACTTCTGAGTACAACTTACTAGGTTGCAAGTCTTCGAGAAGCGGGTGGAGGATCTGCTGCGAGAAGCTGTCAGAAAGACGCGATCGGCTTTCGGTTGAGTGAACTCGCTCAACGAACCAAGTTGCGTCACAAACCTGAAGGCTTACTCTCGCAGTTCGAAGCTCTTTTTTGGTTACGTCCAACGACAATCCGATTTTCGAAGGTGTGCAATAGACGAGCGTATGCGGGGGATTCTCGTGAAGCTTCCCCCATGTTGCCAGTACTTTAGTCCTTGCGGTCTTCGCTGGAGAAACGCAAGACTGAATAACAATTTCGTTTCGGCCGTCAACTGCAACGATGCGAGCATCCATGCCCTTGTCCTTCTTAGCCCCCAAACCCTCAAGCTCAGGATAGTCGGGCAAGAGAAAGGAGTTGGCAAAGCGTTCAAATACTTCATTGTGCTCTTCTGTCGTGAACTCTAGAGCGCGCGCGAGCTTGTTCGCTAACATTGACATGTTTTTAACATTATAGTGATGGGTTTATTTTTTGCGTTCTAGATCTACTGGAACAAATCATTCACTGTCATCGCACGCGTGTACTTGACTGTTGATTCGCCGACCGAGAGTGCTTTGAAGTGGGCGGTGCCGCACTTGATCTTGGCGTTCTCTTTTTCGCGGACGGCGTCCTCGAAAAGGTCGCTCTTGGTTTCGACGACGAAGTACAACCGTTCTGCACCGTCTTTCTCGACCAGAACGGCCCAGTCCGGATTGTAGGTTCCTAAGGGCGTTGGGACGCGGAACCAACCCGGCAGCTTGGCGTAGACCTTTACCGCTTCGTTTTTGTCGAGATCGCTTGCGAAATCCTTTTCTGTGCCGGAGTCGTAAACAACGTATTCGTAAACGCCCTTCTTCGACGCCACCATGTTTTTCATGTATCCAGTGAGTTCTTCCTGCTCGAATAACTCTTGGGCGTAGTACACTTCGTCGCCCAGACGCTGGTAGCGAATGCCGTCGGTGATTGCCAAGCGTTTCGCTTTGTTGATCGCTTCCCCGGCCAATTCGATGAACTGCTGCGGGTTTCGCTTGAAGTCGTTTAGCCGTTCGCTTTCACGAAGAACGCGGACGATTGTTCGCCGTGTTAGCTGAGTGCGATCTTGCAAATCGGTGATCAGGTCTGGCCAGTCGATTTCGCTTTCATCCAACACAACTGGGGGAGATTGAGCGGTTTCAGTTGCGGCAACGCCGGCGCGGCCTATGGCCAGGTCCGCTTTTCGCCATTGCAATCTTGTCTTGCCGATCGGCGGCGCATGATCAATCGCCGTGATGCAGGTTTTGATCAAATCTTCATTGTCGAACTGAACCCGATAGGTCGTTTTGTGTTTGATGCGGTCCCACAATTCTTTGAACTCGGGGCCGGCCAAGACGGCTCGACTCGGACGGATCGGCTTGCGATCGTCGGCGTCCTTGACTTCTAACCGCCCGGCAAGCTTGGCTAGAATATCACGGACCTGAACGTGCTGGCCACGAAACTCAGGCGGTAAAACAAGCGTTTCGTCTCTGAGTGCCGTTCGCAGCGTGTCCTGAATCTTTCCCTTCGCATTGATGAACTCCTCAGCCTTCAAATACTGCCACAGACTTTTGGATTGATCAAAGCCCAATGGCGCGACGTTACCTTGGTCATCCGCGACTCGGACGCCCGCGAACTGGTGCTCTTCGACGATACCGAACCGGATTCCGGTGTCCTCCTCAATTTCTTGTTGCAGGTTTTCTGCGTATTGCTCGTAGCTCTCCGTCGCGATCACTGTCAGTGTGTTGACGTCAAAGCCTCGTAATCGTTCACCATTTTGATTCACGCACAATCGCAATCCCCGACCGAGAGTCTGTCGACGTTCACGCTCCGTGCCGATTTCTCGTAGGGCACAGATTTGAAACACGTTCGGGTTGTCCCAGCCTTCCTTGAGCGCGGAGTGCGAGAAAATGAACTTCAACGGCGTTTCAAAACTGAGCAGTTCCTCTTTTTTCTGCATGATCAGCTTGTAGGCCCGCTGTGCGTTGTCGCGGCCGGTCTGATTTTTTTCGGAGGTATCAACGGACTTGCCCTTCTTGTCACGACTAAAGTACCCGTTATGAACTTCGTCGGCGGCCGTCGTGATGTCGACGCCTTTGAAAAGAGTTTGATAATCGGGATGGCGAGCTAAACGACGATACTCTTCCTCGAATATCTCAGCGTACACGCCCTTGATCGGGTTTCCGTCTTCGTCGTACTTGCGGTAGTGATCGACGGCGTCGATGAAGAATAGGCTCAGAATTTTGATGCCGTGCGGGGCCAGGCGAATCTCTTTGTCGAGATGTTCCTTGATCGTTCGCCGGATCATTTCGCGTTGCAACGCCATCGGTTCTACGTCACCGTAGGCTTCTCCGACTTGAAGAAACACTTCGCCACCACGGTAGCGGAAGTCAACAGCACTTTCGGCTCGCACGCCATTCGCCCCATCGTCGCCGAAACTCTTGGCGAGTTCCGCTACGGTTCCGGGCACCTTTAACTCCATGAACTGGCTTCCCGTCTTCGTCGATATTTCCCCAATACGGAAATTCTCGTAGATCGCGCGGCCAGTGGCTTGTTCCAGGTCGTCGCTGTCGTGGACCGTCAGTGCCTTTCGCTGGACCTTGCCACCCTTTTGAACATCGGTCTCGATTTTTGCCGTGATGACGCCGCGAGCGCTGTTGACAGAGAGCAGTTTGACGTAGGGTTTGTTGAAACCGCCCTCGACGCCTGCCGACGCAATTTCGATCTGCTTGACCAGCTTTTGCTCGTATGCATCGACGGCGTCGAGACGATAGACCATGTGGTGCTTGTCGACGTGAGTTGCCGAATAACGCAGCGTACACATCGGGTTCATGGATTCGAGAGCATCCTTGCCTTTGCCGCTCAGGCCGCCGTCGACGCTCTGTGGTTCATCCACAATGACGATGGGACGCGTGTCGCGGATCAGTTCGATCGGTTTGTAACCGCCCGTCTTCTCCGAATCCTTGTACAGATTGTTGACGTCCTTTTTGTTGATCGCACCGACGGTCACCACCATGATTTGGATTTGCGGGCTGGTGGCAAAGTTGCGGACTGCTCCCGGCTTGCCGCCGTCGTATTGGAACCACTCGAACGGTTCACCGGAATAGAGCGTGCGAAAGTGTTCGGCCATCATGTCGATCGACTTGTTGACGCCCTCCTTGATCGCCAACGATGGAACGACGATCACGAACTTGGTGAATCCGTAGCGACGATTCAGCTCGAAGATGGTACGCAGGTAGACGTACGTCTTACCAGTTCCCGTTTCCATTTCAACGGTAAAATCACCGCTGCTCAGATCAGCGGAGGGCCGGACACCGTTGCGGAGCTGGATGTCGTGCAGGTTTTCCAGCAGTTCGTCATCCAGCAGCGTCAGACGGTTCCCGATGCCCAGATCATCCTTGGCATAGAGCAATCGCATCTGCTTGTCGCTCGGGTCGGGTTTGACGGTGAATTCGGTGCGACAGATTTCCTGCCCGCGAAACAGATCGCAAACCGATTCAATCGCGGCGAGCTGATAGTCGAGGTCGGGTTCAAAGTGGAATTTCATGGTTCGTCCGTGGTGATTGCGTCGAGTATCTCCAGCTTCAGCGTTTCATCTTCGAGTTTGCCTTGCAGTATCGCGAGCATCCAACGCCCCAGTAGATCCTTTTCGATTCGTCCCGCAGCGACGTGGTTGCTGATGTTTTCAGATTCCAGAATGAATTCTTTGACGGAACCGAGATAGCCGTTGAGCAGTAGCATTTGAGCGCAAAGCGTGATCGCGATACGTTTATTTCCATCAGCGAAACAGTGGAATTTGCACGCGCAGAAGAAAAGGTGGGTGAGCTTCCCATCGAAGGTTGGGTAGTAGTCGTCGTTCTGGATATGTGACAGAACACCTTCGAGTTGGCCGATGTTGATCTGCCCCAAAGTCCCACCACCACTCACCTCTACGGTTTTGGCATGAACGTCGACAGCCTGTTCGATCGTCATGTAAATGAAGGTCGCGGTCATTCTCGCTCCTTCAATCGTTTCATAACGTCCTTCGCCTCTTCCAGTCGATCGGCAAGCTCTTTGCTTTTCTCTCCCAGGAACCGATCAAATTCCTCTCGCTGCAACGGTGTGATGTATTCTTTCAACTGAAGATGGAGAGCATCACGAAAAGCCAGATCGCGACTCGCCATTTTCGTTCGGGCCTTCTCGATCAAGGGCGGCCAATGAGCGCCGGACTCGAACCTGACGAATAACTCCTCCACCTCGTCTTCATTCAATTTGCGTTCGAGACTCTCGCTTTTCGATCGAATTTCAACAGCCATGCCGCATTCGTACGATGCGATCAGATCGAGTATTTCGGAGTACAAAGTGTCACGCATCCGTTCGCGGTTGCTGAGCTTCAAAATCGTCTTGTACTCGTTCGCCTTCTCACGGAAGATGCTGATGTAAATGCGATCGGTGTACATCGGAAATTTGATTTTCCCGAGTGCGACGCATTCGTTCAGCGCGGCGGTGAACTCCTTTCGGTAGTCTGCTTCCTGAAACCAGGATTCCAGAAATTCCTCGTCCCGTTGGTTGATATACTTGGTCTGACCCCCAGTTCTCTGATTAATCGAGTCAATCACGACATCGAGAATCACCTGGCGGAGTTTTTTAGCTCGATCGCTTTCGGAAACCACCATGGCTAGGTTGAGGAACGCCCGAAAGGGCAAAATAGCGATTCGGGGGGCCTTCCCGATGTTCCCGAAAATGCTTTCGGGAACATCCGATGATGAAATCTCTAACTTCAGTGCCTGCAAGCGTTTACCGCGAATGACCTCGTAGCCATTTTGAGCCAATTCCTGCTCATGACGCTCCAGATAATTCTCGACCGTTCGCAACGTTACCCCCAGGAAAGAGGCGACTTGTTCCTTCAAAACCACCGTTCCGCCTTCGAATGGGATGCCCGTGATCCCGATCGCGGTCTCAATTTCGGAAATCGCCAGTTCGTTGTTCAGAATGTTTTGTCGATCGATCGCCGAAGTCGTCAGATCTCGTTTTGCCATGGTCGGTTCCTCGGTTTCATTTAGCGGACGTCATCGCGACATTCGGCGTGGGGGTGGGTAGGGAATACGGCGTCGAAACTCTTGGCGAGTTCCGCTACGGGTGAGTCACAAACTGCGGACGTTTTTGAGTCCGTGTTGTTGCAGGATGGCCGACAGGTTGGTTTTGACGACGTCGCGATCCTTGTCCTCGGTACCGAACGCGCTGTCACGGAAGACCACAGTGCTGTCGCCCGCTGGTGCGAGCTCATTGTGCCAATCGACAATTCCGTGAGCCAGCGGCTCGACGTCATCCGACGTGATCGCTTTGTCCAGGCAAGCGAAGAGAACGCCCGCACCGATCGAATGGACGGTCAACGTAGCGGAAGACGCCAAGTCTTTCGGCCCTTCCGCGTCTTTCCTAGCGCCGCCGAAACTCTTGGCGAGTTCCGCTACGGTTCGCTGCTCGATGGGCACACATAAGTCTAACCCCAACTTGAGCAGCAATTCGTACAGCACGTCATTGTCGCTGCGATCTTCCTTGACGTGGTCGACGTGGTCTTCCAGCGAAGCGTCAAGGTCGTCGCGGTTTGGATCCCAAGTCTCGATGTTGCTGGCATCGAGCTTGAAGACCCGGAAGCCGAGATCGGACGAACTTCCTTTCAACTCGCTGCGGATCGACCGTCCAACACGCCGTAAACGTTCCTTGCATATTTCAGCGATTGTCATGTAGTCTTTGCGATCCGCAGGCTCAGGAATCTGGATAGCAATGTAGCGAAGGCTCTTCTCTTTCTCGGAACCGAATTGCATGGCAGATTGTGCCAGCGGTCCGGATCCCGCAAAGAAATCCATTACGATTTGATCGCCTGAGCAAAACAGCTCAAGTAGCCGCGTTGTTAGCTTTACCGGTTTGGGGGTGTCAAACGGAGAGTCGCCATCAAATAATTTCTTCAACTCCAGCGTCGCTTCTTTGTTGTGGCCCGCAAATTTGTGGTCCCACCACGTGTGCGGCTTGACGCCGTTCTGGGATTCCTCGAGGAATGCCTTGAGCATTGGCCTAGCGTCATTGCTAACGCCCCACCAAATGCGATTGTCGTCTCTCCAGTTATCAAATTGTTGGCGATTGCATCTCCAATAGCGGTTTGGTGGTGGCGAGAAGGTTTCACCTTTTGGTCCAATGATATCGAACATCCCAGCGCTGTAAGGCTTGCTTGCGGACAAATCTTGAGCACGCCAAACACCTCTTGGATCGTTGTCGGGGTTTTTATATGCTTTCAACTGTTCGGCAGTTCGATCCCAGTCATTGGTCGCAACTTTGTCGCGATCTTTCGCATAAACTAAAACGAAATCATGCATGTCAGAAAGCCACTTGGCCGTTACGTTCGAAACATACCGTTTTTGCCAAACGATTGTTGCGACATAATTTTCTTCTCCAAAGATGTCAGCGCAAAGATGTTTGAGAGATGCTTGCTCAACATCGTCGATCGATATGCAAATTACACCATCCTCACGAAGAAGGTTCTTGGCCGCTTTCAGTCTGGGATAAATCATATTTAACCACTGCGTATGGAACCGTCCACTCGATTCACTATTTGTTGTTGTTTTTGCGTCCAGATCTCTCTGCCCCGTCAGTGCCAAGTAGTTCTGGATGCCATCTCGAAAATTATCTGGATAGACAAAATCATGCCCTGTGTTGTACGGCGGGTCGATATAGATGAGTTTGACCTTCCCCGAATAGCTTTTCTGCAACAGCTTGAGCACTTCCAAGTTGTCGCCTTCGATCATCAAGTTCTGCGTGGTGTCCCAGTCGACGCTCTCTTCGGGGCAGGGACGCAGGGTGCCGAGGCTGGGCGTGAGGGCGAGTTGTCTCGCACGTCGCTTGCCATGCCAGTTCAGCCCGTAGCGTTCGTCACGCTCGTCCACCGCTCCGCCAAGCAATTGCTTGAGGACGTCAAAGTCGATCTTGCCCTCGGTGATTGCCTCCGGGAATAGCTCGGCGAGCTGCGAGATGTTGTCGGAGACAATGTCGGCACTCTGTGCAATCGGATCGTCGGCGGTGATCTTTTCCATGATGTTCATTCCTATCGTAGCGGAAGTCGCCAAGACTTTCGGCAGTGAGGTAGCGGAAGTCGCCAAGACTTTCGGCAGGTCGGCGTGAGTTTCCGCGACCGAAACTCTTGGCGAGTTCCGCTACGGGTTGTTGGGTGATTGTGTATGCTTCGGATCGGACCTGCGAAAGCACTCGGTCCTTTTTAAAAACGATAGAGTTCGCCAAATGCGATCCCAACTGTCGATCTGAAACAATTTCAAGTTGGGGTAACCGGGAACGAGACAACCCGTAAATGAATACTTGGCGAAATCATCGACTGCAACTAACTTTTTTCGTTCGGGATTCCGTGCAATGTATTCCGCGACGTCTTCGATAGCATGTTTATTGCATTCCTTCTCTCTCAAAACATGGTCGTAAGGTTGACGATGGAACTCGTAGCCGATCTTCTTCAAACATTCGTTCGTATCCTTGCGAAACGTCTTCATGGCAGTTAATTGATCAGTAGCGGAAGTCGCCAAGACTTTCGGCGGCGATTGCTGTAATTCCAAGAGGCCGAAAGTCTTGGCGACTTCCGCTACGGGTGCTTGTGTCCCCTCGCTTAGGCCGCACCAGAGCATATGTAAATAATCTGGCATCAGGCAATAGATCGGGCAAGCAAACTGGTAACGAAACGCGGCGTGAGCAAGCACTTCGCGGAACTTGTAGTGGAATCTTGATTCGAGCCAACCCGTCCTGCGATCTTCGATGGTGAGAATCCAATGAACCCACGCGAGTCCTCGGTAGTACTCTTGCTCGAGTCGCGATAAGCGTTGCTTGTGTGGGGTGTCCATGAGTCTTTGTCTCGCAAATTGCAACGAATTCCTGTGATGAGTGGATGCAGGCCGAAACTCTTGGCGAGTTCCGCTACAATTTATTCTTGGCTTGTTGGAGTTCGGTTTGGAGTTGTTTGATGTTTAGGTTCAGTTCCACCCGGCCTGCCACCTGACGTTCTTTCGTCGCTAACGCGCGCAGACCGGCGATTTCTGAAACCAGGGCATTGTGCCGCTCGATCGCGTTGCGGCGAATGTAAGCGGCCTCCGGCTCACGAAGCATCTCAAACCGTCCGGAAATGGCCGATGCTTGGATGGCCTCGATGACGCTTCGCCAACCTTGATACAACGCTCGAAGATTCAAGTTTGGTTGGCTCGCCAATGAAAATGCGTCAGGCACTTCGGTGTCGGCAGGGAGCCACGCGCCGGTAACTCCCGCTTCCAATACGGTTTTGTCCGCTTGACGTTCCGAGAGTCGTTTTTCCGCAACTGAAATATGAAGCCCGTCCGTAGCGGAACTCGCCGAGAGTTTCGGGTTTCCAGTGGGCCGAAAGTCTTGGCGACTTCCGCTACAGATTAAAAGGACCGGATACGGAATCGCTCGGTGCAACAACTGCGCCAATCGAACCAGCTTTGCATCCGTACGAAGCATCATCGCCACGATCGCGATCTCGATGTAATGGTGTGTTCCGTCTCGGTATTCGGGGACACCGATACCCGACGGCTTCAGTGCTGCGAGCCATTGAATTTTGTCGATGCCGGTATTGATCGCTTTTCGATCCGCAGGCGTAGGGGCACCGTTCTCGACAAGCAGTTTTTTGGCAACGACTCGGTCGACACGCGCAGACTGGGGTAGGCCAATGTGAGTCATGAAGGCTTCGATTTCATTCATGGCAACCGCTATTGATCCTCGTCGATCAATTCAGCTTCTTGAAACGGTTCAATCGCGAGTCGACTGAACGCTTGGACGTCGGCGGGAATCGAACGCATGTCAGCGAAGTTTGGATTCGTCCCAGCGACAATGTCGTGGGCAGCATAATTTGCCAAACGCTGAGTCAACTCAATGACTTTTGCGACGACCGACGCGGCAAGAGTATGCCCACCATCGTTGGGCAATAGCCGTGTGATGATCTGAGGCGACTGGGGCGAGGGAACGCCAAGCAGGCCTGTGTCGGCCAGCGTGGCTCGCGTTTGCTCGTCGGCATTTCGAAACCATCGCGGAGCGAAGCTGGAGGGATCAGTTTTCGTCATTTCGATAATCCTCCAGTATTTCAAGCCCACCGTCGGCGATGATTTCCAGGTAAGTCAGTTTTCGGTCGTTGTGAGGTCCACGGGGCGTTGGTCCCAGGATACCTGTTATCTCGTCGGTAAACAGCGGCCAAGCGTTTCCACACTCCCGACAGCCAGGGCAACTGAGCGTCGTCGAATGGCTCGACTTGGAGAGCTACCCACGACTCATCGTGACTCTGGATTGTGAGACTAAATTCGGGCGGCGGGTTCATTTTGACGGAGCCTCCTCGCTCGCACTCTGGATTGAGTCGAGACACTCATTTTCGTTCCGGGCTGGTGTTTCGGCGATCACGACCAAGAACGCGACGACCTCAAAATCCTCGATGCCCGCGAAGTCGCCTTGTCCAGCGTGTGTGCCACCGGACGTGAACAGGCTCTCAACCGCTCGCTGAGCACTCTTGCCGACGATGGAAGCGACCGCGGCCGACAACTGCGATTGAACGCTGGACATGTCAACGCCGCGTCGTGTGATGGAGTAAAACTTTTTGATCGCACCCGAATCAGGTAGGTCGCGTCCGATAGTCAATCGCCGCATTGAATCGAGAACCTGTCGGGCCTGGGTGAATGGCAGGACGGTCGATCCATCTTCACCCACATGAACCAAATAGTGCGGCGCGAGCGGATATCCCGGCTCGATCGCTTTCGTAGCCGATTCACCGACGGCTCGTAAGCAGAAAATCGTTCCGGGCGGGATGGAGGCGGCTTCTTCGGTGTTGTACGTGACTGCGAACGTGCCCCACGGAAGCTGTCCTAGCAATTCACGGTGGTCTCGCGCGAATTCGGCAAGGTCGATGCGAAAGTCGCTGAGCGTCAGGTCGGCGATGGACAATCCGCTGGAGAGATCTTCCATGTCGATGACAGCGTCCTGCAATTTCAGCAATTGTTTGCGGCGATATTCCAGGTCGTTCATCTGGTTGCCCGATTGTTGCTCAATCAGGTTCTCTTCCCCTGTCGCCGAGATGTCCAGTAACACCATCCGGCCACTGACGCGTTGTTCCAGGTTGATGTATTCCTCTAATTCCATATTGGGCCAGAAGTTGACCAACTGAATGCTTTCGTTGGGCGATCCAATGCGGTCAATTCGGCCGAAACGCTGGATAATGCGGACGGGGTTCCAGTGGATGTCATAGTTGATCAGGAAGTCGCAATCTTGCAGGTTCTGGCCTTCGCTGATGCAATCGGTGGCGAACAAGAGTTCGATCTCGCCTTCGCCGGCCAGTTCCTCCGGACGCTCTTTCGCTCGGGGCGCGAACGCGGTCAGGACGCTGGCAAGATCCCGGTGCATTCCGGGGATAGTGGTTTGATTGCGACCCGACCCCGTAACGAGGGCACTTTCAATTCCAAGGGTATCTTTGGCCCAACCAGAAACGCTATCGAACAGATAATTCGCGGTGTCGGCGAACGCGGTGAAGATCAAGATTTTGCAGTTGTCAGCGTTGATCGGGTGTCGCACTTTTGTGACGATGATCTGTTTCAAGTCTTGCAGCTTTGCGTCGCGCGGCGCATCGATCTCACGAGCGATCGAGTGCATGGTCGCCAATCGGTTTCGATCTTCGACCAAGTCTTGTTTCCAGCGAATCAGGTCGACGTCATGCAGCAAGACCTTGATCTTGCGTCCGACCAACAGGCTTTCGACGGCCGGATCGTCAAGGTCAACGTCGGCGATATCAAGTTCCTCAAATGAATCGTTGTCCTCTTGTTCGGCCGCATGGCTTTCGATCCTAGCCAGCGTTCGCTCCACGTCGGCCAATTGCCGACCGAGCGTGAGCGAGAACGATGCGACGGAGCTTTCCATGCGTTTAAGCACGTTGATACGAAGCAAATGCACGAGGCTCTCTTCGCGGTCGACTTGACGGAAGAAGCTTTCGCCGCCGCGAATTTGGGTGCTGTACTTCTCGTCGTACGCCTCCTGCTTGCTCGATAGCACGTAGCGCAGCGGTGCATAGGCAGCCAAGTTCAAGCGGCGAATCTCACTGTTGATCTCGCCGATGCTCGAAAAGGCGGTAGCGGAACCCGCCAAAAGTTTCGGCAGATCCTCGCTTACGCCACGGGTTGGTAAAGGCCGAAAGTCTTGGCGACTTCCGCTACGGTTTAAAACGTCTACGTCGGACTTAATGTTGATCGGTTTGAGACGTTCGGGGAAACGACCGGTCTCGCTGGTCCCGTAGTACTTCTCGATATGCTTCCGCGAACGGGCAATCGTCAGCAAGTCGAGCAGGGAGAAGTAGTCGAATCCCAACATCTCCATCAGTGTGACGGGCTTGCGGTCGGCGTCTTCCAGTTGCAGCCAGCGGTTGAACTGTTTTTGCGCGTTGCGGGTCGTTGCTTGGATGCTTTCGATACCGTGTTCGGCAAGCGCATCGTCTTCGCCTTCGGTGGCGAACGCGATCTGGTTTCGCAGGTCGGTCATCCGATTGTTGACGGGCGTGGCCGATAACATCAGAACGCGGGTTTTGACGCCTTCGCGAATGATCCGGCGCATCAGGCGGTCGTAACGGGTTTCCCCACCGGCACGCGGCGTCTTCTTGTTGCGGAAGTTGTGCGATTCGTCGATGACAACCAGGTCGTAGTTACCCCAGTTGGTGTGGGCCAAGTCGATATCGCCGGACAGACCCCGATCGCGGGAAAGATCGGTGTGGTTGAGAACGTCGTAGTTGAAACGGTCGGTCGACAGGATGTTTCGCTTGTCGTTTGCTTTGTAAAGCGTCCAGTTGTCCCGCAGACGTTTGGGAACGAGGACTAGCACGCGGTCATTGCGAAGCTCGAAATATTTGATGACGGCGAGGGCTTCAAAGGTTTTTCCCAGCCCGACGCTATCTGCCAGGATGCAGCCACCGAACCGTTCCAACTTGTCGATCGCTCCAACGACGCCGTCACGTTGGAATTTGTAGAGTTTTTTCCAGACCGACGTGTCGCGGATGCCGGTTGCGCTGCGAACGATTTTGTCTTCGTCGAGTTCTTGGCCACGGTCGCGAAAGACGTGAAAGAGGGTCAAATAGTAGGCGAGCGACGGAGCCTTGGGCTCGAACAACTGCTGTAGCGATTCCAGAAATTGCTGCTTGCCGCTTTCACCTGCTGCACTGCCATTCCAAATTCCATCAAACCACTTGGCCAACATCTGAGCTTCGGCGTTGCTCTCAGATGCTTGGATCAGACTGAATCGGCTCCCTGACGTGACACCCAATCCACTCGTCGAAAAAGGGCAATCGCCAGCCAACGCGATCTCGTTTTGGTCGGGCGTTGAAACGCTAAGCACACACTGGGAAAGCGATGCAGCGGCGGTCCGAACCATCGCGTTCTTTTCCATCCACGCATGACAGGCAGACGCGAGAGACGCAGCGTTAAGCGCATTTCGTCGTGTCCGATCGTCTTCGCTCCCCAACAATCCAAGATCAGCACCCTCGGGCAAAACGATGCGACATGTCCTTAGCTTGGCCAACCAGTCACGCATTTCGGAAAACGCAAACAACGAAAACTCCGTTGTCGCCATAGAGAATGACGCATCCTTGGATCCGCAGCTTTGCAGCGAATCGACAACGCGTTCGTTTCCGATGTTGGGCAGAATTCTCATGATGATGTTGTCTCGACCTACTTCTTCTTTGGCGTCCGTGCTGGTTCGATTCGTTCCAGGAAGTTGTCGAAGTTTTCGCGTCGGAACAACCGATACCGGTTCATCGGATTGTGACGCATCGGAACGCCAGCTCGCTCTGCTCGACTTCGCAGTGACGTTTACGCAACACCCCGAATTTCTGCGGCCTGACTTGCCTTGACGCATTCGGTTTGCTTGGGATCACGCGGCTGCTGGTGTGGCATTCGGTTCTGCCTTGCTTTGCCAAGCCTATCATAGTCTGTACGGGGGGGGAGGATCCCTGGTCGGTCTTCGGACAATGCCCCACGTCTCCGCAAAGTCGCCCTGTGCGGCTTCGCCGCAGATGTTCATAGAACTTGGCGGCCAGCATTTCGCCCGCGTTCTCTAAGCACGATGAGGTTCTTGGGGTTGCACTCAAACAACGCTGGGTGTGCCTTCGAGACAGGAGTTCACTGAGTGGCGTCTGTCCAGACCATCGTGCTGACGGTGGACTGTTTCGCGTTGCCTGAGATGATCGGCCAGCGAGCTTCCGGTGACAACTGTTTGTTGGAATGCGACAGGAGACGAAAATCTTGGACGGTCTGACGCCCGCAGCTAAGTGCTACCGCGGCTATCGCCGCTAACCGAATCGCGAAGCGATGCCAGCATTTAGCCGTGGGCGTCAGCCCACGCAACCGTGCGGCCACGAGAGCCGCGAGGGACGTCGATTTAATTACTGCAGGATTTGGGGCATGATCTGCAGCTTGGCGAGAGTCGTTCTGTATATCTCAATTTGCCGATTTGCTATCGACCCAACGAGTGTTCGCAATGGGCAACCAGCCCAGAGGGCGACATAGGAACTGCCGGCGGCGTCAGCCGCCGGTCCGAACTGCTTGGGAAATGCAAGCCCAGCGGGCGACACAAATCACCCCCAGTATTCCACGCTCAACCCCGATTTCATCCTGGGTCAACAGTGATAACGCGTCATGAAATGTGTCGCCCGCTGGGCTGAACTGCGAACGGCTTAGTCTCCGGTGGCTCACGCCACCGGCAATTCATGTACCGCCGCTCCGGGCTATGATTGCCAGTTCACTTAACTTCACTAATAAAATCGACGTCCCAAGCGGCTGAAACGCAAACTGCTCACTGGATAATCGACAACCTGTTTGGAATTCGTTTTCGCCGTCTTTGCCATTTTTTTGATTCACTCGATTGCGTCGTGCCACGAGACATCGGTGATTCAATCTCGCGTTTGGCCGTCATTGCGTGGAAAGAGCGTGGGGTAGGCGACACGTCGCGGCTTGGTGCGAGACCGTGCCAGTACCCAGGGCGGGACTCGAACCCGCAAGGCCCTACCGGGCCGGGGGATTTTAAATCCTCTGTGTCTGCCAATTCCACCACCTGGGCGCACGGCGGGAAGCCGGTGCGGGTGCTCATTTTCGGCCCGTTTTATCGGGCAGAAATGGCGCGCGGTGCGGTAATCCGTAGCCACGAGCCGGTAAGATAACCTGCTGGAGCGACACGAAACAGTGGACGAGGTTCACGGTCTCGTGACGTCGATTGAAATGCTCGATTCAGCGTCTCGGCGAGACGCTGCTACTTAGAGTAGCCGTGACATCGCGGCGTCGATGGCGGCGGATAGGTCGGAGTCTTCCTTCGCATCCTCGTCCCTTTGCTGGGCCGAGACGAGCCGGTCCAGGGTATCGGTGTCGATGCTCATCGGCACACTCGTGTCGACCCACTCGTCTTCGCTGTCGAAGACGTCCACCGGAGCGGCAGCGACATCATCAGCGATGAGATTTGGCGTGGTCGGCAGATTCATTGGTGTCACCGCCAGGGGCTCACCGCTGGCGGCCTGCGGCAACGCCGAACTCGCGGTGGCCAACGGTTCGCTCGATCCACCGGACGTATCGCGGCGGTTCAGTTCGTTGATCACCTGCAAGACGTCGAGTTCGGAGATGAAGCGGTTACCTGAAACGTCGAAGTAACCAGCCCCGTACGTGCGACCATCCGACGAAAGATACGTAGCCGGTGGCACGGGGTCATCAACGTCGACGATCAAGTTCTCGGCCGTCGGGATGGTCGCTCCGGACGCCACGGCGTCGGAGTGCCGATTCAAAAAGTTGATGATCAGCAAGGCATCGAGTGCCGAAACGAATCCGTCATCGTTGACGTCGTGTCGCACATCTGGATTCTGCAGACGGCTGGCGACGACCTGGATACTGACCGTTGCGATGCCACTGCGTCGACCACGGGTGTCGGCGACGGTGTAGTCGAACGAATCTCGACCGGTAAATCCAACCGTAGGTGTGTATCGCACGGTGCCGTCGGGCAACGGGGTGGCGTTTCCGGCTGCCGGCCCCGATTCAATTTGCACACTGGTTAAATCAAAATCGTCGAGCGGATCGGTATCGAGGTCATTGTCGAGAATCCGGATGATAATCGATTCACCTACGTACGCGACGCTGGCGTCGTCTCGGACGATCGGAGCGTCGTTCGGACTGATTTCCACGCGTCCTTCTTCGCTGATCGCGCCTAGATCATCTTCGACGGTGTATCGGAATTCATCTGCGCCCGGGGAACTGGTGAACGGCGTGTAGACAATCGTTCCGGTATTTTCATCGACCGTCAGGCTGCCGAACGCCGGTTGGCTGGTAATCTTCAGCGTGCTCGGGACGATGGTACCGTCGATATCTTCATCATTGGCGAGGACATCGATGGTGGTCGGTCCGGTCGGACTGAGGGTGGGCTTATCGGGCCTCACGATCGGCGCGTCGTTGACGCCGGAGACATTGACCGTGACCAGCACACTGTTGCTGACGCGGTTCGGCGTGACACTGCGTCCCGCCTTGTCCGTAACGGCGTAGCTAAACGAATCGGCTAGCGGTGGCGAATCGGGACGCAGGGCTTGCAGTTCCCGCGATTCGGTGGGGTCGTAGGTGACAATGCCAGTCGTCGGATCGTACCGCACGACGGCTCCCCGCAAACTACGTTGGACCAACGGCATTGACAATTGCAACTCGTCGGGAATGGCGTCGTTAAGATCCGCGTCGATGTCGTTGGCGAGCAAGCGAGCGGCGGGGATCGTCAGTACGGCATCCTCGGTCGTCGGATCGAGTTGGTCACCGACGGGAACGGGGAAGTCGTTGACAGCCGTCACCACGATGTCCAGCGTCACAGCCGCACTTTGAGCTCCCTCGGAATCGACCGCGATCACTCGCACTTGTGCCGTGCCGTTGGCATTCGCGGCGGGCGTGAAGGTGAGTATCCCGGTATTGGAGATTTGCGGTTGACCATCGGTTGTGAACAACGCCGCGTCGCTCGGTGCGACCGGCGCGACGTTGAACGACACCCCTTGGTTGATTTCGTCCGCGGGCCCCGGCGAAATGCTGGTCGCCCAGGTTGACGAATACGGACCGCGATCTTCGAACACGGTGACGGTGCCACCGGGAACGAACGCGGGCGCGTCGTTGACCGGATTCACGTTGATGGTGAACGTGCGGATGTCCGACTCGTTGATGTCCCCGTTGCCCAGATTGTCTGGGCCGTCATCGAACAGTTGCACCGTGAACGTCGCTGATCCGTTGGCGTTGGGAGCCAACGTGTAGTGCAGCGATGCGGTACCACCGGCGTTCACCACGGCACTCGGGGCAACAGTGAACAAGTCCAAATCACCGCCGATCGACAGGATTTCGAAGTCGAGCGTTTGACCGGGAGGGCCGATTTCGTCGTCGGCACCGGGAGGTCCGGCTTGAACGTTGGTCGCCCAGTTCTCAATCGTGACGACGCCGCGGCCGTCGCCGGTGTTGGTGTCTTCGTCACTGGTCACATCGCCGGCACCGCTGAACTGCGGTGCATCGTTGACGGGCAACACATTGAACGCAACCGTCCCCGTCGCGATCTGAGGATCGGCGCTGGCGGTGCCACCTGTTCCCACGGGGACGGTAACCCCGTCATCGGTGACGGTGTAGTTGAAGTTGTCCGAACCGACGTAATTGTCACGCGGTGTGTACCGGAAGTACGGACTGCCGGTCGTCGGCGTGATCAGCTCCAGCGTGCCACCCTGTGCTGTCGTGACGGGGATGGGCTGCGTCAGTGATAGCGATTGGTTTCCACCGGGAGTGATATCCGCAGCTTCGTTGTCCGGGCCAACTAAGAACACATCGAGCAAGCCGGGGGATGTACCGTCACCGTTGACGAGCACATTCTGCGATCCACCTTCGGAGAGTTCGAAGCTCAGCGGATTGGTACCGGGCGTATTGAACTGCGGCGCGATCACGGGTCGATCATTGACCGGTCGCACGTCGATGGTCAACGTTGCGGGGATCGATGAATTCAAATCGCCACGGCTGCTGTCGTCGCTGCCGTCATCATTGAGGATGACGGAAAACTCGAACGTGCCATACACATCCTTGGCGGGCTTGTAACGCAGTTGTCCCTGCAGATCCACCGTCGGAAGTTGGTCGAAGTACTGTGCGGCGTCTGCCGGGTCGAAGGACAGGCTCGACACCGTGAAATTCAACTGCTGTCCCAGTCCGGAATTGATTTCATCGAAGGCGGATTGCGCCGGTCCCGCAGAAATACCAAACGCAAATCCATTGATGACCTGTTCAGGACCGTCTTCGGAGACCTCGTATTGCAAATCGAGCGTCGAGAACTCGGGGCGATCATTGACCGGGTTCAGATTGAGCTGCACCACCGACGTCGACGTGAGACGGTCTTGCACCAACGACTGCGTGTCCAACGAATAGGTTTCGCCGTCACCCGGGTTATCGTCCCGGACGGCGTATTCGAAGGAATCGACCGCACCATTGAAGTTATTGAAATCGGTCGGCGGCGTGTACAGCAAGCCGATCAACACTGGATTGCCGTTGGCGTCGACTTGGGTAGTCGAGAATTTGCGAAGCAAGGTCCCGCCAAGTTTCGTCTTATCGGGGAAATCGAAAAGTTCGAGGACTTGTGCGCCACCGGTTGGTACCTCGACGGTGCCATCGACTGCCTCATTGGCTGGTCCCACGTCATACACATCGAGCAGGCCGAGACGGGTGTAATTGCCCACCGTGACGGTGCCCGCGATGTCGCTCGGCAACGTGATGTTCTTGTCAACGGGAATGAAGTAGCCACCGGTGATGACCTCGCCAGGCTGACTCGGATCGGGACGCGTGTTGTCTTCCCGTAGCGTGTAACGGATGGTCGCTTGGTCATTAAATCCGTCGCCGTCGGTATCCGTTCCCGTCGTGACGTCGTACGCCTCGTCGGGATTGGCGGAATCGGTTGAGGCGGCGACCGAGGGATCGATACGCGGCCGATCGTTCACCGGGCGAACGTTGATCGTAACGAATTGCGGTTCCGACACTGAGCTCGGATCATCGATCTCGTAAGCCACAATCTTGTAAACCAGTTGTCCGATTTGATCCGGTGCTGGGAAGACGGTGAACGACCCCTGAATATCTCCGGGCGTGTAGTTGATCACTGGCATCGTGTCCGTGATCGACGGATCACCGGAGACGAGTTCAGGGTCCAGGAAATCAACCTGCTGAGACTGCACTTCGTCGAACGCATCATCAGGACCCGCAAAAATTTGCGACACAAAGTCCGGGATGGTCGTCGATGAATGATCGTCGCGTTCGAGCACATCGACCGCAACCTGACCGTTGAACGTGGGCGCGTCATTGGCCGCAGCCACGGTGATCGTCAGGATGCCTGAGTCGGAAGTCTTCGGCGGTAGATTCTGTACGCTCGCGGGGCTAGGGATCGTGGTTTTGCCGTCGTCGATGATCTTGTACGTCAACAACTCACTCGGCGCGAACGGCAACTGTTCGTTGTAGTTCAACGGAGGTGTGTAGGTAATATTGCCGAAGTACCTGAGGGTTTGACCATTGACGACTTCGGAAGCAATTTCGAAGCGGAAAATGCCGCCCGCGTCGCTCTCTAGACCGGCTTCGTTGGTGCCCAGCGGCGTGAGTGTGCCGATCAACGCGGGGTCGGCGGACACGAGGTTCGTGTCCGTCTGCAGGTTGAGTGTGCCCGCGGTCGTGCCGACCTCGATGATTCGCAGCCCTGGGGTCTGTTCGCTCTCGTTGAACGGGGCCGACAGTCGGGAGTCAAAGTCTCCTGGCGCGTCGGGCAATTCACCCACGCTGGCTTGATTGATCACTTGCAAGGACACCCGGGTGAACTCAGCGGGTACACCAAAGGCACCCACGTCGGCGATGGCACCCAAGCCAATCGAGCGCAGTTGTTCTTGCAATGCGATCGCAATTTCCGACGCCGTGCTGGAAGCTGTCAACGCGACCGCAACATCGGCACCGACCGACGGTGTGCCGCTCAGGTTGAACTCGACAATCATGGCATCGCCAGACGCATCAGCGATCTGAATCTGCTGACCGTCAATCAGCTCGGATCCGGCGGGCACGAGGACGTTGGTGCCATCGATTTGGATGCTGCTGGCGGCTTCGTCGAGCGAAACCGTCGTCACATCGGTGAGCGTGACTTCCCACGTCACCACGGTGACAACGTCTGCGGACACGGCCGCGGGATTGGGGTTCGCGGCATCATTGAGTGCGTCGGCCAATCGCGACGACAGGTCGGCAGCGGTATCGCTGGTTTGATACGGTACGAAGACATACGCCGGATTGCTGGCCTCAGTGCCAGTTCCAAACTCGACGATGGTCGAGTCGCCGTCGGCATTTTGGATTTCGAGCAATTCACCGTTTTGCAGCATCGATCCCGCCAGCATGATCACATCACTTCCGATCACGCGGATCGCCGACGTTGCGGCCTGAGGATCAATCGACGCGGCGTCATTGATTTGGACGCGGAACTGCGTCTGGGTTGTCGCCGCCGTCGTCGCCGTCAGGCCTTCCGTCGTCATCGCGGTGGCCAGGGCCTCAGCGATTTGCTCGGAGGAGTCCGCCACGCTGATCGCCACGGGAATGACGTCGCTAGCGACATTGCCGGTTGTGGTGAATTCAAAGACGTGCGTATCACCATCGATATCGAGCACTTCGACTCGCTCGCCGTCGCCGAGATCGGCACCGGACGGAATCGTGATCGCTTGCCGGGTCGAGTCCACGACCAAGGAATTGGTGCGGGGAACTTCGGTGACCACGTTAGCATCGTTGAACGTGACTTGATTGTCCGCCGCCGTACCGCCGAAACCGACCGCACGCAGGGCTTGTTCGAGTCGTGTCGCCAGGTCAGCGGCGACATCGCTCGGCGAATACTGCACGACTCGGTCGACTCCTGCCGGAGCGACGCCGGTCGTGTTCAGCGCGATCGCCGCACGCCGACCATTGGCGGCGGTGAAGATCAGCGTCTCGCCATTGAAAAGTTCATCCGCATCGGGCAGGGTAACGCCGGTGGTGGAGACTTGGATGTTGGAAACAACGCTGGACGAGGCCGGGATGTTGGCGGTGATCAAATCACCGGCATCGATCGTGATCGATGTTGGATTGCCATCGGTCGATTCGGTCAATCGCGCCAGTCGATCGTAGGCAACCGGGGCATCGTTGACCGGTGCCACGAAGATCGTCGACGTGATCGTGGTGGAGCGTCCGTTGACGACGCGTGTACCTCGATCAGTCGCGTCAAAGACGTCGTCAATGTCGAGTCCTTCGTCGATCCCACTATCCATGACGGTGTAGGTGAAGGTGATCTCGCCGTAGACGTCGTCCGCTGGCGTGAAGGTAATCATGCCGGTCGCCGGATCGAGCGAGATCGAGCCACGACTGAACGTGTCCGCATTCGCGTCGTCCAAGCCCACGGAGACGACGCGGATATCGCCATCGTTGCCAATCAACGGATCGGTTTCGTCGACCGCGCCAGTCGGCCCAGACGCGTCGTTATCGAGCAGGTAGGCAGCGGGGAATACCAGCACGGTGTCTTCGGTCGGTGTCGGCCGCGTGGCGGGGTTGCTAAAGAAGTCCAGGTAACGATCGTTGGGGGCACCCGTCGCATCGGTCAAACCGACGTAATCCGTCACTGGAACGGGAGCGTCGTTCCGCGGCACGACTCGAATCGTCGCCGTCGCGGTCGCTTCGCTCGCCGTCACCGGCTTGCGAAGGAACTGGTCTCGCTCGCCACCGCTGATGTAATACGGAGCGGCGCTGAGATCATCCGTCCCGAGCAGACCGTCGGTCTTCAGATCGGCAAGATTGGTATCGAGGTCAGTTGGCAATTCTGAGATGCCATCATCGAAAAGGGTGAAGGTGAATTCATCGAGCAGCAGGTCACCGACGGCACCGACATCGCTATTGAAATCGGCCGCGGGTGTGTAGCTCAACTGGGTGATCCACTGCGGGTTGGTCGGATCGTTGAATTCGGCAACCAACGTGCCACCTTGCGGCGTGGTGATCGTATCGCCGGTTCCTCCGGCAGTGATGCTGCCGCTCGCGGTCGCGATGGAGCGAACCATGATCGTTTGGTTCGCTTCATCCAGCGGCGCGGTGGATTGATTGGGGTCATAATCCGGAATCGCAGCGGCAATCAAATCGTCCGCGGTGATAACCAGCGTGGCGTCACCACCATCGCGGGTAGGTTCAAATGTCACGAACGTTTCGTCACCGGCACCGGGATCGTCATTATCCGGTAGAACGTTGATCGTCACCGTTTCAAACGTGATTCCTTCCAGGTTTTCGCTGTCGGCGTTTTGTTGGGTCGACAAGCGGTAGCGGAAAGTATCGACACCATTGAAATCCTTCGCGGGTGTGTACAGGAACGATCCGGTCAGATCGTCGCCTGCGGTCGAACCGTTCATGGTGCGATTGACTTCGAGCGTACCACCAGCGGGCGTGCGATAAACCAACACGTCATCGCCGGGGAAGCTGGTCTGATCCGGTTCAACGAAGATCCGTGGCAGATCGACAAAGTACCGAACGGGCAAGATTTGCGAGGCAAAGTTGTCGTTGGTGAACAGTGTCTTCTCGTTGATTTGCAACGGCGGATTGGAGGCCGACAGCGTGGAATCGATACGCAGCGGTGTGTCTTCGACCGCGATGAATTTGTCGCCATCTCCCGATGGTACGGGCAACGGCACACTCCGCACGCTGACTTTGTAATCTTCGACTTCACCGCCAATCGCCACGCCGGTCGGGCGGGTATTGCCGGAGTCACTCAAGCGGACCCTTAACCACGTGTCTTTGTCCGTGACCGTACTGGGGGTAACGATGCTGAGTGTATTGATACCATCGATAACTGGCGTGTTCTTGAGCACTTGTTCGGAACCGTCTTCATCGAAGACACCGTTGCCGTTGAAATCGATCCATGCGTCGACCAGACCACCACCGGTGACATAAACTTCCACGTTCGTCCCCGCGGGATCCTTGGGATTGAGGAACCCGAACACTTGGTCGGCTTGCGATTGGTCGAAGACTGCGCCGTTGTCGGCGTAGCGACCAAAGAAGTAAGCGGGTGGAGTCGTGCCACCTTGATTGAACGTGACCACGGAGACACCGTCTTCGTCGTCAATCGCAGTCAATCGTACCGACGACGCGTCCGCATCATCAAGGTTTGCGAGGATGCTGCCACCGAGATCACTCAGATTCGGACGAATCGCGGCCAAGAGAGCTTCCGCCACCTGTTCGGTAGTGAACGAACTCGTGATCAGTACCGGGATACTTCCTGGTCGTGGATTCGAGCTGGGGTCAACGAACTCGTACGTGCGAGTTTGATCGTCCGTACGCAGATCGATCAGTTGCCCCGGCAGCGGCACGGAACTGAACGTAACGGCGAGCGAATGGGGATCGGAATCGTCAACGATGAAGGAGGACGAGAAGAGACTCGATTGCGAACCGACAACCAATGTGGGAGCGGGCGTTGCGCCCACCGCGGATGAATTGATTTCGATTTGCTCGGGATGGGCCGCGTTGAGGCTCGCCGTCACACCAGCCGTCATCACGTTGGCGTTCAATGCAGCCAACAACGTGGCAGCCACATCGCTGGTCCGGTCACCGGCGGTGATCGGGATGGTGATGCGCGGAGCGACTGCCGTGGTACCATCGGAAATGAACTGGAACGCGTAGTTGGAAGCATCGACCGATAGCGTGAGCAGATCGCCCGAACGCGGCACTCTCGTGATCGAAATTCGAGCGAAGTTCGGCGTGATCAGATCGGCCGCCGTCGCAGCGTCGCCCACCGACTGCAGTTGGTCGTCGGAGACACCCGCACCGGTGTCGACGGGTTGGCCATCGGGTTCGGTATCGACATAGAGTCCGAGTCGACTACCGCCGCTGCCGCCCGTGATCGCATGGCGGGCACCGTTGCCAGGGATGTAGCCTGGGTCGGTGGGCTGCAGGCTCGGCGTTGGCGACTGCAGCAGAGTGCCGTAGGACTGCGGCGCGTCACCAAAGTCGAAACGCACGTCCGGCATGATGATGGTGAAGCGAGTTTCATTGTTCGGCCGGGTAGGACTGACGGGGTTGCCAGCCAAGTCCGAAACGGTCGCGATCGTGGGTGCGACCGTACCAGCGTCATCGACGCCGCTGCGGGTGACCACGTTCTGCGTGCCCGCGAACAACAACACACCGCCACCGGGCGAGAAGACGTCGGCATTGACGCCCGCATCGTCGATGGCTTGTT
>JBDNIG010000691.1:0-2475 GCA_041688415.1 Rhodopirellula sp. | reverse complement strand
TTTCCGGCAGCGATCGCGACCAAAGAAAGTACGAGCAGGACGGTGAAAGCGGTGGCCCATTTTCGGATAATGCTGCGGGCGCTCGCTGGAGCAGTGTCTTCCGTTAATGCGAACGACTCGGTGTGTAATTTGCTGCGAGGCACCTTTTGGTGGCGCAGTGCAGTGACGACCTGACGGGTCATCGCCGCTGGACCACAGATGTAAAAACCTGTTCTGACCAAGTCTCCGCAGAGTAGACAGTTTAGCAGCTTGCCATCAATGTGTCCGCAATGACCCAACCATTGTGTATCTGGGTCGGACAGGACATATTCAACACGCAATGCTGGCCGTTGTGCCGCTTGCATCGCTTCTAACTCGCCGCGGAAAACGATACCGACTTCGGTTTTGTTGCCGTAGATCAACGTAACAGAGCGGTGGTCGCCGATATCTCGCATGTGCCGCAGCATGCCCATCAGCGGCGTGATTCCGATGCCGCCAGCGATAAAAATGAGTTCGGACTCATCGCGATTCAATGCATAGGAAAAGCGACCGAAGTTGCCTTGCACGATCGCCGTTTCGCCGGGCTGAATACCCACAACCCGACTTGTGAAATCTCCTGAAGCTTTGATCGTGGATTCGACGAAGTCGACGAGCGTCGGACTGGAAGAGATAGTGAAGTGATGTTCTTCCGCAGGCACGGCAGATGATTTGGGAAATGTCAGGAAGTGGAACTGCCCCGGCAAGTGGTTGGCTGTTTCGCCTTCAGGCAGCGCCAGTCGCAGCGTCCAGACGTCGGGAGATTCCTGTCGAACTTCCGCAACTCGGTATGGCTTACGAGCCAAACGCCGCGGTCGGAGTAGCCGATGCCAGATAAACGCCGAGATTGCCGTACTGCCAAGCAGCACCCACAATAACTGCATCGGCAACGCGGATAAATCGCCTCCAGCGAACCAACTGTGAAGCAACGCCAGCGTAATGATTGCGATGGCCAGCGAATTGTGCACAACTCGCCACCGCTCGAAACTGAGTCTCGATGAGCGACGAAACACGGAGATCAAAATATGAATAAGCAACAACAGCAGCGTCGTCTTGCCAGCCCAGATGTACCAAGTCTGATCGAGGCCGTAGAGCAACTTCCAGTTTCCCTCGCCGAATGCCAGCAGGGCAGGATGGATTAGCAGCAGACCGAGTGCGAAGATGCCCATCGAGCGGTGAAAGATCATCACACTATCGAGCCCGAAATAGCGATTCACTAGCGGCAGTCGAGCGGCCAGGACAAACTGCATCAGCAGGATACCAATGCCAGCCAAGCCGCAGTTCTTCGCGATTTCGCTGAGCACCGCATGGTCCGTTTGTGGAACGGCAAGCACCGCGACAATCACTGGCGAAATAACAGCGACAAGGTAAAGAATCGCTAGCAAAATCGAAGCGAACGGCTGGTGAATTTCACGCGGGGGAGTCATCAAAATCGCTCAACCTTGTTCACTTCGATTTGCTATCAACGGGATGCGTCAGTCAATCGTGGCTGACGCGAGGCAATGTCCTATTTTGTCGGTTTGTCGATCAGTGGCTGTGCCCATAATGCCCGTCGGAACCTCCATAGCCACTACCGCCTGAGGAGGCACAACCGGTCACGGTGACGACTATTGCCAACATCACAATCAGAAATCCAGCCCACAATACGTTTTTCATCTCATTCATCCTTGATCGAGAAACTTTTTCACTGAAATGCTGGCGAGCCAGCGACGTTAAGATCGCTGGCAACCGCGAGCAGTTGGATGCGTGGCTGGCAAGCTTTCTTCACGAAATTCGAAAAATATTCTTTCATTCGTTGCGAGCGATCGCGAAGTATTTGGCGGGATCGGCCTTCACCTTTTTCACGCAGCCCCGACAGCAAACGAACAGCGTTTCTCCGCCAACGGTAACCGGTACGGGATCACCCATCGCGCCGAGTGGCTCACCCATCACGGGGCAGATTTTGTTCTGAATGACGCGGCTGCCATTTGCTGCGACGGGTTGTTGGGCCACAGCAACGCTTCCGTAGCCGTGACTGCGGGGCATCTCAGCGTGGCGACCGCGATCCTGCGCACAGCCTGCTAGCGAGAAGACACAAAAGACGGCCAATGGCCAGAACAACGATGCGATTCCGTTCGACATGTTTTCCTCGAATCCGTGAGGGGGTGAATGGGCGGCGAGTGCTTGATCATTCAGATGCGGCTGGCAACCTGTTCCTTCACGGAATCTGATTAGTTTTTGGGAAAAGTCTGGTGGTGGGGAGCATCACGATTTCTTCACGACTCAATCGGTGCGGCGGCAATTCAGCCGAGAAATTTGCTCTGGAAAATTTGCAATTCCGTGAAGGACCGCAGCCAGCGGTGCATCTAACCTGACATGACCGGCCCAAATGAGGGCGTTGTACCAGTCGCGATCACGGACGATCCCATGAACCCAATGCTCTTTAGCCTCATGAAGCTCGCAGCACTGATCGCCGTCGTC
>JBDNIG010000102.1:0-5304 GCA_041688415.1 Rhodopirellula sp. | reverse complement strand
TGGTAACAATGCCGCTCGGGCTGGCGGTGGGATTGAGGTTTCCGCCGACGCGGGTTTCATGCAAGTCATTGATACAGAACTGACGGACAACTCCGCCGGCGTCAACGGCGGTGCCGTGCATCTCTCCGGCTCCAGTTTGTTTGCCATCAGTTCAGCCATCGTCACCGGCAATACGGCGGCCAATGAAGGCGGCGGTTTGTGGAGCAGCAGCACCGGTAACCTGACCGTCAATGACGGCACCTACGAAAACAACTCCGCGATGTTCGGTGGCGCCATTTTCGGGGACGGCAGTGAGGGTCAAGTCCAGGTCAATGGTGGTGCGTTCAGCGGCAACACGGCGGATGTCAATGGCGGTGCGATCGCGATCGAGGGCGGTGAGTTGCAGATCAACGGTGCGACCTTCAGCACCAACACGGCGGGCGGGAACGCACCTGGCTTGGGCGGTGGAGCGATTTTCTCCGCTGCGGACAACACGTGGAACAACGTCGACGTAATGGACAATTCGGCGGCCATGCCGATGGGCAACGGCGGTGGGATCCTGATCGCTGCGGGCGGCACCGGATTTTTGTTTGGCGGTACGATTTCGGGCAACACAGCCGGTCGTGCTGGCGGCGGTGTCGAGAACGCGGGCCAGTTTCTGCTGGCGGCTGGTCAAGACAACGGTACCCCGGTGGCAATGCAGATCAATGACAACACCGCAGGCATCAACGGCGGCGGTGTGCATATCAGCGGCACGGGCGAAGTGACCGTTCGGGGCGCCGAGGTGATGGGCAACATGGCGGCGGGCGAAGGCGGCGGATTGTGGAACAGTGCCACCGGGATCATCAATGTCAACACGACCACGGTATCGAACAATGTGGCGTCCGGCGACGATCCCGATCAAGGCGGCGGCGGTATCTACAGCGATGGCGGTTTAGTCGAGGTGATGGAGTCGACCCTCAGCGACAATTTGGCCGATGGTATTTCCGGAAGTGGTGGCGGTATTCTGCTGAAAGCCGCGACGTTGATGGCGGTGGGTACGTCGATCACCGGCAATACTGCCGTTCGCGCCGGCGGTGGGATCGAGTCGACCGGTGCGGCACAAACCACGTTGACGGACGTCAACTTGGACAACAACAACGCGGGCTTGGACCGCAGCCTCGCCGGAGCCAACATCCCGGCTCCCTTGCTGGCGTACAACTTCAACGAAACCGGCGAATCGGCATTGGCAACGGGAGCGGCTGCCGACACCGATGGAAATCCGCAGCTCAATTTCAACGCCAACGGCAGCACGACACCTGCGGACCTGCACAGCGACGGGGGCACGGGCGTTTCAGGTGATCCCGGCGATCGCGCGTTTGACAACACCGCCAGCAGCGGATTTACGAATGTGAGTCATGGTCAAAATGACGCCGACATCGACGCGATCGACGAACTCAGCGCGTTTACGTTGTCCGGCTGGTTCCAGCTACCATCGTCCGCCACCGAGAGCATTGGCCGGCAAGACAGCTTGATCGAGAACGGGACTATCGGTTCGGGTGCGGCCGGATTCCGCTTACGGGGCGGTGCCGCTTCGGACTCGGGAACGTTGGAGTTGACCGTCGATGGGATCACGCGTGAATCCTCGGCGGTGTATACCGAGACCGGCGAGTATGTTTACTTCGCGGTCAGTTATGACGGCACGGCATCGACAGACAACGTCAAATTTTACAAGGGCACTCAGTCCGATGGACTGACGCTCGTCGACACAATGAGTCTCAACGCGGGCGCGGTCGATAGTGAAGACCTGCCGCTATTCATCGGTGCGTATCGACAAGCCTTCTTCCAAAATCCATTCAGTGGGCTGCTCGATAACATTCGCATCGACGGTTCTGCGCTGCCAATGGAATCACTGGAGTTCCTCCGCGCCGATGCGGTCGGTCAAACGACCGGGTTCCGTGCCAATCCCGGTAACGGCGGCAGTTTGCACGTCGGCGGGCCGGGCACGGTGCTGGTCAACGGTGGCACGATCAGCGGCAACTTCGCGGACAACGAAGGCGGTGGTGTTTGGAATTCGGCTGCTGGCTCGATCACGATCGATGGCACGACCATTGATGGAAACACGTCAGGGGTCGGTGGCGGTGTTTACAACCAAGCGGCGACGGACGGGACGACCAAGACCTTCACGGCCAACCTCGATACGCTCAATAGCGAGTATGGCTCGACGGCGAGCGGCACGGCCACGCTGACGCTCGATACCAGCGGTGTGACCGGTCCCACCTCCGGAACGGCGACGTTGCGGGTGCAAGTCGACGCGACCGGTTTGGAAGACTTGGCGGCCATCCCCGGTGAGGTGCATGTCGCTCACATTCACGGCCAGTTCGCGGGCAACGCGGCCCGACCGCTGGGCGATCAAGGCGATGGGGCATTCTTTGATGGCGAAGGTGGTGCGGCCAATGGTGCCGCTCCGGTCAACTCGGTGTCACCCAGCACGGCGCTCGATGGTGAACAGAACATTGATGAGACGACCCAGTTCGGTGTCGCAACGGACTTCCTCGATTTCTTTGAAGGGCGACCGAAGTACGGTCCGGTCGTGCTGAACCTGACCGCCAATCAGTTGGCAGCGGCACCCGATGGCACCCCGCCGCTGTCGTTCTTCTTTCAACAGGTGGGTGCGGGCAACGTGATGCCCGGTGACGAATTCCCCAACGGTACCACGTTCTCACGCGATACGACTTATTCGTTCGACTTGAGCGACCCCGATCAACGCCGCCAGTACAACAATTTATTGCCGACGAATTCCCGCGAGATTGTGCTGCACGGGCTGACCGTGCCGACCGAAATTTCCGATGCGATTGATGCCAAGACGGGAGCCGCTCCAGGCACCCCGACCGCCGGCGTGCCGCTGGATAATGGCATGTCGTTTCGCCGCACCGCGCCGGCTGCATCGGGAACGATTGTGGCCGACAGTGGCAGCGTGACGATCATGAACGCGGTGGTCACCAATAACACCGCGACCAGCGATAACGCGGATGAAGGCGGTGGCGGATTGTTCAATGCCGGTTCCTTGACGGTGGATGCGTCGAGCATCACCGGTAATATGGCGACGGGTGCGCGAGGCAGCGGTGGCGGAATTCTGAACGTCAACCAAGGCGTGCTCGATGTTCGCGACGCGACGATCTCGAACAATGATGCGCTGGGCACAATGATGGGTGACGGAGGCGGCGGCATCCTGAACATTGACGGTACGGTCTCGGTGAGCGATTCGACGATCAGTGGCAACAACGCCACGGGCACCTCCGGCAGTGGCGGCGGGATTCTGTCGCGTGCGGGAACCCTGACCGTCTCGGACACGACGATCAGCAGCAACGTTGCCAATCGTGCGGGTGGCGGGATCGAAGTCGGTCGCGCGACCGTGTCGCTCGACGGCGTGACCTTGGGCGGTGATGCGGTCGCGGACGGCAATTCGGTTAACGGTTCGGGCGCGAACCCCGGCAACGGTGGCGGATTGCACGTGACGTTCGATTCGACCGTGACAATCCAGGGCGGCAGTGTCAGCAATAACTCGGCCGTCGAAGGCGGCGGGCTGTGGAACTCCGCCGTCGGCTCGCTGAGTGTCAGCGGCACGACGATCGACAGCAACACGGCCCTCCGCGGTGGTGGTCTTTTCCAACAAGGCGACGGGAGCGACAGTGCGGGCAAGCAGGCGGTACGACTGACCATCCAAAATCTGGCTCCTGATGGTGGACCTACCGACAGCGGACTGTTCTTGACGCCCGTGTTCAATGCCTTTCAAGATGGTTCTTACGATCTGTTCGATACCGGTTCGGCTGTGACCCCAGGACTGGAACGTTTGGTTGAAGACGGTGCGACGAATCCGCTCAACTCGGAATTCACAACGTCTCAGTCGACGGGCGTGTCCGCAGCACTGCCCGGTGGCTTCGGAGATTTTCCGCCTCCGGCCGTGTTCGCGCCAGGTGCGATGGCATCGGGCGTGTTCCAACTCGATCCCGTTGCCAACCGGTATTACACCTACGCGACGATGGTCATTCCGTCCAACGATGCGTTCATTGGTAATGATGATCCAACCGCATTTTCATTGTTTGACGCCGACGGGAACTTCACACCCGTCGAGTTCACCGTCGTGGGCCAGTCCGTGCTCGACGCGGGCATCGAGGAGAACACTGAAGCAGATGCCGCGTTCTTCGATCAAATGGCACCCGATTTGGGCACGGTCGAAGGCGGTGTCGTGACCAGCCATCCGGGCTTCATGGGTTCGATTGGCAACTCAACGGGCACACCGACAATTTTGGGTGGCACGCAATCGGTCGGACCCCTACGCACATTCGGCGTCGACAATGCTGACTTCACCGCTCCGGGTTATCAGTTACTCAAGGTCTCGATCACGCAGGCCACCGTCGGCACATCGTTTGACGGTGTCACGCTCAGCAACAACTCAGCGACGGGCGATGCCGATGGTGACGGCGGCGGCGGGATCGCCAGTGCTGGCAAACTGTCGATTGATAACAGCACCGTGTCTGGAAACACTGCTGATGGGACGAACGCCAACGGCGGCGGCGTCGCGGTCTCGGGCGGAACGACAACACTCCGCAGCGCCACGGTCGCGGATAACCAAGGCAACGGCGGCGGCGTGTTCCACGATGGCGGTACGCTCGACGTCTTCAATTCGGTGATCGCCGCGAACTTCGCAGGCGATGGCGGTACGGGCACCGGCGCGGACGTCTCGGGACCGTTCAGCAAAGTCGCCAGCAGCTTCGTGGGCTCGGGCGATGGGGCGACGGGCATCACCGATGGCGCGGATGGAAACATGGTGGGCAGCGACGCGATGCTCGGCGATTTGGCCGATAACGGTGGGCCGACAATGACTCAGTTACCACAATCGGCCAGCCCGCTGATCAATGCTGGCGACAATACCCTGCTCGTCGCTCAACCCTTTGATCAACGCGGGGAAGGTTTTGATCGCATCGCGGCGATCAACACGGACATCGGAGCCGTGGAAGTTCAGGATGCGGTTGCCGCACCGATCCAAGTCAGCACGTTTGACGACATCGTCGATGCCAACGACGGATTGATCAGCTTGCGTGAAGCGATCCAGTTGGCCAACGACAACGCGGGTGCCAATACGATTGAACTGGCCGCCGGAACTTACACGGTGTCGATAACCGGTGCGGACGAAGACACCAATGCGACGGGCGATTTGGACGTCACCGACGACCTGACGATCACCGGCGTGGACGACGCCACCACCACGATCGACGCTTCGGCGCTCGGTGATCGTGCGTTCGAAATTTTCACGGCCACCGTATCGATTTCCGGCGTGACTAT
>JBDNIG010000690.1:0-7705 GCA_041688415.1 Rhodopirellula sp. | reverse complement strand
CGAATCGAGCCCGAATATCCTTTGGCAAAAACGCGGCCCGGCTCGATCACCGGCGTCGCGGCACCGTCCCGTGCCCGCAGTTGAGCGGTAATCGACCCGAGCTGTATCTTGTCACCCGCGGCGGCGTTTCGAAGGCTCAATTCGAAAAAGAACGAGGTCCGAAGCGGCACATTATTTTCATCCGGAAACGGCCTGGGCGAGCCGTAGGGATCCGGCTGAATACGAACCAACCGAATCGACGCGTCAGGGCTTTCGCCGTACGCGACCTGCAAAAGAGCGAGAAGAACGATTGAAAAAACGGTGATTTTCATGACAAGAACCTTTCTACGCGTTGCGGCCCGGACAGACGGCCCGCGGCTGGCCTGAAGCAACGACGTGAACGTGGGCAAATTGGGGGCGGCGGGGAAAGGTGAGAGCTGTTGCGCAACTCCTGGTGTTATTTACCGGTAGTTCAAACCAGAGCGAAGGAACGCAACCGTGGGAGTATCATCGTATATTCGGATCCCGCAGAGCAGGAAGAAAATGAGACGAGGACGACGATCGGTTGCTCAATTCCGGATCAGTTTGAGGAGTTCTTCTGTCGACATTTTGCCGGAGCGGTCGGTGCCTTCTAAGAGACTGTCGGCGAGGTCTCGTTTTTGTGCGTGCAGTTGTAGGATGCGTTCTTCGACCGTGCCCGTCGTGATGAACCGGTAGATCGTGACGGGGCGTTGTTGTCCCAAGCGGTGAGCCCGGTCGCTGGCTTGATCCTCCACCGCTGGGTTCCACCACGGGTCCATGTGCATGACGTAATCGGCGGCGGTCAAGTTCAATCCAACACCTCCGGCCCTGAGGCTGATCAAGAACACGTCTCCCTGGCCCGCTTGAAATGCTTCAACGTGCTCCTTGCGTTTGGCTGCTGGTGTCGAACCGTCGAGGTATTGATACGAGATGTCTTGCCGCTCCAGCTCCGCTTTCAAAATCGATAGATGGTCCACGAATTGGCTGAAGACGAGCACTTTGTGATTGCCTTCGAGCAGTTCGGAGATGGTGTCGCTAAACAATGCGAGCTTCGTGGCGGGGATATCGGCATCGGGCGCGACCAAGTTTGGATGGCAGCAGAACCGCCGCAGTCGCATCAGTTCGGCGAGAATTTTGATGTGCGTCGGTCGATCGTCGTCGTCGGTGTCGGCGAGGTTCATAACCGCTTTTTGCCGGAGGGCTTCGTACATCGCGGCTTCCTCATCACTCAGCTCGACCTGCAGCGTGATTTCGGTTCGCGAGGGGAGTTCGTCGAGGACTTGCGATTTGGTCCTTCGCAGAATGAACGGCTGGATCAATTTCTTCAAATGCCGCCGCGCGTCACCGCTACCGTCGCGCTCGATTGGAATCGCAAACTTTTGATTGAAGCTATCGCGTGATCCCAGCAATCCTGGATTGATGAACTGGAACAGATTCCAGAGTTCGCCGAGATGATTCTCCATCGGCGTTCCGGTGAGGATCATACGGAAGTCGCCACTCAGTTTCATTGCGGCTTCGGATCGCCGCGTGTCAGCGTTCTTGATGGCTTGGGCTTCGTCGAGCACGATCGTATGCCAGGCTTGCGCGTGCAACATTTCGGCTTCATGGTGGAGTAGCCCATAGCTGCAGATGACGACGTCTTGAGGCCCGAGACCACGCAGTTGCTCGGCACGATCACCGGGGCCGAACAGGTGCGGTGTCAACGTCGGTGCGTAACGATTGATCTCGCTGGCCCAGTTAAACCCGACCGAGGTCGGGGCGACGACCAGAGCGGGACCAACGGAGTTGGATTGATCGTGGCTGGACTTACTGCCGTGTTTCTTTTCAGGGCTGGATTGATCGCTCGCGCGGTGCAGCAACAAAGCGAGTGCTTGGATCGTTTTTCCCAATCCCATATCGTCGGCTAGGCATGCGCCCGCACCCCATTGGGAGAGTCTCGCCATCCACTCGAAACCTTCCCGCTGGTAATCACGCAGCTCCGTCGTCAGCGTTGTTGGAACGGAGTAGTCGATCTCGTCAGCGTCGCGAATTCGCCGCAGGCAATCTTTCCAATGTTTGTCTGATTTGACTTTGCAGGTGTCACCGACATCTTGGAGTGCCATCGCGCGAATGGGTGGAATACGAAGTCGATCCTTGTTGTGATCTCCGTACGCGGACATCGCTTCGAGATGCTGGCGAAACTTGTTCGTCAGGGCCAGGAAGCGACCATCATTGAGTCGTACAAAGCGAGTCGGACTGGCGTCGACCATCTCGAGCAACTGCATCATGTCGAGCGAGAGCGAATCGTCGACCTTGAGCGTTCCTGACGCGGCAAACCAGTCGCGGTCGCGGCGGATATCGACGCGGAAGTCGCGGCCGGATGATTCGGCAACCAATTGCAGTGATTTGCCGCGTGGCCAGTGCATCGTCAACTGCTCCCTCGCGACCGCGGCTTCGAGTTCCAGCAGCGCCTCGAGGGCTTGGGTAGACGTCGCCAGGTAGATCGCTTCGGCACCAACGTTCTCGGCTGGATCGCCGGGCTCCAACCCGCACTCGGCGAGCAGTGACGGACAATCCATCAAGACGTTGGCAAGCTGCTCGCGTTCGGTATCCAGCTCTCGTTTGGTCGCAAACGTTTGGCTGCCGATCTTGGCGACCACGGTTTCAGGCCCCACCCCAGGAGTAAAGAAAGGCCCATCGTCGCCGAATGGACGAACGCGAAAATCCAGTTGCAGGCCCGCTTCATAGGGGATCGCTTGCAGATGCGAGTTGGAGTGCGGTGCGACGGTTTGATCCGCCTGCATCTTGGCTTCGACTTCCGAGTGAATCGCGACCATGGACGCCAACGGACTGACGGCTTCCATCGCCGCGGTTTCGGCCGCTGCGGGGACCGTCAATGTGCCATCCAGAACTCGGTGCAGATTCAACTGCTGTGGCGTGAAACGCACGATCGCATATTGATGCGAATCCATTTTTGCGAATTGAAATCCATCCTCGATCGCGGCCTTGGTCGGCGCGGGCTGCAGGGAAATCGAGATGGAGCCCGTTTCTGAACGATCGACTTTCAACTTGGGGCTGACCTCGGTCATCTCCACCGTCCGCTGCCGTTGGCCTGCTAAAAATAGCCGCGGATGGCTGACGAGTGCGACCGCCAGCTTCGCGTCGTCGAAGTTGTAGGACGTTTCAGAATAGCCGTAATGATTCCGGTACGACTCGCAATCCAACGCCTTGCAAATCATTTGATCCTGGTCGGTGAGGAAATTGAAAGCGGAATCTCGATGTTGATGATAAATCCGCTCGAGCGCCACCGGTCTGCCCTTGGTCCACGCGTTGCCCGAACGTTTTTGAATGAAAGGACGAACGTCGACCCAGGACGCTCCGATGCGACAGTCCAGTTCCCAGATCATCCGTTCATCGGCGAAGACCTCGTCCGCACTCGTCTCGGCGCCATTGGTCTGCGTCGTGGTCAGGCTACGGATCGCATCGAGGGCGGTCTGCCACTGCGGGATCGGACGCTTCCAATCCACGAGACTGGATGTTCCGAGAGATTGATGCAATCGCTGGGAAAGGTCGCTGAGTTCGTCGTGAAGGTCCAAGGGAGTTTCGCCAGCCAACGCGGCCAGTTCCGCAGCGAGGTAACGGTACCCCAGTGGAGCGTAGTCGACGCAGCCATTAGGGAGTCCGGGCAATGCCAGCGGTGCATCGGGCCGGTCCACGTTCCAAACCCACTGGTATCCCGCCAGCATGCGGCCCAGCGGTGTCGTGGCCAGCTTGGCAAGGTCTTTGACAAATTTGGCGGGCGAATGGGGAGCGTCGTGAAATTTCCTCACTCGTTCAAACAACGGTATCAACGATGAGTAACGGCCCCCACCATTGCGAACACGTTTCATCGTGGAAGTGATTTGCGATTTCGACTTGCTCGTATCCGCGCCGATGGATAGCAGTAGGTAGTAGATTCCGGCCAGCGAGTTGACAGCAGCGTTCGATATTTTGACGGCGTATTTGTGTTTCAAAATGACATCGTGAAAAGCTTTGCGTGCTTCGTCAAAATCACCTCGCAAGAGCAGTTGGTAACCGGCAATGGACGGCAGTAAATTACCGAGGCGGTCGTCGAGTTCCCGTAGCGCCGTGAGATCGCCCGCGACGAGATACGCGTCCGCGATCGCCATCACAAAGTCTTCGTCGAGATGCTTGGACTCGGCTAATGCAACTGCCGCCAACTGCGAGACGTGGACGCTGCCCCGGCCGGTCATGATTGACTTGGGTAACGCGTCGGCCAGGTACCGCTGACGTGAAACGAGCGGCAACTGCGCGAACAATTTCGCATCAAACGGATCGAAAAAGGAGCTGAAATCGGTCGGTTGGCTGGATTCTTCCGCAAGTGTTTCGAGCGATTCTCGATCGCCGCGAAAGAACGCAATCTTCGTGTCGCGAGCGATCCATGCCGGCTCGGGACCTCCGCCATATTCCGATTCCAGCAACGGCCATTTTTGCTGGACGTTGCTACTGATCACATCGAAGACCCCGTCCCGCCACGCGGACACCATCCACCGTGATCGGTAGGAGCCCCACATGTCAACGCACTGATACGATGTCTTCTCGATCCAGTCCGCCTTGATCAGTTGATTGATCACCGGCACCAAGGCCGCGATCGTGGTGACGTCGAGGGCGCCGCCTGGCCAGTCAATCGTTTTGAGTAGCTTGGTCAAGTTCGATCGATCGATCGGCTCACCCGCGATCGCCAAAATTTGACAGATGCGTTTCTGGAGCAGCGTTAAAGTCTTCGATTCAGGATTTTTTGCGGTGGCGGCCATGAGGGTCGTATTTCGTCGGTGTGGATCGTGCTGGGATGCTGCGGTGACGGCACTCGAAGCGGATTGAACGCGTCGTTCGGGTGAACCAATTGACGTGCTTTTCGAAATGGTTCGCCGTTTCGTTTTAGCAAGTTTGACGCGGAAAGCATAACCCGCCGCGTGAGCGTGGGAGCTGCCCCGAATCCTCGCTCGGCATCGGGCGAAGACATCCACGGATTCTCAGACGTCAAGGAGGAAGCGATATTTGATACGAAGTCTTCCACCCTGAGGATGGGAGCACTTCACAAAAAAAGGTTCTTTCTCAATTTTGTGCAAAAACAATTTTTTCCGCCGCGATGACTCAGCCCACCGTCGAGTCTTTCCGGCAACTCGTCTCTGGCTGGATCTTTGCACCCAGGCGAACTATCTGGCCGCATTGGAAAAGACGCAAGGCTGTGTGAAGCTCCGCCGCAGCGGACCTTCCAAGACAGCAAAGGTCATCTCGGTCTGGGGCAACCTGAGAACCGCGTTGCCAGCGCGGTGCGTCGAACGACGCCATCGATGCTTTATCTTTACGGACTGATCGTGTTGTGGCACGAACACGTCCGGGCTGAGCCGGGCAAATTCGTGCGCAGATGGCCTGGAAAGCAGCAAGCCTCGTTTGCCGACATGTTAGCGACGCTACGTCGCGATTCGTTCGAGAAAACACGCGAATCTATTTTCTCAGCAGGCGGCATGTCACCGGCTGTTGAGAAATGAATGAAACCCCTCGAAGTCCTGCTGGAACTCGCCGCCTAGAACGGTTCATCCGGCCGACCGCGTCCATTTCTGATGAAGACCTGCATTGGGCTCCAGCGGGTAAAGTGGATGGTGGATTTTCAAGGCATCGCGGTGGCATCCAAAATGTTGCAGCACCGATTGAAGTAAACGCTGGTGGTAGACTGAGAACCTACCGCCAGGCGAGAAATACCCGTGGCGTCAGAGCGACCGAGAGATCCCTGGGCAGGCTGCTTCGGTTTCACTCGGCAGAACAAGATCCTCCTATTCACTCACTCAAGAGGCAATCATTTGGATGCCACCGCCATGCCTTAAAAATCCAGCACTCTGAGACATGCACTTCATAACCGTCAGTCAGTAAATATTTCGCTTACCGGGAGCCGCGTGCGCTTCCGCCGGATGCCCCCCTAAAACTGCGAAAGTCGAACTGAGTTGTGGGGTAGAAAAAGGCATTCTTGCCCGTCAGAGGAGTGGCGGTCGGCCAAGAGTGGGCAACCTACGCTTGCTGATTGAGTGAGCCGAGACGCGTAAGCGACCGGGTGCCCCACGTTACCCGATGCCTCACGGCATTCGGCTCATCATCGCCGGCCAACCTACGACTAAATCAACCAGCCGCTAACACCAAATTGGCTCATCTCTCGCGAACGCACCCTCCACATGGAGTACGTCAAAGATGCGGCAGGGGTATGTGCCTTGGCAAATATTGTCAATAGCGCAAACCGTAACACTGAAAACAGCACCGCTAAACAGCAAATATCGGGAAATTTTCCAACGACTTGTAGACAATGATGTCTTGCAAAGTTAGCATCATACGCCTATTAACCATTATCAGGTTTAATCGGTCTGTTCGGCTTGCTTCTTCATTCCCTGCTATTTCTCATATTCCATACCAGCAGTAGAATGCATCGGCTGTAGCACCCCGGTGGCGACCTGTTGATAGCGTCTTATCTCTATTCCGGAATTCTGCCAATGCAATCCCTTGATTATGGGGCCGTTCTCAATAGGTCTCACAGCCAAACGGACGTTTGTGACGAGAACTCAATGGGGAGGGCGGTCGTCCGCCCGATCATCAATGGTTCACCCGATGCTCGAATTCGCTATCGCGATCAAGGCCCACCGGATGACCCAAGGCAGCAAAATGAAATTAAATACAGGCCAGTTTGTTGTCGATCCGACTTGCTTGGAGCCTTTGCGTTGCTTCAGAATCGATATGAGGCCGCCGGGTTAGCCGAATCGCTGCCCAGCCGAGCCAATCTGCCCAGCATCCGGATGATGCCCTTCCACGGCTGGCGTCAGTCTCAGGTGTTCGTGGCCGCAATCGGCAGACGCATTGTGGGGACCGTCACTCTCGTTCGAGACGGACGGTTTACGATACCGATATCCGAAAATTATGGGCGAGAAATAAGCACTGCTCGCGCGAGTGGTGTTGTTGCAGAGATCACCTCCCTCGCGGTGGATCCAGTGCATCCCAAGCCTACTGAGATCTTCGGTCAGCTAACGCGTTCACTCATGTTCTTCGCCCGACATCATGGCGTGGATCTTCTCGCCGCAACCGTGCATCCTCGGCACGCCAAGTTTTATCAAAATGCCATGGGCTTTCGGGTGATTGGCGACGAAATACGGTGCGATCACGTCGGCGGCAAGCCCGGTGTGGCCGTTCTTGGCAGTGTCAATGAGGAATCGAATTATCGAGAACGTTGGAGAGACTATTACTTCACGGGCAAATTTTCCCGCGAAAACATGCAGCCACGCCCCATGACACTTAGAGAACTTTGGCATTGCCGTTCGCTCCTCGAACAGCAGCGTTTGGATTCAGAAACTGGCCTTGAATATAATATTGGGAACCACCCAAGCACCTATCGGTCGGCTTACGAAAATATGGGCCATGTGGGCGCGAGCAGCCTGTCGATTTAGCGGCGTTCGCGATTTTTATTAACTCCACACAGCAATGCCAGGATCCAATCCAGTGAGCGGCAAGGCGCTAGCCGCCGGTAGAAACCGCAACGAACCGACGGCTAGCTCACAAAAGGATCGCTGTCCAGTTACTCTCGCAGTCAAGCTCCTGAGACTCTGGCTGCCGGACTGTGGAGGTAATAAGGGCAAGTGGCAGCCCGGCGTGTCATTGAGGGATCAAATTGATTCCCTCGCTAACGCGT
>JBDNIG010000689.1:0-4802 GCA_041688415.1 Rhodopirellula sp. | reverse complement strand
GGTTCCTCAACGAATCAATCCGATGTCAGCGAAGAAACCAATATCGTACGTTGTCTGGAAAGGATTCCACCCCGGTATCTACTCCACCTGGGAGCGATGCCAACAAGAAATCCTTGGTTTTTCCAATGCCAAGTACAAGTCGTTTCCAACCCGCGCGGCCGCCGAGAAAGCCTACTCCGCGGGCCCCGACGCGTACTGGGGGCAAGGCGGCAGTGGTGTCAAAAAAACGCCCACGCCGAAAATTGACCGTGAGGATCTCGCCGCCCTCGGCGTCGACATGACCGCCTGGGCCGTCGACGCAGCCTGCCAAGGCAATCCCGGAAAACTGGAATACCAAGGCGTCGAGATTGAATCAGGGACCAACCTCTTTCATATGGGCCCGTACCCTGAGGGCACCGTCAACATCGGCGAGTTCCTCGCCATCGTCCATGCCGTCGCCCTGCTCGACCACGGCGAGCAGTTTGACACCGCCATCTATTCCGATTCACAGATCGGTCGCAGTTGGGTCAAGCAAGGAGTCTGTAAAACAAAACTGCCACCGACGGCCGAAAATCGCAGATTGTTCAACCTCGTCCGCCGCGCCGAAAAATGGCTCGCCGAACACCAAGTTCGTAACCCGATCTTAAAATGGGAAACGAAAAAGTGGGGCGAAATCCCCGCCGATTTCGGGCGCAAGTGAAACCTTGACGCGTTGCCCTGGAACCGTGTTCATCGCACGTCGTGCAGTTCGACTTTAAAATGCAAAGTGGCATTGGGTGGGATCGTGCCCGGCATGCCCATCGTCCCGTAGCCGAGATCAGGCGGCACCTCCAGCTCAATCATCCCTCCCTCGCTGACCAATTGAAGACCCTCGGTCCATCCGGCGACCACGCCGTCGAGGTTAAAACTGGTCGATTCTCCCCGGTTGTACGAACTGTCAAACTCCTTGCCGTCATCGAGCCAACCGGCATAGTCCACCGTGACAAAACTCTGTGGCCCGGGTGCGTCGCCGCTGCCCCGACGCAGAATCCGGTACTTCAGCCCCGAGTCGGTGAGCGTGAATTCTGGCGGTGCATCAGGGTCTTCGGGCGCCGGTGAACTTCTCTGTGAGAATTGGGAGCAACCGGATGTGACGACGAACAGGAGTATGAGTAGACGCGAGAGCATTTTCTAGAGGGGGAGAAGGGGAGGGGGAGAGAAGAAGCGATGAGCATTAGTCCTCACGAGCTGGCGCTACGATAGCTGCGGAGTGCCGTGCGGAATACCCAGCGGCTGGCCAAGATACTCAGCACGGTTGCGACGACCATCCATGCGACCAGCCACCACTCGCCACTGGTGCGCGGCGAAATGGGGCGGGCTAGCAATCGGGCGGGCACATTAACGACCAGCAACACCGGAATCACGAACGTGAAGAAACCATACAACGGTTGCCCCCACCCCCGATTGTAGATCTCCATCGGATACCGGCTGAAGTTCGTGATGTAAAACCAGAAATTGTACAACGTCTGATTCCGACCCAGCCAGATACTCGTGGCCGACAAACAGATCATCAGGCTGTACATGATCGCGACACCGCAACCACAGAACACGACGTACAACCCCACCGATGTCGCCGTGGGGACATACGGATCGACCTCGCGGTGCGCCAATTTCCACAGCGAGACGGCGGCGATCACCATCCCCGCGCCAAAATTGGCGAGCGAACTCCAACTCACGCGCCGAAACGAAATCAAGAACTGCGTGTCGATTGGTTTGAGCAGCGCAAAGTCCAAACCGCCGGTGCGAATCAACTCGCTGAACTCCTCCGCATTGGGCATGAAGAACGCCTGCACGAGCGAGTTAATGAACCAGGTTGTGGCCAAAAACAAAAAGAACTTTTCACGGTCCCAACCGGTATCGGCACCGATCGATTTGGTGTGCTCAAAAATGATCATATAGAAACCGACGTTCATCAACGTCCAACCGAGCGAACTCAAACTCTCGAGGACAAAGTTCGTACGGAACGTCATGTCCCGCACCAAGCTATTCTGAGCGAACGTCAGAAACACACGTCGATAGCGATTCAGTTCTGCGAACATACCGTTAGCCTCCAAACCCGCTGTAGCGCGCCACACCACGCTTGTACGCCACCCGGCAGACGATCATGAAGAACACCAACCACGCGGCTTCGATAACCATCTCCATTGCCAACTCATCCGGTGGGATTTTCCCCAAAAATACCGCTGCGGGGAAATACGCCAGGTATTTCAGTGGCAGAAAACTGACGAAGGGTTCGATCGAGTCCGGCAGCAGCGTCAGGGGAAACATGTGCCCGGAGAGGAAGAAACTAAACAGCATGTACAGGAACAGTAGCGATGAGACCTCGAGGAACCAAAACCCAATCATCCCAATCGCCGCCTCGAGAAAGAATCCGATCATGAACCCCATCACGAGCGACGCGAGGAAGGCGAAGAACAAGTGCGGCGGCGGGAAACCATCAACGAAGTAGTCGCGGCAGAGATAGAACACGAGTGCAAACGGTGCGATCGCGACGGCGTAATACGCGACCTTGTGCGCGATGCGGTTGATCAGCAGGAATCCGATCAAATCGATGGGCTGGATCAGATACCGTTTGATCTCGCCGTCGCGGATCTGCAGCGCAATCCCCGCCGCCAAGTTTGGCATGCTCGAAAACGCGCGAGCGATCATCGTTATCAGGTAGTACGCGACCATCTCGCGAAAACCATAACCACCAATCTGCACTGGATCGCTGGCGTCTCCGGTACTGTCGGCCGCGTTGACAACACCGGAATGCTCGATCGAATCGAAGATGGCCCACCACAGAAAGATCTGCGTGATGATCGGCAGGAATCGCATCAGCGTGCCCAACGCAAAGTCGCCGCGATACGCCAACCGTTCCGAGAACGCCGTCGTGAAAATCATCGACCACGTCCGCAGCCGTCCCATCCAACTGATCGGTGCGAGGGGCGACTGTGAGACGGAGGTAGTGGACATAGACGATTAAAAATGAGGGATCTCAGCGTTGCCCGACAGGGGGCGGTCGCAGGACAGCCCCAGACGCATTCCTAGGTGTTCGCTTTACGGACTCACAGTCTGCCCGGACCGCGCACTTTCGTAAATCGCACAGATCAATTCCACGCTCCGGCGGCCTTCGACACCGTTGATCAAGGGCTCGCGATCCTGCTCGATCGACTCGAGGAAATCGTTGAAGACTTCGGTGTGTCCGTGGTGCCCGATCGCGGCGGGATCGGCGGCGCCGCCGCCAGTTTGTGTTTGGCCCGTCATCGATTCGCGAATGGTGGCGTCCTCGGCGGTCTCCTCGGCAAACGTCCACTGCGTGATGTCTTCCTCTTCGAGCACGGCGCTGCCTTGGCTGCCCGCAATTTCGACTCGTTTCAGAGCCCCAGGGAATGTCGTCGTGGTCGCTTCGATCACGCCCAACGCACCGTTTTGAAACTGCAAGTTGGCAACGACGATATCTTCGACTTCGATCCGCTCGTGCGTCATCGTCCCCATCATCGCCGAGACGCGTTTCACCGGTCCCATCAGCCACAGCAGCAGGTCGACGCTGTGGATGGCTTGGTTCATCAGCGTCCCGCCGCCATCGAGTGCCCAGGTGCCACGCCACGCACCGCTGTCGTAGTACTCTTGACTGCGGAACCATTTGACGTAGGTGTCACCCAATGTGATTTTCCCAAACCGTCCCGCGTCGACGGCCGCTTTCATCAGTTGCGACGAGCGGTGGAAACGGCTTTGAAACGTGACGGCCAATTTCACGTTGGCGGCATCGCAGGCGGCGATGATCTGATCGCACTTTTCTGGCGTGACTTCGAGCGGTTTCTCGACAATCACGTGCTTGCCCGCCTTGGCGGCCGCGAGAGCCGGTTCCAAGTGCGCACCGCTGGGTGTGCAGATCGCGACCGCGCCGATGTCCGGATCGGCTAACATTTCCTCGAGGCTCGCGTAGGCGATGCAGTTGTGCTCGTCGGCAAATGTTTTCGCCCGCTCGCTGCTGCGGTTGTAGCAGCCGACGAGCCTGCCATTGGCCGAGTCGGCGATGGCTTTGGCATGAAAGTTGGAGATCATGCCCACGCCGACAATGCCGATTCCGATACTCATGTAATTTCTGTTAGTCGAGGGAGGGTACAAAAGCTGAACTAGCCGAATTTTGTCGATCAGGATACGTTTTTAGCTTGCTCACCGCCACCGCCGCTTCTCACCCCAAGCTGCCCGACGTGCCTCCTGCTGCGAAAACCTCGACGAAAACACCATCGAAATCCGCCCCGAAAGGCCGGAAAGGCTCAGCGAAAGCCGCGAAAATCCAGCTGCGGTCGCTCGATGACGTGCCCGCCGTCCTGGACGCGGCGGCGTGCATCGGTGCGGCGATCGGGCATTCTCGCCGTGACGCACCGCTAGCATTTTCCGGGGTTTGGGGCGGTATCCGTGGATTGCTCGCCGCCACCCTGACCCGACACACACCGCACGTGTTGGTGTTGCTGCCCCAAGCGGTCGATGCGGATATCGTGGCCGGTGACGTGCGCGCGTTCGGAATCAACGACGTCGTCGCGCTGCCGTTGTCGGCCGGCGACGGTACCGGATCGTCGATCCGAGACGCCGATTATGCGGCCCGATTGCAAGTCCTCCAGTCGTTGCGAGCACGCGACAGTGATTCTCTCGAACCGCTCGTCGTGACGGCCTACATCGGCGCCGCGATCCAACGGGTACCGTCGGTCGATCGGCTCACCCGCGCGACGCGAAAACTCAGCGTGGGCGACGAAGTCGATCCGGCCGAGATCCGGCGGTGGCTCGCCGAAGCCGGTTTC
>JBDNIG010000688.1:0-13545 GCA_041688415.1 Rhodopirellula sp. | reverse complement strand
GGTGCGGCGGCTGCCGTCGAGCGCGCGGCGGTCGAGAATCTCAAATTCTTCGAGTCGCACGTCCGTCCGCTGCTTGCTCGGCATTGCCTGGAGTGCCACAGCGATGACACGCAAGAGGGAGAGCTGCGGCTCGATTCGCTTGCGGCCATTTTGAAAGGTGGTGAATCGGAAGAGCCGGTGATCGTGCCGGGCAGTCCTGAGGATAGTCCCCTGATCTCTGCGGTTCGCTACGAATCGTATGAAATGCCGCCAACGGGGCAGCTCTCCGAAACGGACATCGAGGTGCTCGAGAAATGGATTGCGCTGGGGGCTCCCTGGCCGGGCGACGACGACACGTTGATCATTCGCCGCGACAGCGATCGGTTGACCGCCGAAGACCGCCAGTGGTGGGCGATTCAGCCTGTTGTTGATCCCGAGGTGCCGCAGACGGGTGACGACTGGGCACACAACGAAATCGATCGATTCGTTGCCGCCAAGCTGGAATCGGCCGGCCTCCAACCGGCCCGACCCGCGGATCGTCACGAACTGGTGCGGCGAGCCTATTACGATCTACACGGTTTGCCGCCGACGCCCGAACAGGTCGATGCGTTCGTCAATGACGATCGCGAGGATGCGTGGCCGCGATTGATTGACGAGCTGTTAGACAGTCCTCGCTACGGTGAACGCTGGGCACAGCATTGGCTCGACGTCGTGCGTTACGCAGAGAGCGATGGCTATCGTGAAGACGCGTTTCGTCCAGGCGCGAGTGCGTTTCGCGATTACGTCATCCGTTCCATGAATGATGACAAGCCCTACGATCAATTCGTACGCGAGCAACTGGCCGGTGATGAACTCAATCCCGATGACCCAGATGTTTTCATCGGCACGGCGTATTTGCGTCTGGGTGTGTATGAATGGAATCAACGCAATGCGCCGATGCATTGGGATTTGATCATCAACGAGATCACACGTGTCACGGGGGAAGCATTTCTGGGCATCGGCATCGGCTGCGCCCAGTGCCATGATCACAAGTTCGATCCGATTCTGCAAAAAGACTACTTCGCACTGCAGGCATTTTTGTCGTCCGTGACGTGGCCCATGGACCGTCCGCTGGCGAGTGGCGATGAAATCGCGGCCTTCGAAGAAAAACAACAAGTTTGGGAACGAGCGACCGGTGAGATTCGCGATGAAATGAGCTCGCTGACTCAAGCGGCTTTCGACTTGGACCAGAAGCACATCGTCGAACAATTCCCTGAAGATATCCAAGCGCTTTATCACAAGCCGGAATCCGAGCGGACAACCTACGAGAAACAGTTGTCGTACCTCGTCGAACGTCAAGCCAATCGCGCGGCATCGAGGTTTAATTCTCTCCGTGCCTTGAAGAGCAAGCCCGAGAAGCTCGCTCGTTATCGGCAGTTGCAGGAAGAGTTGAAGAAGTTCGAATCGATCAAACCGCAGCCATTGCCCACGGCATTCGTCGCGACTGACATCGGTCCCAACCCGGCACCGACCTATCTGAGGACGCGAACGACCGAGCAAAAAGTCGAACCCGCGTACCTGACGCTGCTCGCTCAAGAGCCGAAGATCGAACCAACGCCGACCAGCACGGGGCGCCGCACCGCGCTGGCCAATTGGATCGCCGACGAACACAATCCACTGTCCACGCGAGTGATCGTCAACCGCGTTTGGCAACATCACTTTGGAGTTGGCATCGTGCCGACCCCCAACGACTTCGGAACGCTCGGCGAAGCACCGAGTCATCCCGAGTTACTCGACTGGTTGACGCGGCGTTTTCTTGACGGCGGCTGGAAACTCAAACCGCTGCATGAATTGATCATGAAGAGCGCCGCGTACCAGCAAACGTCGCATCTCGAACCATCGCCGATTGCCAGCCAAGTCGATCCCACCAACCGTTTGATGTGGCGTTTCTCGCCGCAGCGACTCGATGCCGAACAGGTGCGTGACGCCATGCTCGCAGTCTCGGGCGAACTGCAACGGCGTGACGGCGGCGAGTCGGTCAGTGGCTCGACGCCGTATCGTAGCGTGTACGTAAAAAAACTACGAAATCGCCCCGATGAGATGTTGTGTGGATTTGACGCACCACTGGGGTTTGAATCGGCACCGAACCGCATCGCCACGACGACGCCCATCCAATCGCTGCTATTGATCAATGGCGAGTGGGCGTTGCAGCGTTCCCAAGCCTTCGCCAAGCGATTACTTGCGAGTAAAGAGCACTTGGACGCCAGCGATATTCGTGTGGCATACCAATTGGTGTTCAACCGTGAAGCCATGGAAGAGGAGGTGGACGCGGCCTTGACCTTTCTTCGCCAGCAGTCCACGACGATTGCCGTTTCCGCCGTTGAGAGCAAGTATCCCAACGAAACGGGTCTGCGCCCGGTCACGCAGGATTTCCAAGCCCTCCGGGGCCTCGACGTAGGGACGAAAGCACTGTGGATTCAACCGGGCAGCCGGTTTGAACGACTGCAGGCGCAACAGACCGATGGATTGGAAGACGCGTTCACGGTCGAAGCGATCACGACGCTCGACCGTTTGTACGCCGGCGCCGCCGTCAACACACTGCTATCACGCTGGAATGGCAGTTCCAAAACGAATGGCTGGAACCTCGGCGTCACCAGCGAAAAATCGTCTTTCCAGCCTGGAAGTTTGATCGTCCAGTTGATCGGACGTACTTTTCAGGACCAGCCGACCTACGACGTGGTCGCGTCGGGGTTGCAGTTCCCGCGGAACAAACCGATTTATCTTGCCGCAGCGATTTCCGCGACCACGTCCAAAGACAATCCGACCAGCGGATCGGTGACGTTCTATTTAAAAGATCTGTCCGACCCGAAAGCCAAGCTGCAAACCACGACTGTGGAGACATCGGTCGTTGGCGCGATTCAGAACCCCGCATTGAAACTCGTTGCCGGCGGCCGGGATGCCCGCGGTCACTTGTGGGACGGACAAATCGCACGACTGGCTGTCAGTCGCGGTGCGTTGTCGCGCAATCAATTGTTGATCGGTGAAAAGCCCGACGCGACCAGTCGAATTCTCGACTGGAAGTTTAGTGGTGACGACGGTGAACACCCCGCACCCCATACCGCTTGGCTGCGGCGCAAGACGGCTGAAAATCCAACGGATGTTTCGGCGCAGACGTTCGGTGCGGTCACGGACTTCTGCCAAGCTTTATTCAATTCCAATGAATTCCTCTACCTGCATTGAGACCCTCGATGAATTGCAATCAAGTGGATTATCCCAACTCGCGACGCGACTTCCTGTGCAATACCGGTGGCGGGTTTGGTGCGTTGGCGTTTGCGGCGATGAGTGGGCAATCGCTAATCGCGGGTGATGCATCCAATCCGGCGGCCACCAAAATTCACAACCGGCTCGGCAAGGCCAAGAACGTGATCTGGTTGTTCATGGAAGGCGGCCCCAGCCATCTGGACCTGTTCGATCGCAAACCAGCCGTCAATCAGTTGGCGGGTAAGTCGTTGCCTGAGAGTTTCCCGCGTCCCGTGACCGCGATGGGCGAAGCGAACTCACCGATCCTGGAATGCAAACGCAAATGGGCTCAGCACGGTCAGGGCGGATTGTGGATCTCCGACTGGTTGCCGCATCACAGCAGCATCGCCGATGAACTCTGTGTCATTCGCTCATGCGTGTCCGATGGAATCAACCATGCTGGCGGAGTTTGCCAAATGAACACGGGCACCGTCTTCGGTGGCCGACCATCACTCGGGGCATGGGTGTCATACGGTCTTGGTGACGAAAGTGAAGATCTGCCGGGCTTCGTCGTGATGAAAGATAGCAATTCGATGGTCGTCAACGGCGCTCGGACTTGGGGTGCCGGTTTCATGCCATCAACGTATCAAGGAGTGCTGTTGGAGACCGGTGCCGAACCGATCCGCAACCTCAATAATCCAAAAAATGTTGCCGCGGCGGAGCAACGAGGCAAACTGGATTTCATCAAGCAACTGAATCAGCGTCACTACCTCGGTCGTGAATCCAGCAGTGACTTGGAGGCGCGTATCCGCAGCTACGAATTGGCGGCACGTATGCAAACAACCGCTCCGGATGCCGTCGACATCGATCAGGAACCAGCACACGTTCGAGCGATGTATGGTCTCGATCAAAAAGAGACCGAGGTCTACGGACGACAATGTCTGCTCGCTCGGCGAATGGTCGAACGTGGTGTTCGGTTCATCCAGTTGTACTCGGGAGCCGGCAGCAAGTGGGACAGCCACAGCGATATCGAAGGGAACCACTCGCGGATGTGTCGAGGCGTCGATCAACCGATCGCCGCCTTGATCGCCGACTTAAAGCAACGCGGCCTACTCGATGAAACTCTGGTGATTTGGGGTGGTGAATTTGGACGAACTCCGATGAGCGAGAAAGGCACCGGTCGCGATCACAACCCCACCGGTTTCACAATGTGGATGGCGGGCGGCGGCGTGAAAGGGGGGCAAACGATTGGTGCGACGGATGAAGTCGGACTGTACGCTGTCGAAGACAAACTGCACGTTCACGACATCCACGCCACCACGCTCGCACTACTGGGGCTCGATCACACGAAATTAATCTACATGCACAAAGGCCGCCCCGAACGCGTCGACCTGAACGAAGGCCACGTGCACGAGGGTCTCGTGTCCGGGACCTGAACAACGGGGCAACAATATTCTCGATCAACGACGCCGCTTTCGATGGACATTGCATCAACTTTCATGCCGCTGCTAAAAGTTTTTCCGCCGCGATGACTCAGCCCACCGCCGACTCTTTCCGGCAACTCGTCTCTGGCTGGATCTTTGCACCTGGGCGAACCATCCTCGGCGCACTGCGGGCGACACAACCCACAAAGCATCATAGCGCCTACCATCGCATCTTTGCAAATGCACGCTGGTCCATCGACAAAGTGTCACTGTTTTCCAGTTCAATCACGCGGCGATCCCGCCGGTGCGACACGCGCCGATGCTGTGGCTAGTTCCTCCGGGGTTCGGCTGGCCCTTTCGAACATTTTGCGAAACAATTTCACGTCGGCAGTTTGGTATTGAAACAGCTCATCGGCGTGTCGCGGGGAAATAGTCTGAAATAACAATTTGGTGGTGACCGTGTACTCGCTCGGTCCCGGAAGAGGTATTTGATAAACAACGCCATCGCTGCCGCCGATGAAATTTCCATCTCCACCAATGCCGGAAGGTTGCGTCGAAGGACCGTCGGCATGATCATGTCTCCAACCGAGCGGCAGCAGCCGATTGTCTTTGGCGTAATGGGCAGCACGCAACAAAGTAAACGTCGGCGCACCGTCCGCGTCCGACATGATCGTCTCATAGATTTGCACCTGATTGGGTCGATCGATGACGTCTCGATGTGGATTGAGTGGCCCGCCCGCAATTTCACTGGCGAGTATTTTCCCGGCGGAATCGATCAACTCACCGTTGGTGTTGTACTGGCCAGACGTAAACACCGGAGTTCCAGCCGCATCTTTGACGGTCAACATGATCCAGACCCTGCGACTGGGATAAGCAGTTGGCAGTTTGTGCCCAGCGAGATTGTTGACAACGACCTCAACGGTCAGTTGATTCCGTTCATTTACCGGATTCTGCAGCTCGATCGTTGCCGTTTCGGATTCAAGAAATTTTCGCGACTGCTCGATCGAAGCATTCAAGGCGGAGCCGGGGGCTGTCACACCAAGCTGAGTTGCATTGTCTCGCAGTATTTGTTTCATCAATGTATTGGCACCCCGGAAGTTGTGACGGCCAAACGGGGAGCGAGGTCGTAGAAAAGGGAAGTCCCTTCCGCCCGGGTTGCGGGCCAGTTTGGTTACGATCAGATTGCCATCCACATCGTTCGTCGGCATGTGACACGCCTGGCAGCTTTTCGCTTGTGGGCCAGGATTGGGGACCTCGTCATTGAAGACCGAGTTTCGCCATTCCAAATAGGGGCTCTGTTCGTGAAACTCGCCAGCACTGGGCGTTCCCTCCGCATCGACGCTGGTCGTGTTCACGGTATGGCAGGTTGCACAGAGTCCCGATTTCAGAATGTGTGAACTATGAGTCGGCGTGTAACCGACGTGACGTCGCATCGGCATCGTGAAGGGATTGGCATGGGGACCAAATATTTTGAACTCCTTGTTGATATCGAAGTTTCCGGTAAACGACTCTTCGCTGCCCAGCCCCTTGTCCGTGATTTGATGGCAAACCGTACATGAAACTCCATCCAGCCCGAGATGCAAACGTCGATTCGGCCGCTTCAGGTAGGTGAGCACTTTGCCTGGTGGACTCTTCGGAGCCGGTGCCGCCATTGGTGCGTGGCAACGCGTACATTTTTCTTCGATCAAAGCCTTTTTGGATGGGGTGGCAACAACTTCGGCCGATAACACCGCACGCCAATACGGATCACGCGCCGAATTGGCCATCATCGACGCCTGCCACAAGTCGTAGGGAGCGACTGGCCGCTGTTTCGCGTCTCGCATCGCGTTGGCGCGGGGGGAATTGGAATGACAAAATGCACAATTTTTGGCAACAAGAAAATGGATGCGGTCGTTGGGTTTTCTCGGCGACAGAAAATTGACGGTCTGATATTCTTCGTTGTGCGTTGAGCCGGTGCTAGAGCCAGATGCTGCTCCGATCGTTTTCGGCAAGCCTTGAAAAAAAGCCGAGATTATCAACGGAAAAGCCACAAACCAACTTGTGAACGCGAGTGCGATTGTAGAATTCTTTAACATCGGTTTCCCGTTCTTGATGCGTGTTGTTGGATCAGAAAATATGTCGCGAGCCAAACGGCAGCTCAATCCATTTGACCGGTGTTCAACCCCATCGACTGGAGTTGCGTTTTAAGATCGAGAATATGTGATTCCGCTGCCTTCACGAACTGCTCCCAATACTTCGACGCCTTTTGGCGAATGCCTTGGCGACACAAGAATGTGCCGAAGCGTCGTTGGCTAATAGAACTCGCATGGCGTTGTTTTTCGTTGAGTGAACGGACGACTGGACAATGAAGCTAACTGCAATCGAAGTGCCAACAGCTGTCGTCCTACGGTAATCCGGAGTCGACCGCCTTCTGATCGAATTTGGAAAGGACTGACAGGATCAACATGATTTTCATTCATCCTGCCGAATAGAAATGTGTGTTTTGAACTCGGGCGATTCCAGCTACGATAATGCAAGTCCACCCAGCGCCATCCCGACGAAATATGCCAACGTTGCAGCGGCTCCGCCAACGAGTAGCGTTTCCAAACCCGACCAGTACCAGGGATGATCGACAAACCGTGACTTGATCGCACCGACGAAAAAGAATGCCGCCGCCGTCATGATGCTGCTGAGTAGAAACGGCTCTCTGATCGGAGTTGCCAACGCGAATGTGGCGACAAATGGCAACAGTGGAATCAATCCGACTGCCAAGAACGCAACCATCGTCGCCGTGGCGGCCAGCAACGGTGAACGCCGCGTCAGGCTCAGGCCCATTTCGTCCGTCAGCATGGTGTTGATCCAACGTTCTTTGTCGGCGGTGATCGTTGCGACGGCTTGCTCGAGTTGCTCCCCTTCAAAACCCTTTGCTGCAAAAATCTGACGGACTTCTTCGCGTTCGCCTTCCGGGTACGCATCAATCTCGGCGGATTCTCTTGCCCGAGCCTTGTCGTGCAGTTGATCGTCGGTTCGCGTACCAAGAAAGTTACTGGCCGCCATGCTGAATCCGTCGCCGACCAGGTTGGCAAAGCCCAGAATGATAATGATGCTCGACGACAAGTCCGCCCCGGCGACGCCAGAAACGACCGCGAAGGTGGTCACAGTTCCATCGATGGCTCCGTAGACGAAATCCGACAGATAATCGGGTCGGTGCTCACGTTCTAACCGATCTCGAATCTTCTCCCAGGAGTGTTCATCGGCGAGTTGCTGTGGATCGAGTTTCATTGGGCAGTTTGATGGGTAGCCGGAGTCGCCAGACTTCGGATGAGAGTTGGCGAAGTCTGAACTCGGGCGGGTCCAGCTACGGATTGTTTGCTTGCCGCAGCAGTCGCGATCGGCAAACACAGCTCAAACATTGCCCCATCGGTGTGGCTCGTGTTGATGCAGAGCGATCCGCCGTGAGCTTCGGCGATCCGCCTGCTGATCAGTAGCCCGAGACCTGTTCCACCACCTGTTGTCGTGAAAAATGGGTCGAAGGCATGTTGCCGTTGCTCGTCGTCGAGGCCGGGACCGTTGTCGGTGATTGTGATCGACACAAGCGAGTCCGCTTCGGTGTCTACCGAATAGTCCACTCGTACGACTGCGGCACTTGGGCACGCTGACAAAGCGTTCTCGAATAGGTTGCGGAGCACTTGTCCAATCTTGATCGGATCAATGAGGCACTCCACATCACGGTCGGGAATTTCGATCCTCGCCTCAGTGCAGCGGGCGGAGTACATCGCCTTCTTCCAAACCCGCTGGGCGAGGCCATTGATCGCACAGGGCATCGTCGACAGATTGATCGGTGCGCTGAATTCTCGCAGTTCCTCAAAATGCGATTGCAATTCCGTAGCGGCTTTTTCAATGATCGCCACATCTTCCATCAAGTCCGCGTTGGCTTCGTTGCTCAGGCGAATCAGATCAACGCCACTGAGAATTCGCTGCAATGCGTTGCGGCTTTCATGTGCCACACCGGCGACGACGGTGCCGATCGCGGCCAGTCTTTCGCATTGCAGTGCGTGCTGGCGAGCGTCACGAAGTTCCCACGAATGACGCAGGCTGCTACGGAGTAGATCAGGGCAAACGGGTTTGAGAATGAAATCGGTCGCGTCATGCCGGATCGCAACGATCACATCGTTCACGTGTGCGCAGTGGGTGGCAATGATGATGGCGGCGTCTGGGTGGGATTTGCGAAGCAGCGGCAATAGCTCAATCGCGGTGCCGTCGGGAAGCTGACGATCCAGGATGATCGCGTCGTAGTGATGCAGCCGAGCCATCTCGCGTGCTTCGCCGATCGTCGCCGCCTCGTCGAAACGATAACCGTCAAGACGCAGGATGTCACCGAGATTCTCGCGGATCTCCGCGTCGTCATCGACTACCAGAGCAGTGGGTGCTGAGTTGGCGTGCATGCGATTCATCCTGTGAAGAGTGTCGTAGCTGGACTCGCCAGATTTCGGACGGGGTTCCCGCATCCCAACCGCCGAAGTTTGGTAACTCGGTTACGTGGGTCTGGGACACCCTGAAACATATCGCTGTCACAGAGCGAGCGTAGTCGCACGTTTGCTCGCTTGGGAGTGGAGTTTTTCCGGGCCGCGCTGTAGGGATTTTCCTGAGAGGGGTTTGTCGGTCATGGGTTTGTCGGTCGGCGACTCGTAAATACCTGGGCTCGTACGGGTACAATCGATGCGATGAAAACCACCAGCGCGCAAATCGCAGACGAAATCAAACAACGGTTCGGCAATCTCCCGTCATTTTTCATGCTGGCGATGGACACTCCGATTGTCGCTGCCGACCTGTGGCGACACGCTCGCGTCGCCTACCTCGACAACCCGATCCCGTTCGCCTTCAAAGAACGGTTGTTTCTTTCGTTATCGCGGTTTTGCAAGGTCAGCTATTGCGTGGGACGCCATTCTGCGGTGCTGATATCGCCGAGTTCCCACCCAGCAACTGCTGATGAGCGAGCTTTGACGGCGGCGGAGGTTTTGGAAATCCTGCGCTCTCCGATTCCGGATCACGAGAGCGTTCCAGCCCACCTCGCCATCCTCAGTCGTTCAGAGCCCCTGACCGATTGGCCTGACATGTCATCCCAACGAGGGTGTGCCATCTTTCATTGCAGTCTCGCAATTTTTTTGGGTGGTCCCGATGTGGAAGGATCGCATGCCGCACTCCGCCGCGTTTTATCGCCATCGCGTTATCACTGTTTGTTGATGCTGCTGTCGTTCGCGCGGCGCGCTCACGAGTGGACCGAAGCTCATTCTGATATCGAATTGGAACCCGATATCCAACGGCTGATCGACGAACACCAAGAATTGGCGGATTGGATCGCCGAACATCCATCCGTAGCCGGACTCGCCAGAGTTCAGATGAATCTGGAAGACCCGAAATCTGGCGACTCCGGCTACGAGGAAAGCCGGGAAGCTATTCCGAGACGATTCCTGTTGGAACTGCATTCAGAAATTTCTCAGTCGGTGAGCGGCATCGCCGGCGATGGGCATTTCCATTGGCTACAGCGCGAGCAAGCCCTCTTCACGGGCATCATTCGCGGCATCCCCGATGCGATAATTTTGGCGGGCATGGATCGACGGATAACGTACTGCAATCCGGCGGTCGCTCGTGTCTTCGGCTACGAGTCCGAGGAACTCGTCGGGCAATCGACGCGGATGCTGTATGCCGATGAAGCAGACTTTACACGTGAAGGAGCGCTGCGATTCCACTACGACGCATCGGAGCATCCAGAGCCAATGTTCCTACGTTGGCGTCACAAAGACGGGCATGCCTTCGATGGCGAAGCTGTCGGGACGATTATTCGCGACTCCGACGGCGAGCCGCTTAGCTTCCTTGCGTTGGTTCGCGACGTCACGCAGCAGCGGCGGTTGCAGGCCGAGCAGCAACGATACAACGACGTGCTCGATGCGCTCTCGCGGGGCCTGGCGATTGACGATTTGCTGCGTCTGATTGTGACTCAATCCCAAGACGCTCGCGAAGGGATGATCGGTTCGATCTTGTTGTTGGACGAATCGGGCGAGCATTTACGAACAGCGTGTGCGCCTGATCTGCCGGCGGAATACGTGGCGGCCATCGAAGGCATTGCGATTGGCAAGGACGTCGGTTCGTTCGGGGCCGCCATGGCAACGGGAAAACGGGTCATCGTCGAAGACATCACTCGCGATCATCGCTGGAACGAACTCCGTGAGCCGGCGATGCGAGCCGGCCTGCGAGCCTGTTGGTCGGAGCCGATCCTGGCGGCCGACGGCCAAGTCATCGGGGCAACCGCTAGGTATTTTCGACAACCGACATCGCCCAGCGATGATGATTTGCAATTACTGGAACATTCCGCACTGCTCGCCGGGCTGGCCATCGAGCGATCGCGGATGACCCGAACTTTGGCTGAAAGTGAAGAGCGGTTGCGGTTGGCACTGAAAGCGTCCGACGAAGCGGTTTGGGATTGGGACGTGATTCACAATCGTGTTTGGATCAATCAAGCGTACCGAGATCGTTTTGGTGGGCCCCTGGGCGACGACGACCCGTTGGCGTGGTGGCAGGGACACGTTCACCCCAACGATCGGCAACGCGTCTTGAAACGCCACGCCCAATTAATGACGGGCGACGCCGTGGGCCCGGAACTCGAGCGAGAACGCTGGGTGACGGAGTATCGGCTGCGGCGGCTCGATGGCAGTTACGCGATTGTGCAAGACCGGGTGCTGCAAACACTCGATGACGAGGGCAAACAGGTACGTATGCTGGGAACCTTGGTCGATCTGACCGAGCAACGGGCGCTCCAACGGGAAGTCTTGGAGATCGCAGCAGCCGAAGCGTGGCGGATCGGCAACGATCTGCACGACGGTGTGGGCCAAGAACTCACCGGCATGGGGATGCTGGCCGATTCGATGAAGACATCGCTCGCTCGCGATGGCGACGCGGGTGCGAAAGCGGCTCACGTCAAGATCGCGGATAAACTGGCTGACTCGGTCTCTCGAACACTTCATCAAGTCCGGGCGCTCGCGCGAGGCATGAATCCGGTCAATGTCGACCGCGAGGGTTTGATGTCGGCGATTTCTGAAATGTGTGGCCGGATTCGTGAACTGCATGGCGTCGATTGTCGATTTGAGTGCGCCCAGCCCATTGGCTTCCGCGACAATCAAACCGCGACGCAGCTCTACCGGATCGCTCAGGAAGCGACGACCAATGCGGTCAAACACGGCAAAGCGACACGGATCACGATCCGCTTGGCGGCGGGAAATCCTCGCGTTGAACTAACCATCCGTGACGACGGCGTCGGATTGCCATCCGGCGACGAACTCAAGCGGGGCGTCGGAATGCAAACCATGGGTTACCGGGCGAACCAAATCGGTGGCGATCTGTCGTTCAACGCACGCCCCGGCGGCGGCACAGAAGTTGCCTGCTGTTTCCCGCAAGACGCCATCACGTAGCCGGATTCGCCAGAATTCGGACAAATCACATTCACAAATAAGGCCGAAATCGGTGACTCCGACGACGCACTCAATGAAACCGAAGTCGGGCGACTCCAGCGACATCTTACCAACCCAACTCATGCAACACCGAATTGTCATTATCGACGACCATCCTTCGACTCGCGACGGGCTGGTCACGCGAGTCGATCTCGAACCCGACCTCATCGTTGTAGGCGAAGCGGACGATGTGGATGTGGCGCTCGAAGTGATCGCGGAAACCCGTCCCCATTTGGCTATCGTCGACATTGCCTTGCGATCAAGCAACGGAATCGATCTGGTGAAGACAATCAAACTACAGTACCCACGTGTCAAAACGCTGGTTTGGTCGATGTTCGAGGAATCACTTTACGCCGAGCGGGCACTCCGCGCCGGTGCGAGCGGTTACATCAACAAACAGCAAGTCACCGATTCCATCATCGACGCCATCCGCACGATACTCGACGGCGAATTGTTCCTCAGTCCAACGCTCACGTCCAAAATGCTGCACCGCGTCGTCACGGGAAAAGAGTCCTTCGCACTCTCACCGGTGGATACGTTGTCCGACCGCGAACTGGAAACCTTTCGCTTGATCGGCAACGGAATGGTGACCAAGGAGATCGCCAAAACGATGAATCTCAGCCCCAAAACGGTTGAAACGTACCGATCGCGAATTAAGGAAAAACTCGAACTCGATGACATGGCATCGCTGACAAGAGAAGCGGCCCAGTGGGTACTTGAGAATGGGTAATGCTCAAGGCAGAATTTACCTGATGAACATGATTAACAGCAACGAAAGCAGGTTCTGTCATGGGGTCGCTCAAAGCGACCCCCCTTCGATCGTCCTTTCTTCATCATGTCAATCCTGTCGATCCTGTCAGTTCTTTTTCTTAAGTGTCCGGTACTTTCGTTTGACATCAACGCCACTGGGACCAAAATTGATTAGTAAACCGATTTCAGTGTGCGTCGCAACCAAGTAGTTGACCAGTTGCACTTCGTGTTCTTTGGAAAGGGATTGCACTGATTTGAGTTCAAGAATCAGGCCGTCTCCAATAAATACGTCTGCAAAAAAATCACCGACCACTTCGTCGTCATAGAAAACTCTGACGGGATGCTGAAGAGCATGTCCGACCCCCAGTTTACGCAACTCGATAGACAATGCTTTTTCGTAAACGGATTCGATAAATCCAAAACCGAGTTGGTTGTGGACTTTGTACGCGGCTCCGATGATGGCTTCGCTGAGTTGATCGTTCATGGTGGTTCCTTGGTTGGGAGTGAGTTCGACAGGATTTACATGATCGACATGATAAGAGATTGAGGCAGGCGGAGTGCAGGGAGGGGGCGCTGCGAGCTCGACGTCCTGTCAATCATGTCGATCCTGTCCAATTTTCGTCACCGGTTTTCGACAGGATTTACATGATCGACATGATAAGAGATTGAGGCAGGCGGAGTGCAGGGAG
>JBDNIG010000687.1:0-5025 GCA_041688415.1 Rhodopirellula sp. | reverse complement strand
TCGGGTTATGATTGACACGCTCATTTCGTAAAAACGATTCAATCGACAGCCCGCTAGCCCCTAACCGCACACAAAGACTTTCTGCATGCCTCCTGAACTGCGACGAGCGTTTGTGATCTTGGCCGTGGCGGTGACGGGCATTGCGGTCGTGTGGGCTACTCAGTTTGACACCATGCCGCCGGCGGAATTTAGTATCCAAAACGGCACCGATCCCAAAACGCTCGACCCCCACCGGGCGACCGGTTCACCGGAGAGTCGGATTCTGTTCGGCATTTTTTCTGGCCTGCTGCAAATGTTGCCCGACGGAGAGCCCGACCCGGTCACGGGGCTGCAGCCGATGTCGCCCCAGCCCGCCGTGGCGAAGAGTTACGACGTCGCTGAGGACAAACGGACCTATACGTTTCATCTGCGTCCCGACGTGATGTGGTCCGATGGGGTACCGATCACGTCGGCGGATTTCGTGTGGTCATGGACGCGGATGCTGCACCCGGCGACTGCCTGCGAATATAATTTCCAACTGTTCAGTGTTCCCTATGCGAAACAGTTCAACTCGGGCGTCGTCAACGTCGGTGACCGCTGTGAGGTCGAACTGTTCGACCGGCCCAACCCGGACGGCACGACGGAAGCCGATACTGGCGAGCTGAGTTTTCAAAACTTCCCTCGTGGCACGATGCTCTACGGGACGCTGAAGGAAATTCGTAAACCGCCCAAACCCGAGTTTGACTACGACGTCGACGAAAAGGAACGCGAACAGGCGATCTTGGATTGGCAGGAGACTTGGGTCTACGTACTCGATATCGCCCAGGAATCGGAAGCGGGTCAAGTGGACTGGGACGGGCCGACGACGACGCAGTCATTCGTCGTCAACATGAAATCACCGCTCGCGACGCCGGAAACGAAACGCATCCACAGCGTGCTCGTCGCGTTCGATAAACTCGGCGGCATGGAAACGCCCGATCCACATACCTTCATCGTCCACCTCAAAGACCCGCTGCCCTATTTCCCCAGTCTCACGGCGTACTATCCGTTGTTTCCCGTGCCGCGGCACTGTATCGAGAAATTCGGTATGCCGATGTGGACGAAGGCTGAAAATATCGTTTCCAATGGTGCCTACACGGTCAGTCTGCGCCGGCTCCGCGACCGGGTCCGTTTGGCCAAGAATCCGAAATGGTTCGCCGCCGATCAAACATCGATCGAGACAATTGACTGTCTCTCAACCGAGGGCCAGAACACGGCTCTGAATATGTACGTGACCGGACAAATTGACTGGGTGACTGATCCGCCCGTGGCCCTGATGGAGACCCTGAAAAAACGCGACGATTTTTATTCGGCACCCATGTTGTCGGTGTATTTCTATCGCCTCAATACCAATCGGGAACCGCTCGATGATCCGCGTGTGCGCAAAGCGATTGCATTGGCGATCGATCGACGACAAATTGTCGAGCAGGTCACCAAGGCCGGACAGGTGCCCGCCTTCACGCTCGTACCGCCGGGAATCGCCGGCTATGAATCGCCATCAGGATTCGAGCCCGACATTGCCGAGGCGAAACGGTTGCTCACCGCCGCTGGATATCCCGGCGGGCGAGGTCTTCCCAAGGTCAGTGTGCTATACAACACGAGCGAAGCACACCGGGCGATCGCCGAAGTCATCCAGCAACAGTTGCAAAATAACCTGAACGTCAAGGTCGAGCTCCAGAACATGGAATGGGGTACGTTCCTAGATAAGATTTCCCAACTCGACTATGACATTGCTCGTTCGGCTTGGGTCGGCGATTATGCTGACCCGAACACATTCTTAGATCTGTGGGTGACCGATGGTGCACAAAACAGCACGGGCTGGTCCAACGCCGATTTTGATCGCTTATTACAAGAAGCCGCCGCGGAAAGCGATGCGGACAAACGCATGAAGCTGCTCGCCGACGCCGAAGCGATTTGGATCGACGAGATGCCCGTGATCCCACTCTACTTCTACGTCAGCGTTAACATGGTCAAACCCCGCGTGAAAGGATTCTTCCCCAGTCCGCAGGATTTGCATCCGCTGCACCTGCTCAGTCTTGACCCCAACGCGAAGCAATCTCCATGACGGACTTACTCAGCTACGTGATTCGCCGATTCGCGTGGATGCTGCTCACCTTATTGGCGGTGTACACGCTGTCGTTCTTGTTAATGCGGGCGGTGCCAGGCAACCCGTTTAGTAGCGAACGCAATGTTCCGCCAGCGATCGAGCGACAACTCCGCGCCCGCTATAATCTCGACGCCCCACCGCTGACGCAGTACACCGAGTACCTCGTGGGCATCGTCACTCGCGGTGACCTCGGCGTGTCGATCAAGCTGGAAGACTACACTGTCAATGAGGTTCTCGCCGAAGGTTTTCCGGTATCGGCATCGCTCGCAATTTTGGCACTCGTCTTTGCGATCACCCTCGGCGTGACGGCCGGCGTGGTGTCGGCGGTGTACCGTGGCACGGCGGGCGATCTCGCCCTGATGGGCTCGGCGGGGTTGGGCATCGCGATTCCGAATTTTGTGCTCGCGTCGCTGGCGATTTTGCTGTTCGTGTTTTGGATTCCGCTGTTCCCCGCTGCTGGCTGGGGAACGCTCCGGCAAGTCATCCTGCCCGCACTCTGCTTGGGCGCTCCCGTGGCCGCGTACATCGCGCGTTTGACGCGGGCCGGGATGCTCGAAGTCCTCGGTCGCGAGCATGTGCGGACGGCGTTCGCCAAGGGGCTGCCTCAACGCACCGTGATTCTCAAGCATGTGTTGCCGGGGGCTTTGCTGCCGGTGGTTTCGTACCTCGGCCCCGCCACCGCGAGCGTGCTGACGGGGTCGTTGGTACTGGAGAAAATCTTTGCCCTGCCCGGTATCGGCAGCCACTTCATTTACGCCGCGACCCAGCGTGACTATACACTCGCGATGGGCATGGTACTAACGTATACGGTGCTGCTGTTCGTAATGAACTCGCTCGTTGACATTTCTTACGCCGTCATCGATCCGCGAGTGAAACTGCAATGAGCGATCCATCGTCGCACCCCAGTCGCCCGTCGGGCCCCGATCAGGAGACCCTGGCTAAGATTTTGCAAGAATCGCGTGAAATTCGCGGCGTTTCGCTGTGGCAGGATGCTTGGCGGCGACTGCGGCGCAATCGCCCCGCAATGTGCTCGCTGATTTTCTTGATCATCTTGATGCTGGCGACGATCTTCACCCCGCTGCTGCCGCTGCAGAGCCCGCTCGACAAAGACCTCAACAATCGTCGTTTTCTGCCTCCGAACACGCAGACCGTGGTGCTCGGCGGTCGACCGGGATTGAAGTTCAAGGACGGGCGGTTGACCTCCCAGCTCGTTCAGTACGGATCCGACGTGGCCGCGCAGCGCGCCGAAATCCTGGCCAACCCGAAGGCTGACGTACGGGCCAAGGAACTCGCCCAGTTCGATGCTCGCGCACGACTCGATCATCCGTTCAACCAATTGTGGAATGACCTCGGTCCGGTGGCATTCACGATGTGCCGGATCCGCGTGGCAATCTTCGGTGATTGGACGATTCCATCCCTGTTCGGCACTGACAAACTCGGGCGAGATTTACTCGGCCGGGTCTTCTGGGGGTCGCGGGTTTCACTTGTCGTCGGCATCGTTGCCACGATCGTCAGTTTGGTCATCGGCGTGAGCTATGGGGCGATTGCCGGTTACTTCGGCGGCCTGACCGACGCGATCATGATGCGGATTGTCGACATGCTGTATTCGATTCCGTTTATCTTTGTCGTGATCTTTCTGGTCACGTTTTTGAGCGAAGACAGTGTGAAGACATTGTTGGAAAATTACGGGATTCATCAGATCACGATTTTCTACATCATCATTGGTGCCATCTACTGGCTGACGATGGCTCGGGTTGTCCGCGGCCAGGTCCTATCGCTACGCCATGAACAATTCGTCGAAGCGGCCCGCACGATTGGTGCGTCTCCCATGCGAATTGTATTCCGGCACCTGGTCCCCAATACCCTCGGTGTCGTGATCGTGTATCTCACGCTGACGATCCCATCTGTCATGTTGTTCGAAGCATTTTTGTCGTTTCTCGGGCTCGGTGTCGCGCCGCCAGACGTTTCATTGGGGCTGCTGCTCAATGACGGTGTCGAGGCGCTTTCGATTGTCAAATTATTCTGGTGGGTGGTGGCGTTTCCGGGGGCGGCTTTGGCACTGACGCTCTTTGCCCTGAACTTTTTGGGCGACGGACTTCGTGACGCCTTGGACCCCAAAATGAAAAATCGCTCATGACGCGAACCACACCGCTTACTTCCACGCGAAAACCAGATAAGACTGCCGAGCCGCTGCTGAGCGTTCGCGATCTACGAGTTAGTTTCAAGACCGACGAAGGCATGGTACGCGCCGTGCGCGGCGTATCGTTCGACGTGCATCCCGGCGAGACCGTGGCGATTGTTGGCGAGAGCGGCAGCGGCAAAAGCGTGACCAACCTGGCCATGATGGGATTGGTCCCGAAACCGCCAGGGAACATTGATGGCGGTCGTGCGATGTTTGCTGGCCAAGATCTACTCTCGCTCTCCGATCGCCGGTTGCAAGACATCCGCGGCCAGCACATCGCGATGATCTTTCAAGATCCGATGACCGCGCTGAATCCGCTGATGACAATCGAGCAACAGTTAACTGAAATGACGCGACTGCACCTGAACATGACACGGCGTGAGGCACGCGCGCACGCCATCGAAATGCTCGGGCTCGTCGGCATCACCGCACCGGAAAAGCGGTTGCGTGATTACCCGCACCAATTCAGCGGCGGGATGCGGCAACGTGTGATGATCGCGATGGCGCTGTCGTGTGAACCGGAGTTACTGATCGCCGATGAACCGACGACGGCACTGGATGTGACCATTCAGGCCCAGATCATGGAGTTGCTGGCTGATTTACAGGCTCGAAAAGGCACCGCGATTGTGTTGATCACTCACGACCTCGGCGTGGTCGCGGGCGTGGCCGATCGGGTGCTCGTAATGTATGCCGGACGCATCGTCGAGAAAGCTGACGT
>JBDNIG010000686.1:0-5243 GCA_041688415.1 Rhodopirellula sp. | reverse complement strand
TCTGGGATCGCATCGACGGGCACGGGATTGCGAGGAAGATTGCCCACGCTCCAATCGAACGGCGCGACCATGACGCCCCAGGTCAGCGTGGCGATCACCAACAGCAACATGACCAGCTTGTTGGTCAAGCAGAACCAAATCAGCCGGCCGAGAGGTGATCGCTTGGCCGTCTCGAGTAATTCGTCTCGGTTTGTGTCGTTCTGCATTTTTAGTTGGGAGTTAATGGGTCGGGAATTGGGAGAAAAACCTCACGAGCTAACTCCCCGACTCCTTCACTCCCAACTCCTCCACTTTGTCGGCGCACTTCAGCATCGAAGCGCCGTAGTACGGATTGCGAACCGTGTCGTCGTTTTGAAGCCACGATGCACCGCGTCCTGCGAACGCCATGGGACAATGCAATTCGTAGAGCTGTGTATTCGCCTGAACCCCAAACATTCGCTGTTGACTCAGCATCGACTCGGATAACAAAGCGAATCCGTTTCGCAGCGTATCCAGATCGCTTGCCTTTTGCAGTCGACCCACAATCTCAGACAGGTCGCGTTTCTCTTTGCTCCATACCTCGACGGCTTTGGATTCCGATACGATCGACGACAGACCTATCAAATGTTGGTGCAGTGGCTCGACAGCTTGTTTCGCCGCCTGAAAATCATCCGCCGCCAAAGCTCGACCAAGCTCCAAATACGGAGTAATGAAGCCGACGAGTTGCTCGCTCACTTCCGGCGGTGTGTCGATGCTTGCCAGCGACGGGATCTGCATGTCCTCGCGAGACATCGGCAGCGGGAACTGGGATTTCATTTGGTCCACGTGCTGTCGCGTCAAAGCAAATACGCGGTCGGCTTCTTGCATCGAATTGACCTCGCGGCCTTCCGCCACGTCGTTTCGCAACAGCATCGCCACCTCAAACCATTGCGGTCGCATATCGGGACCGATCAAGTCCGCCGGCACCGCTTCGATTCTTTCGCTTAGCGCCGCAAAGGCTTTTCGGATGTTCGCTAGCTCGGCTGCTTCAACCAATTTTCGGATTGTTGTGTATTGGTCGACGACGCTTTGCATCGCGTCCCGAACCGCCGGCACCAAGTCCATCGGTTGAGCATCCATGGAAACGCTGTCACTCGCGGTCTTCTCCGACATGTCCATGCCGCCGTGATTGTGTCCGCCTCCGCCGCCACCTTGCGGCGTCATCATCGACGGCTTGGCAGAGATTTGCAGATCGCTGTCAAGTTTGAAATTTCCGTTTGTGACAACAAGATCGCCCTCCTTCAAACCTTCTTTGACCAAATAGAAATCGCCAGCCCGCGGACCGATCACAATCTCGCGACCTTCGTAAGTTGGGCGGTCAGCATCGGGAATCTGCACGTACACGATCGCTCGCGTGCCCGTCAGCAACACGGCCGTCGCCGGCACAACGAGCGGCTTGGCGGCGTCCGACGGTTCCGCCGTCACGTAGCCCAGCGATTCCGCTCGCACCAACGGCATACCACAGATATCGCAATCGCCCGGTCGGTCTTTGACGATTTCGGGATGCATCGGGCTGATCCATTTGCCGGCCAGCGATGCGTCCAACACTCGTCCACCCGCCGCGATGTGGCTTTTCACGGTCGCCCGAACGAACATTTCTGGTTTCAGCCGCCCGTCATCATTCGGCACGTTGACGCGAACTTTCACCGTTCGCGTGTCATCGTTTAGCACTGGGTCGATGAACGCGATGCGGCCCTTGAAGACTTCGCCGGGATACGCCTCGGTCGTGAACTCGACGTCTTGACCGTACCGCAGCCAAGCGAGATCCGATTCGTAGGCATCCATCTGAACCCACAAGCGAGTCAGATCCGCGATGGAGTAGATTCGATCACCGGTTTGAACTCGGTCGCCTTCTTGTTTCAGTTTGTCAACTACGACACCGCCAACCGGCGAATAGATCGTGACGGTTTCCGATGACGTGCCGCGTTGCTCGATCGTTTGAATTTGCTCCACCGTCAGCCCGAGCAATCGAAGCTTTTCGCGTGCCGATTCGGCTAAGTCGAGAGGTTCGATAAAACGCGAAGAACTCTGCGGTCGGTCTCGTTTCGTGACTGCGAGCAATTCTTCCTGAGCAGTATAGAGCGATTCGCTGTAGATCTGCACCATGTGATCGCCTTCATTGACTTCGACACCAGTGAAGTCGACGAACATACGTACCAGGCGACCGGGTACCCATGCGGTGATATAAGCGAGACGCGTTTCGTCGTACTCAATCTTGCCGACCATCCGAACCTCGGCCGTGACGTATTGGTTCCGGACTGGACTGACCTGAACGTTCATCAGCTTTTTGATTTCGGGGCTGATCGAAACCGTGCGAACGCCGTCCGCCGATTCCCGCACCGGGACCAAGTCCATTCCGCAGATCGGGCATTTTCCAGGACCATCGCGGCGAATTTGCGGGTGCATACTGCACGTCCAAATCGCCACTTCGTCAGCATCGCCGCTGGCGACGTCAGCTGTTGACTTTGTGACCGAATCGGGCGAACGGCCCGGTCCACGCAACCACCAAGCCGCTGCGAAACCAATTGCAAGAAAAGCAATCGCTTGTAGGAACCACGCTTGCGAGACTATCTGTTTAAAGATTTTTTTCATTTCGTTATTTTCCGATTGGGCGTTTGCCGGACACGGAGATGCACACGGAATCCAACGCTGTTGCATCGATCCACCAGTACTCCGTGTCTTCCCCTCTCCTCGTCTCCCCGTTCTCCCGGCTCATGTTTTGATGCGGCAACGCGTGATTTTCTTCACCGTATCTGCTAATTTTCGAGGAAAAAGGGCCACCCCCACTACCGGATTCATGCCACCGCTACCCGACAGGCACCAGCAGGCTGAATCGTTTCACTGATTGTTCGGGTGATGACGGTTGTGCCTGTCAGCGAATCGTTTCGCTCTTGGCCGATTCAAATCAATTGTTCGACAACGATCGGTCGACGCAACAGAGCAAGGTGATGCAACGGATTGCATTGCTCATGCTTAACCGCAACGCCCCGATTTCACCGCTGGTCCGCAGTCGATGATTTTATGGGAGATGTTAGCGGCATCTCGAATAGCGACTTGGTGAGTCAAATGCATCGGATGAAATGCTCCCGACTCAACTTAGGAATGGGACTGTGGTTCGCGATGGTCGTAGTTGGCGTGACCGAGGCGAATCGGCTTCCCGATGTTAATCTCTGCATTCGCGATACGCAGTTCGGCGTCTCGAAAATGTCGCTGTTTGCCGTCGAACGCGAGTCTGGGAACACCATTTGGCACTCCGGCACCATGCGTGCTGATTCGCGTCAGGACATTCGCAACACGTTCGGTGTGGGCCCTCGCTTTAGCGGCACGATCGTCCATCCCGCCAATCGCGTGGGGCGAACCGATTCCGGGGCATGTTCGATCGGCGGATCGTGCTTGGCGCGGCATGGGCGCGTCCTGCCCGTAACTGGTTTTGCGTTTTCGTTGGCTCAATCTGATTCTCCCTAGCTCAATGGCGCACAACGGATAGCATCGCGCATCCCCGAAACAAGCCAAACGCAAGCAACCCACTTGGCGGATACACTCAATCAACAGCCCGCTAACGCCAAAACGGCTAATGGATAATCCGGGCTAGTGGACGGAGTCCCCGGAAGTCACCATCAACCAATCCAGCGGGAAAATCACGCGGCGGGACGGCCGTCAGAAATACAGTCGCAGCACCGACGCCAAGGGTGAGCGTTTCTTTCTGCAGGGCAAACGGTGGCGATCCCCGCGTGGGACCTCTCGCTGCACGAAACCGAGGCTCGCGTCAGGCATCTCAGGGAACTGTGGAGCGACCATGAGCGGTTTCGCCTCAGCCAGATCTTCGTCGACCCAGATGTCTTAGCGAGCCTTCCTGAATTTGCACTGGAGACGGAGGCGAAGCGATTCCGGAAGCAGCAGACTTCCGCCGCAGGGACCAGCCACGATCGCGATAGGGAGAAACCGTCCGCTTAGGACCATTCGATGAATAACTGTCGTAGCGAAACTCGCCAAGAGTTTCGGCCACCCAACAATTCGAAAGTCTTGGCGACTTTCGCTACGACCAAATCGGACACTTAAAGACCGAACGGTCCTTAACGTGAGGCAAAACCGGACCTTGTCCGCCGCCGCCGCCGATGCGACAATGCCGTTGTCCAAATGAGATGCGTCTTGTTGTTGACGGACTACCAAATTTTTCAGGGTTGCGTTAAATGTTCTCGTCACGTGTTCTTTGTTTTCTCTTGCTCATCACAGCAAGTTTGTCTGTCCATGGACAAGAATCCGAACGGCTTCTCGATCGATCGTCTCCAAAGTCAAACGCGGGTCTCGGCGACGTGGAAGATCCCATTGGGTTCGTATCCTTGTTCGATGGGGAGACGTTCAACGGCTGGACACAGAATGGCAATTGGAAGATCGAGAATGGTGCGTTCTACCGTGCAACGAGCGGCGGTCCGTTGACCTACAATCGAGAAATGGTACCCAACGATTTTGAATTGCGTTTTGATTGGAAGGTGTCACGGGGTTGCAACAGTGGCGTGTATTACCGACCGGGACAGGTTGAGTATCAAGTCCTCGATAATATTGGCAGCCCCTACGGGGAGAATCCTCGTCAAGCGGCCGCGTCCCTCTTTTTCTGCATGGCACCCTCCAAGGATGCGACTCGCCCGGTGGGACGATGGAATCGCGGACGAGTTATTTGCAAGGGAACCGTGATCCAGCATTGGCTCAATGACGAAAAGGTACTTGATTTTGATTACACCGACCCGAAATGGGCTGCGATGGTAGAGTTGCTGACGATCCGTGGTGGCGATCTGACGGGGCGCGGTGGTGAGCTCTGGCTGCAAGATCACGGCCAGCCCGTTTGGTTTCGCAATCTTCGCTGGCGAGAGATCCCAGCCGACGAGAAACTGACGCCCTCGCCCAATTTCGAGCCCATGGCTGTCCCAGAACCGGCCCTTGCCAAAGAACGAGCGCGCGTGCAGAAAATGCAAGAGCAGTCCAAGCGTTGAGCCATGCAGAGAACTTCTTCGCACCCGAGCACCGAGGCGACCGCCTCGGTGGAGGATCTGACGATGAATTTCTCGAAAAAATCAGCTGTATGGGCGTTAGCGTGGACCGCTAAATCTTTGGTCTTGACTCAACGTTTCATACTTGGATTTTTGTTCCGAACGATAAAAACACCATCCAGTCTCCCCTCTCCACCGCTTCGGGGGTCGTGCGGCTTTTAAGTGCTGTCGCAGCAATGG
>JBDNIG010000685.1:0-5888 GCA_041688415.1 Rhodopirellula sp. | reverse complement strand
TCGGTAGCATTCCGGAGCATTTGAACCCGATCCTGCAGCGGATTGGTTTGGACACCCACGGATGGTGCGAGGTGGTGCGAAAATTCGGTCGCATCTTCAAGCGGGCTGCGGGCACCCCAGAGAGTCTCGCGGGCGAAGCGTGCCGTCGCGGCCAGGGCTGGCTGTGTGCCCGAGAGAATCCGCTGGGCCTCTCATCGGTCTGACTCAACGCCAGCCTGCTGCCTTCGAGGCGAGTTTGGGATGACTGCTGCGCGGTCAGTCGCTGCGCCGCGACTCTTGCTCAAGTCGCGTGCGCCCGGTGGCCGACTTGGCAAATGATACAGCCGGTTTTCAATTTTCCGTCGCGCGTGCTCCATCCAGACACAACTGAAAAACTGGGTGGCCCTTTCTCCCTAATGTGCTTAGCATGCCCACAATCGCAGCGGTGGCACGGGACATCTTTTACCAAGGCCCGCTGAAGAGCTCCGCCCGTCAAGACGACGAGCATTTCTTAACAGTTTGCCGATACGTTGAACGCAATGCGCTGAGTGGCAGGCTGGTCGCCTCGGCGGAAGATTGGGAGTTTGGTTCCCCGCATCGCTGGCACCATGGACGTGACCGCGACCCGCAATTGCTTAGCCCTTTGGCCGACCCGGCGTCCATCGCGTCGGCTGCGCCGCGTCAATGAAGTCCTTCAGCAGATTAATCTAGCAAGCTAGAACCGTCGTTCCGGGGCCCGCCAGTCGCGGACTAACGCAAGTTGGCCTAGATCATCGAAGTGGGTTCGTAGGGGATGTCTTCGATCAGTTCCATCGGCAATGGTGCGACGGTCAGGCCGGCTTCCTTGCAGATGCCGTCGATCGCTTCCTGGGCGCTTTGGACCAGGAACTCGCGAGTTTGGCCCTTGTACTGCATCGTCGACGCGGTGGGGCTGAGCGGTCCCGAGAAATTGCCTTCGTCGAGATGTTGGACAACCTTCACGTGATCCAACGGGCCGTGCATTTCCGGCAGAATCCGGTCGTGCGTGGTCGCTTCGCTGGGGTCGACGTCCTCGGGAATTGATCCCAGGCGAACCGCGACAATCTTCTCGCCGGGGATTTCGCTGAGCTGATCCATCGCGCCTTCGCCGACGACCCAGTCCCAGGTGTCGATGAGGTAGCCGACGCTCGGAATCGCGTCGACCAGCGCGCGGAAGGTCTCGACCTTGGATACAAACGGGAATTGCTTCTTCTCGAGATGTTCCTTGCCCGCCCGGAAGCCGACACCGAGTTTGATGTCGCGGGCGGCGAGCACTTCGGCAACTTGGCTGATTCGTTGCCGCTGGACGTCAAAGAACTCGTTGAAGGGCAAGCGATCGGTCGCGGCCGGAACACGGATCAGGGCGCGATCGACTTCGAGTTGCTGCGCCACTTCGCTGAGCGGATGCAGCGTGGCAACGCCAGCGGTGAAGGCATCATCGTCCGCGTCGAGATCGATTGCGAGCGTGAACGTGCCGATACGAATGTCGGCGGCACGGAGGTATTTGGACGCGTCTTCAAACGACGACCGTTGCGAGCGACGCAGCATGTCGCGCATGTCGATATCCATGCCACGAAAAGCATAGGTCAGCGCTAATTCGATCAGTTCGCTTTGGCGTCCGTTGATGCCAAGTGCTTGCGGGCAAAAATTCTTAAACACGTCGGTAATTTCCTTGACTAAGTGATTGGTAGTTCTTGAGTTGTACAGTTTGCGAACCGATCGGAGAACCACTGGAAACCCGAGGCTCTCGCCGCCGGTTCACGATGCTCGAAGGGGTTACGTTTTGGCGACGCGGCTTAGAACGTCCCGGCGGGCTTAGCGTCGGCGTCCTCGCGAATTCCCGGACGAACCGCTGGAGGATCCACCTGACGATCCACCCCGTCCACCGCCATTGCTGCCGCGTGGATTTCCACCATTTCCACCACCGCTGCCGCGGCGGCCACTGAGGTTTTTATCGACCATCGAGTTGACGATCGCGTCCCAGCTTGGGAAATCTTGGCTCGGTGCGGGAGCATCGCTGCGTGAATCTCGCTGGCGATCGCGTCCTCGCCCACCACGACGGGGCCTGTCACGCCGGTCCTCTTCTTCGTTGTCCGTACGTGGCGAGTCGTCCGTACGTCGCGAGTCGTCCGTACGTGGCGAGTCGTCCGTACGTGGCGAGTCGTCCGTACGTGGCGAGTCGTCGGAACGCCGGGAGTCGTCCGACCTTGGTCGGCGGCGAAGCGTCTCGACTTCGTCATCGTCTTCGAGGTCATCATCGAAAGCCGAACGTGGCAAATCATCCGATTTCGTGGTGTCGTTTGAGGCGGACTCAACGTCACTGGTTTCGCTGCTGCCCGCACCACGACGTCCACGCCGTCGTCCGCCACGCCGCGAACGGCGACCGGCGCGAGGGCCGTCGTCGTCGCTTTTTTCGCCGCGTGCCGACGATCCAGTGTCGCGTGATTCGGTGCCCGCGTCATCGCTGTCGTCCAGTTCGTCGAACAGATCGGCAGCGAACCCGACATCATCATCGTCTTCGTCAAGAATCGGCTCGCCGCTCCGCGCCGCAGGTGGTTGGGACGATTCACGTTCGCTGCGTGGTGATTCACTGCGTGGTGATTCGCTGCGGCGAGATTTGTCACCGCGTCGTGAATCGTCATCGCGTCGTGAATCGTCATCGCGTCGTGAATCGTCATCGCGTCGTGATTCGCTTCGTTGGCCGCCACGTCGTCCGCGCGAGCGCCGCGGCGAGTCATCGGCTTCGGCGACGACTTCTTCATCGCGTGAACTGGATCGGCTGGCGGGACGCGATGAGTCACCCGAGACATCGTCTTGGCTGATCCGTTGGCGTTGGCCACGGCGTCCGCCACGGCGAGAAGGGGGCGAATCCTCATGAGCTGAATCGTCACGCGTCGATCGTTCTGACCCACGGCCATCGGAATCGCGATTGTCACGCCCCCGAGGAGCGTCGGCAATGGTCGACGGACTTGCGTCGGCATCTTCGAGATCGTCGTCGTCGAGTTCATCGCCAACGAAACCAACGAATTCGTCGTTCTCGTCAAGATCGTCATCGCTGCCGAAGGCATCGGGACCGAGATCGCCTGCGAACCCCGAATTTCCACGGCCTTTCCGCGATCGATCACCGCGCCCCGATTGGCCGCTGCGTTCTGATTCTTCGCTGGGATCGGCTTGGCGATCACGCCGTGTTGCAGAGCGTCGCCCAGAAGCGAGTTGCGATTCACGTTGCTGAATGTCGTCTTCGGCAGACGCGTAGTCGCTCGCCTTCGCGGCGGGTTCGGACGCGGCGGGTTCGGACGCGGCGGTTGGCTCTTCGTCAGAGATGCCGAAGCCGGGCAGTTTCGGCGGTGATTGGACCGCCGTCAGAGCGTCGAGCACGTCCGATCCGCCATCGCCCGTTGACGGGGGCGAGGCGTGTGATGAACGCAGCGTCGATCGACTGGAATCGCTGCGAGAATCATCGGCAGCCGAATCCGGCGACGCGGTATTTCCCGAATCTGGGGCGTCGCTGTCCGCAGCGGGCCCCGTGCTGGGTGAGACCGGTGCGGGTTTGGCTGGCGTGGAGGCCACGGGGGGCTCTTCTTTTTTTACTTCGGCCGGCTCAGGGGGGCGTGGTGTACCCAGTAGGCTGGCGAGAATGTTCCAATTGTCGGGCATGGGGAGTGGAAATCCGATGAGAATCGGGCGATGGGAAATACACCGCCGATCTGTTGTAGGGGGTTGTTTGCACGTAGGTATAACCTGTCCGAGCGTATCTCCCAAGGGTGAATGTCGTCAGGATTACGCGAAGACTGAATATTTAGCGGTGTTATTTTTTACCGAATCGGCATTTTCGATTCCGTCTTTGGCGTGAAAATGCGTTGTGGACGCTACGAACGTGCAATTTCACCGGTCCCCCTTGAAAAAACAAGCGATTGACAACGTCGCCCTTACTGTCCAATCTTGATCTGGACAACCGGCATTCGTGCCGGATTCAATTCTCGTTGGAATGGACTTTATGAGCCGAGCCAAGCTCGATTCGATTCGCGACGCCGGACCGGCAATCTTGCCGAGCCTGCTGCAATGTGATTTCGGCAATCTCCAGTCCGAGGTCGAGCGGCTGAGTGAAGCCGGCACCTCGGTGCTGCACCTCGACGTGATGGATGGGCATTTCGTCCCCAATCTGACCTATGGAATGCCAATTATCGCGGGATTGCGAAGGCACACGAATATGCCTCTCGACGTTCACATGATGATCAGCGATCCGCTGGCGTACGCCCAACCCATGGTGGACGCCGGTGCCGATATGCTGACGTTTCACGTCGAAGCGGTCAGCGACGCGGTCGATGTGGCCGGCCAAAGTCGGGATCTCGGAGTCGGCGTGGGGCTGGCGATTAACCCAGGCACCCCCATGAGCGAACTCGACCGGGCACTCGAGTGCGTCGATATGGTCTTGGTAATGAGTGTCCAAGCCGGATTCGGCGGCCAGTCCTTCAATCCCATCGCGCTCGACCGGATCCGTGATCTGCGTTCCCGCTATCCGGATCTTCTGCTGGAGATCGACGGCGGAATCAATGCCTCGACGATTGGTTCGGCACGACAAGCCGGTTGCGACCTGTTTGTCGTCGGTTCAGCAATTTTTGCAAATGACGACTACGGTTTAGCCATTGCCGGTTTGAACGATGCAATGGCGTCTGATCAAGGAGCCAAATGATGATGTCTCTGAAAGCAGCTACTCACTCCAAAGTGCTTTTAATCCGGCCCGGTGCGACCGCGTTTGATGAACAAGGTCGCATGAAAGGGTCACTCGACATGCCCATGTCCCAGCGAGGTCGTGAGCAAGCCGAAAATCTCGCCGAAGAACTGGTCGGCATCCGATTCCATGCCGTCTACCACGCCCCCTGTGAGTCGGCTGGCGAAACGGCAGCGTTATTGGTCGAAGGACGCGAATTGCGACCCAAAGTGATCGAGGCGTTTCGCAATATCGACCACGGCTTGTGGCACGGAAAACTGATTGACGAGATTCGCCGCAATCAACCTCGGTTATATCGCAGTGGCGCCGAAAATCCGGAAACCGTCTGCCCACCCGGTGGCGAGTCTCTGCAAGCTGCCGCCGCCCGAGCGATGAAAGCGATCAATCGATTGCTCCGAAAAAGCCGAAATCAAGTCATCGCACTCGTGATCCCCGATCCGCTGGCCAGTCTCGTGGCCGCTCATCTGAACGAGGAAGCCATGCCAGATATCTGGAAAGTCGAAACCGATGCAGGAAACTGGCAGCTGATCGAAGCGGAGTGCTGAAGCTTCGAGCGTCGCCCTGCGGTTGCAGTGTCGTCGCCTTGCTGGCGACTGCCCGATGGATCGACTCCCTCCACGGCACCATTGGCAAATGTCCAGCGTACGTCAGGATCGGGCGGTGAGCTGGTATTCACTCGAGAGTGTTTATTCGGAAAATCGATCTGGTATACTTACTGCCGTCCTACCTTCCGTCGCCCCGCCTGGAATTTACAGTAATGTTATCAAATAATCGCATCGTACTTCTCATAATCGCGTCGGTGGTTTTGCTGGCGGGGGTTTTTGCGGCACTGAATCTCGGCCGCCACACGACGTCGGACGATCCGCAACAGTCGTTGATGCTCTACTGTGCGGCGAGCAATCGTGCGGTGATGGAATCCATTCGAGCGGACTACGAGGAGGAGTTCGGCCGCAAGGTGGAGATCCAGTACGGGCCGTCCCAAACGCTTTTGTCCTCCATTGAAGTGACCCGGTCGGGAGACCTGTACTTGCCAGCCGATGACAGCTATCTCGACATGGCGCGGCAGAAGCAATTGGTCGCTGAGATTGTGCCAATCGCTCGGATGCAGGCCGTGGTCGCCGTCAAACGAAAGAACCCAAAGTCGATTGAGCAATTCTCG
>JBDNIG010000684.1:0-3228 GCA_041688415.1 Rhodopirellula sp. | reverse complement strand
TTTCCTCTGGATCGATGGAGGGCACCAATAACAAGATCAAAACCGTACAGCGACAATCCTACGGCATTCGCGACTCCGAGTATTTTGAACTTACACTCTACTCCCTCCATCAAAAAAAGTACGCTTTAGTCGGATGAGCCAAAAAAATGATGCTATCTCACTCGCTTCGCTCTCCCTTGAATCATCGCTCGGCAGGAGTTGTTGCCCTATCGCTCAGCGTATTTCTCATCAGTTTCCCCGCGGTTCCCGCGAGCAGCCAGGATGCTCCCACGAAAACCTCTGCGAAACCAACACTCAAACATCTCGTTGGCGACGGTAACTTTGAGATTGGTCCGGAGTACACGACCGATCCAGATCTGACGGATCAGGGAAACCGCAAAGGCAAATCATTCGAATTCGAGATGCCGCTTGCCGACAGCAAGATTTTCCGTGGCGACGATACCACGCTCGATCCCAAGAAAAAGGTACGAACGGCCCGCAAGATTTTTGTTTATGTTCCCGCGGCGTATCAAGATGGCACGAAGGCCCCGTTGTTGGTTATCCACGACGGTCCCGCTCGGCTGGATCTCGTCCGCAATGCACTCGACAATCTGACAACTTCCCAGGACCCAAATCGTCGCCTGCCCGCATTCATCGCAATCGCGGTCCAGAACGGTGGTGACGACAGTTACGGCAGCGAGCGTGGGCTGGAATACGACACGATGTCCGATCGCTTGGCGCGGTTCATCAACGACGAAGTCCTGCCGGCGGTAGTCAACAACGGTGATATTCGTGCCGCGTATCCGAACATCGCACTCACCGAGGATCCCGATGGTCGGGCGGTAATGGGATGCAGCAGTGGCGGCGCGGCGGCATTGACGATGGGATGGTTTCGTCCCGATCTTTTTCGGAGATTAATTACCTACTCGGGAACGTTTGTTGACCAACAGGACGAGGATGCTGCCGAGGAAGCCGCGTATCCACTTGGTGCCTGGGAATACCACTCGGGGATGAAGCTGATTGAAAACACCGAGAAGAAACCGCTGCGAATTTTCACGCATGTCTCCGAGAACGATCTGCGCAATCAAGCCCCGGCTGAAAGCTACCACAACTGGGTTATGGCCAACCGCCGTACGGCGACGGCACTGGCGGCGAAGGGCTATGACTATCGTTTCGTCTTCAGCCGAGGCACCCGGCACTGCGATCAGAAAGTGTTTCAGCAAACGCTCGCCGATACGCTCGTTTGGGCGTGGCGAGGCTATCGCTGAGCGGCTAGGTATAGGTCGAGACCATTGTCCCGTCCGAGACCGGTTTGCTCGCTCGGGCCAATGGTCCCAAGCTACGTAGGTCACACGTCGGGCGCGTTTATTCTCCCGCGACGCTTTTCCGTTGGACGTTCAAAACTCGGCTCGTTCCGGTGCGGTCCAAGGCGTTGAGGAAATCGGGGATGAAACGCCGGGCCATGTCGGCCTCATCCTGATAGACGGGCATCACGCAGAACAGATGGACCGTGTGACCATCGGAGCGGTTTAGCTCCTTGTTGGACAACAGTGCGGTGGCGGTGAAAGGCACGCTCGGGTGCAGTGGCTCGGGAGGTTCACCGTTGGATATAGAGAAAGTCAGGGACAGAGCGTGTTTTCAGGGGACTAGACAATGGCCCACCCGGCAGGCTTACACCGATAGCTGCGGCGCGTCAAACAATTCATTTTCGGGAAGAGGGGAGACTGGATGAACTACGGAAAGTGCCGCATTGAGTGGGCAATTGGCACGGAACTCACGCAAACTAAAGAACCGACATCCCCACCAAGCTACGGATACAGCCGATCGGCGAGAAAGGACGTCGAATCCGCCGCTTCCCGCTACGCGGCGCGTCGTAGCGGTTCATGCGATGCGACCGGGATGCGAATCGGCTCTGCCTGTTCGTCGCTGCGGAGCACGCCCTTGGCGTGCAGATTCGCGGCGACGGACCGTGCCGCCAGTGGCGCACTGGCGCGGGCGACCGCCGAGCCGATTCCGCTTGATAGGCACGTGGCAATCAAGCGTCCGAAACTCTTGCCCCATCCACCGCTGCCGAAGTGATCAGCGATCGCTTGCAAACGACGATGATTGTGATTGATCTGAGGCTGGTAGTCGTCACCGACACTCGCGTCTCCGGCGACCTGCAAGGAGCACTCGGGAGCACACACGCAGCGCCAGCCCGCTTGCCGAGCTAACAAACCGTAGACCATCGACGCCTCGACGACGTTATCGCCTCGGAACGCTCCCATCAAGCTGCGAAGGAGATCACGCCGCCAAAAGCTGGCCGATAGAAAGCTGCCTTCGACACTGCGGATCTGCCTGCTGGCGAGCATATCGGCACCGGCTCCGATTAGATCACAGGCCGTGGCTCGAGATCGCATCCAACCCGCGTGGACAATTTCATCGCTGCGTGAACTCCGCACGACGGGCACAACCACGCCGGTATCGTATTGTTCAAAGGCATCAAATGCCGTTTCAGTCCAATCCGGAGTGGCTCGGTAACCGTCGGAGATGACGTGGACGAATCGTCCTCGCGCTATGGCCGCCGCCTCTCCTATTTGATTTGTAAAGCTGGCCGCGGTCTCGACGAAACGAACTTCATCGGCCAATTCGAAGGGATCATCGTAGTCGCCAGCATGGGGAACGATCACCTCGCACGCATCGGGCAGATGCTGCAGCACGCTAATCAGCGTACTCTCAAAAGAAGCACTGTCCCCGCGATAGGGGACGACAATCGACAACCGTGGAATCGTAGGGAACTTTGGCACCGCTGCACCTGCATGGGTCAAATTCGAAGGGGTCACTGCGTTAGAGTTTCGGAATCACCGGGGCATTGGGTTGAGCCGTTTGTCACCCATCGTGTTGAATTGCCAGACTTCGCGGTGCCCTGAGTTTGCATCGGCCCACTAACCGGAAAGGTTTACCAAATCAACAGGCCGCCAACGCCAAAACGGCTGATAAGAATTCTTCGCAGGGTTGCCGTTGCGGATATCAAATTTTCGCCGCGGGCGGGTGCTGGCGATACAATGTGACAGCGTGATCGCGATACCATTGGGCGGCACGGGCGAACTCGGCCTTTTGTTGAAATGCCTTTGGCTCATCCCCGGTTCCGGGTTGATCTGGTCTGTTGCCCCGACTGACGTTAGACTGGGAGGCGAAGGGTATTTGAGCAACTTCTGGAGGGTCACGGATGACGATTTCGATTCAGCGATTGATTGACGATGCAAAGTG
>JBDNIG010000683.1:0-3947 GCA_041688415.1 Rhodopirellula sp. | reverse complement strand
GCGACCTTTCGTGGTTTCGTCGTGAAACAATTAGCACACGGAGGGTCGTTTCTTTTTGGCTCCCAAGTCAAGCCCGATAAATGACGACACAGTCACGACTTAGAGCGAGGACAAGCCACGAAGTGGCGCTGTCCAGCTAGCATCATCACATTGATGGGGACATTGACGCCCAACGCGGTTGACGAACTGACGGTATATCGGATCGAGCGAATCGACAATCATCCCGACGCGTTGATGCCCGTACGCGACAATCCGCAGTTGCTTGTTCGTAACACAGAGGCGGAGGACGACTTCATTGTTCGCTGGAATGAACCGTTGGCGCTGAAAATCAACGAGACGCCGCACCTGTTGGTTGGGTTGTCCTTGCCGACACTGCGCGAGACGGGCGGTTGGATCAATCGTTTCATCCGCGAGGGATCTCCCCATTTTACCTATCAACAGACCGTGGAGTCGCCACTGAGTATGGCGTTTTTCGATACCACGCAACCACCAAACGACGGCAGCCTGAAGCTGCACGTCGACGAAAATCTGACCATCCCAGTGGGCGTTATTCAAACAGAGACGCCCGGCTCCGAAATCAGCGCCGAGAAAGCAACCAATGGTGAATCCGTAGTGAAGCAAGAAGAGGACACGCCCCATCCTGCGACACCAACCAAGACGGGGACGGGGGTAGATGGTGAGCCGACACTGGCGATCGTTCCGTGTAACTTGCTCGCGCTCATTCATCAATACCGACTTGGGTTGGTCCAATTCGATGCAAGCGGAAATCGCTTTATCGAAAACCCCGCCACGCTGGACTACACCAAAGCGCGACTCTATACGCAGACGATCGACGATGTTCCTGCAGCAGTCGAACTGCTGGCCTCGCGTAACTTCGCCGTCTTGTCGGAAAGCTCGCGAATTGCGGAAATTCAACAGCAAGCAGGTTCGTTGCAGACCCTCGTCGTCGTCGTCGCCGTCGGTGTCTTTCTGTTTGGCGTGATCACGGTGTTCAGCGTATTTGTTGACTCGACCGATCGCAAGAAAGGCACCATCGGCATCCTGCGTGTCATGGGGATGTCACGAATAGGCGTATTTTGGATGGTGTTGATACGAGCATTAACGATCGGGATGCTGGCAGCAATCTTGTGTAGCGCCGTGGGTTATGGATTAGCCATGTTCCTGGGTGCTGACCTGAGCAGCAGTCGACTGTTCTTTTGGAAACCGATCATCAGCGTGATCTTGCAACCTGATGATCTTCTGCTCGTGGCAATTGGCGCTCTCCTCTGCGCTTGCTTGGGGGCCATCATGCCAGCGATAAAGGCAAGCGGTTTGGATCCATTCGATGCAATTATGGAAGGGCAATTTGCGTGATTAAAAAAGTATCCTCTCGGGTGTTCTGGGCGACAACATTTCTGGCAATGGGTTCGCTCTCCGCCGCAGCCCAATCGGTGCCACCTCCCGAAAAGATTACGATTGACCTGCCTCGTTCTACGGAGAAGATCGAATTGATCCGACTACCGAGAACGAAGGATATCCTGCCGATCGTATCCTCGCAGCAAGACACATCGAAGCACTTTGCTACCCGCGCGACTTACATGGCAAGCGTGGAGATGACCTTGTCCACCGTCAAGTCATTGCTAAGCGAGGAATCGTGGGATCGATATCAACAGCGTGTGCTGGGATTGACCGGCACCGATGACGATCCGAAATGGTCGGAATATCGCGATGCGGTTCGGGCGGCATCAAGTGAGTTGCCAGCTGCCTACTTGGGAATTCACGAAATCGTTGAGATTTGCCAGACACTCGATGCTGAAGCCAAGGTCGATGGGACAACGACCATGGCGCGAATGGAAAAGTTACAATTTCGAATTCCGGCGCGAGCAGAATGGCAATTTGCGGCCCGTTGTATCACGTCGACAGCACAGCGCAAAGAGAAGTTGCATTTTCCGTCATGGCCGAAATACGGTGATGTCCCGACCTTGGAAGGAAAAATCAGCGACCTGCAACAGCAGCTCGGCGTTCCCGTCGATCCTCTCTCGGAAGACAATTGGTCGAAGCTGGCTAGGAACTTAGATGGAATGAAGTTGCAAGAGTCGGGCTCGAATCATTCAGCGGAGGAATCCGAAGAAGCGAAAACTGCGCTCGCGGGCATACTTGGCGGATTTAAGTTGGAGAATGACGCAAAGTCGGAAGAGGAGCCTGCGCAGCAACACGCCACGCCCTCAAAAGCGGAAAAGCTGAAAGTGGATTATTTTGCAATTGCAAGTGAACTCGCTAGTATAGACATGAAAATCGCAAACGAAACGCCCTGATCGCAGTGTTTGGGTTGGCGGGACCGAACGCTCGAAAGCTAGGTTCTGAGGTCGGTTTTCTGGGCGAGCCGATACCGCTTGTGGTAAGATTGATAACAAGACGGTCGGAAGTCCGTTATCGCTTCAACGTGATCTTACCACTCAATTCAATTGACTTTTTCAAGCTCGTAGAGCAGTTCGATGACTCCACAATTGACTCCCGAACAATCGGCCGCGTTTCACAGCCACGACAACAAATCGATGCCGGTCGTCGACCCTGCGACTAACCATGTGTACGTGGTCGTCGATTTGGGGACTCATGAGCAGGCTATGGATGCACTTCGCGAGCGCGACGACGAACTGTCTGTCCAGCGTGGAATCGATGACATGGAGGCCGGACGGTATTCTCCAGCCGACGAAGCTTTCGCGGCTCATCGACGCAAATTTCGAAGCAAAGTACGGCGAATGAGTTTGCGGGTCGTCCTTACCGAGGGGGCTCAGAATCGATCTTCGTGCTTGCCGTTCGCAGTGCCGGACAAGATGATTTAACACCTGACGATTTGCCAGCGAAGCTGTCCAGCTAATATGTTTCATGGAATAGAACCGATCGCGGAACCCCGTTTCTCGATCACTCGTAGCCCACGTCGTGCACGCGAGCAGCTAGAATGTTGATCGTTTGAAGAACAATGACAGAATCTATCGACGGAATTCTATGAACCACCTGCTCACCAGTATGCTCGGCTGCCTCACGGTTTTCTTGCCGTCCTGGGCCTCGGCAGCCCCACCCGAAGCGCCGCCTGTAGGCAGTTCCCGGCCGAACGTGATGGTTTTTCTGGTCGATGATATGGGGGTCATGGACACGTCGGTTCCGTTTTTGACGGACGCCGACGGAAAACTCCACCGCTATCCACTGAATGATTTTTACCGCACTGCGTCAATGGAGCGATTGGCCAAGCAAGGGATTCGTTTCAATCAGTTTTGTGCCATGAGTGTTTGTTCGCCGACGCGAAACTCGATCATGACGGGGCAGAATGCGGCCCGACATCGGACTACCAATTGGATCAACCCGCAACACAACAATGCCGGTCCCCACGGTACACCGAATTGGAACTGGCAGGGTTTGACGAAGGCGGATCTGACCCTGCCCGGCGTTCTGCGTCGCGGCGGCTACCACACGATCCATGTGGGCAAAGCACATTTCGGCCCCGCAGCACATGAGGGCGCCGATCCATTGAATGTGGGCTTTGATGTCAATATCGCCGGCGCCGCATTTGGCGCGCCGGGAAGCTACTATGGTGAAAAAAACTATGGGCAGGGAACCAAACGCGCCCACCATGCCGTTCCGCACTTGGAAAAGTACCACGGAACCCCCACGTTTCTCAGCGAAGCGTTGACGCTCGAAGCCAAGAAAGAGGTGGCTGAAACGGTTGCGCGGGGAGAACCGTTTTTTCTTTATCTTTCCCATTACGCTGTTCATGCACCCTTCGAATCCGATCCGCGATTCGCGGCGCATTACAAGGACTCGGGGAAACCGGCTAACGCCCAAGCGTTTGCCACTTTGATCGAAGGGATGGACAAGTCGCTCGGCGACATGTTGGATCATTTCAACGAACTCGGGGTCGCGGAGAATACGTTGGTCTTTTTTCTCGGTGACAATGGTACCGATGCGCCGTT
>JBDNIG010000682.1:0-19383 GCA_041688415.1 Rhodopirellula sp. | reverse complement strand
TACTGGCGAGGCAAGCACGCGACGGCGGGCCATCACTTGCGCCGCCGCCGCGACCATGCCCCGAGTATAAACGCCTCGCAGCGGCGAACCTAGTACCGATGCTACGAATTCGCCACGAGGACCGAGGCCGCCAGCCGACAGGCATCGAGGTAATCATCGACCACGAGATACTCGTCGGCGGTGTGAATCGCAGCCTGGCCACAACCCAGCGTCACGGCGGCGATCCCATGCCGATACAACCAATTCGCATCCAAGCCGCCGTTGGCGACCTCGCAGATGGGGTCGTGTCCCAATTGGGACACCCAATGACGGGCCGCCTGCACCGATCGATGGTCGAGTTCGAGCTCGAAGGCCTCGTAGTCGACATTGCTGCTCAATTCAATTCGCCCGCAGCGTCCGGTGGTGTCGGTCACCTCGGCGGCGGCCCGCTGCAGGGCTTCGCGAATTTGGCTGACGATCCAGCCCCTGAATTCCGCGTCATGGCTGCGGGCCTCGATTCGCAGACGGACTTCCGGCGTGACGACATTGGTGGCTTCACCGCCCTCGATCACGCCCACGTTCGCCGTGCCCCGCTTGCCATCGATCTCGATCCGGCCGAGCAGTCCGGCGTCGTGCAAAGCGGCAATCGCCTTGGCAGCAATCACGATCGCGCTGACGCCTTTCTCAGGTGCGGCGCCCGCGTGGGAAGCAAAGCCATGCACCACCGCCTGCATCCGCTCGCCGCCGATGGCACCGTGACGGATCATGTTGATGGACCCACCATCAAAATTGAACGCTTGATCAACGTGCCCCAATTTCGCCGCATCGAGGTGCCGCGCTCCCTCCAACCCGACTTCCTCTTGGATCAAGAACGAGATCACCGCTGGCGGTAATACGGTATCGCGATGCTCCGCCGCAAAGCGAAGTCGTTCCAAGATCGCTGTCAGGATGATCGCACATCCCGCACGATCGTCGCCCCCCAATCCCGTCTCCCCCTCCGCCACGACAATCCGCCCCAATTCCGGATTATCCTTGACGATCGGTTTCGCGTTCAAGCAAATCGCGACGGTATCCATGTGGGCCGACAGCATCGTCCGCGGCAGTTTCTCATCCCCCGGCAAACTAACAATCAGGTTGCCGCAGTTGCCGCGAAGACGCGTCCGCTGCTGGGCGTCATCCTGCGTGATCTGGGCTGGGTCCAGCCCAGCGTCGACCAGCGTCTTGGTAATTATCGCCGCCACCGCCGCTTCGTCGCCGCTACGACCGGGGATCGCTGTTAATTGCATGAACCGGTCCAAGGCAGCGTCGGCGTCAATAGCAAGAAGTGGATTGTCGCGGGGATCGGGCATGGATGATCAGCTCGTCCAAGTGGGCGGGAGATGTTGGGAACGGCAGTATCAAAGTCGTTTCCATGCAATCCTATCGGGTATCGGCGAGGCTGCAACGGTGTTTGTGGCATTGGCTTCCAGCCTGTGTTGAAGAACCACCACAGGCTGCAAGCCTATTGCCACGGGTTGTTCTGCTTGCACCGATTGCGCGGCCACCGTGGTAAACAAAGTAGACTTTGCCGATTGATCCGCTGAGGAAAGATGAGGCAGGGGGACGAAGAGTCTATCAAGTTGATTCACTCCGCTCTCCTCTTTTCAGGCTGACGACATGGTGTCCACATCGCTACCGAGCTATTTGAAACTTCATTCCGCCGATCATGAAATGGACCACGAGTCCGATTTCGATGCTGAAGAGTATGTCGCGGCGATGGACCCAATGCCCTCCCGCACACGATCTTCCGGCGACGATACGTCCACGGACGCGAACGGCTGGGCGGCTCAAATCGCTGATTGGCAATGCGATACACTGCCGCTAGGAACTCGTCTCGCACCGGGCTGGTCGGTTGACGCGATGGTGGAATCCCCGCTGGCGGTCGCCCAGAGTTGGCATCACTGGGACGTGCTTCCCGACGGAATTTTGGCGTTGGCGATGTGTCAATTCGGACACGGTTGGAACCCGGAGGGCAATCTCGTCGATACGCTCGACGCAACCGTTGCCCGTGCCGCACTGCAGTCCCATATCGGTTATCGCCACACGCCTCAGGACGCGATGACGCGAATCTTGCATACCTTGCTACAAGTACGTGACGCTGCGATTGACACCTCCGGGCGTCCAAACCTTTCGCTGCTCTATGCTCACGTGGATCCCGAATCCGGACACGCCGTGATCTCGTCGATCGGTCAGTGGTCGAGCTTGATCGCCTCGAAGTACGGCTACCGCCCCTTGAGTTTGGGTCGCACCGCTGGATCGGCCAATGATGGGTTCCCACGTGAAATGCCGATCATGAATCATGAGACAACCTTGCTCGAAGGCGAAGCCCTCCTGCTCACCGGTGCCAACTGGATGGGAATGGGCGCCGACATCAACCAACGGTCCCGAGTCGGCCGCGCGTCATCCCGCAGCGACTCCGGACAACACAACCATGAATCGGTACAGCATCAAGTCGGTGCCGTTCTCAAACAAACGATGAGTGAAGGCGAACGCAGTCCCCTGTCAGCCCTTCGCCGCTTCACCGCGTCGCTGCCACTGACCCAAGAACGCAGCGCCGTCGCCCTCGTGCATGAATTGAATCGCTAATTGGTCTAATGAGGATTCGGTCGGTCTGCTTGTTCGAGGCACCACCCTAACGTAAATTCAGTTGGACCTTACCGAGAGTTTATCAGCTTGAACGTGCGTGCGATTTCACAGAGATTCGCCAGATAGTTTGCATTGGGACGCTGAGCATCAAAAGGCACGTAATGCCACGCGTTTTTGACAATATCGACCAAACCCTTCTGCCTGCACTCACTGAAACACTCGCCGTTTCCGAGCGTGCTGATTTTTGCGTTGGTTATTTCAATCTTCGTGGCTGGAAGAATCTCGACGCTTTGGTCGATCAGTGGAGCGGGAATGACGGCGAGTGCTGCCGATTGCTTGTTGGCATGCAATCGCTTCCCCAAGACGAATTAGAGGAAGCCTTTGCCGTCGTGCACCAAGATGATGGGATCGACAATCAGACGGCGATCCAAAAAAAGCGTGAACTTGCGTTGGAATTTCGCAGGCAACTTATGCTCGGCGCACCGACGAACGAAGATGAGGCGGGGCTCCGGCGGCTATCGAAGCAGCTTCGTGCTCGCAAATTGCGGGTAAAATTGTTTCTGAAACATCGCCTTCACGCCAAACTCTATCTCGCGTTCCGCAATGACCCGAATAATCCCATCATCGGATTTCTGGGAAGTAGCAACCTGACGTTTGCCGGGCTGCACAGTCAGGGGGAATTAAACATTGACGTGCTCGACCACGACGCCTGCGGGAAATTGAAGGATTGGTTCGAAGATCGCTGGAATGATCGTTGGTGCATCGATATTTCTAAAGAACTCGCCGATATCATCGACGAAAGCTGGGCAAGCCCCGAAGACCGCTTGCCCTATCACATCTACCTGAAAATCGCGTTTCATCTCGCTGAGGAAGCACGCAGTGGACTGAAAGAGTTCAGTCTGCCGCGTGAATTCGAGTCGATCCTGTTCGACTTTCAGACTGCCGCGGTCAAAATCGCGGCTCATCACCTCAACAAACGCGGCGGAGTGATGATCGGCGACGTCGTCGGATTAGGAAAGACGATGATGGCTACGGCACTAGCTCGTATGATCGAAGACGAGCAAGGAATCGAAACGCTGATACTTTGCCCGAAAAACCTTGAGCCGATGTGGTTGGACTATCGCGAAAGATTCGGATTGCGAGGAAAGGTGATGTCAACCAGTCGCGTTCAGCGAGACTTGCCTCATGAGCGTCGCTATCGTCTGGTCATGATCGACGAGAGCCATAACCTGCGCAATCGCGAGGGAAAACGCTTTGCGGCGATCCAAGACTACATCACCACCAACGACAGTAAAGTGGTTCTATTAACTGCTACACCATACAACAAGAATTACGTCGATTTGTCAAACCAACTGCGTCTGTTCTTGAAAGAGGATGCGGATCTCGGGATCCGACCGGAAGAGTACATTCGGCAGATTGGTGAAACGGAGTTTATCCGTCGTCACCAATGCAGCCCCAAGTCGCTGGCGGCATTCGAGAAGAGCAACGAAGCGGATGATTGGCGGGAGTTGATGCGTTTGTACATGGTCCGGCGAACGCGAACATTCGTCAAGCAGAACTATGCGGATGTCGATTGTGGTAAATGCGGAACACGAATATTAGCGAGCGAGACTCAGTGCTCATCTTGCGGATCACTTCGCTCGGGTCCAGGCAGACCCTACCTGACCTTCAGCGATGGAACACGAGCCCCCTTTCCTACTCGCGTTCCTAAAACGGTGCGTTTTCAGTTGGATGACCACGATCCTGCGGATCAATACGCGTCGCTCTATTCGGCGGCTGTCGTACGCCGGATCAATCGGCTCGAATTGCCACGGTATGGCTTGGGTAATTATATCCACGAAACCCCGTCGGAGCCTCCGAAGCCTGCCGAAGCTCGCGTTATCAACGACCTCTCGCGCGCGGGCAAGCGGTTGATGGGATTCTGTCGGACGAACCTTTTCAAGCGTTTAGAGAGCAGCGGACAAGCGTTCTTGCAATCCATCGAACGGCATATCCTGCGGAACTTTGTGTATCTTCATGCCCTCGAGAACGATCTGGCGATTCCGATCGGATCGCAAGACGCGTCGCTGCTCGACGCCAGCTTTTACGATGAAGAGCTCGACCTCTTTGACGATCGCACAGGAAATGGCGAATCAAGTGACCTCGACAGCGACTCGTCCCGCAGCGAGAACGAATATGTCGCCGCCGCCAGATCTGTCTACGGCCAGTATGCGGATAAATTCGAACGACGATTCAAGTGGCTACCCGCAGCACGCTTCATTCCCCAACTTACCAAAGACCTACGCAAGGACGCCGTTTCGCTGCTCAAGCTGCTCGATGAGTGCGGCCGTTGGCGCTCGGAAACGGATGCCAAATTGAATTCGCTGCATGACTTGGTTTCTCAACAGCATTTTGCCGAAAAAGTACTCGTGTTTACGCAATTTGCGGATACGGCCAAGTACCTGAAACAGCAACTCGAAAACCGTGGTGTCGACGATGTCGGTGTCGTGACCGGGCAGTCGCAAGACCCGACCACGATGGCATGGAAGTTTAGCCCCGTCAGCAACAAGAAGAGCGACCGAATACCACCCAGCAATGAACTGCGAGTCTTGATCGCGACAGATGTGCTCAGTGAAGGTCAAAACCTTCAGGACTCAGCCGTCGTCGTCAATTTCGACATTCCGTGGGCCATCATCCGATTGATTCAGCGTGCCGGGCGTGTGGACCGCATTGGACAACAGGCCGAGGACATTCTCTGCTACACGTTTCTGCCCGCCGCGGGTGTTGAACTCATCATCAACCTACGCGGACGCGTTCGCCAGCGTCTGCGTGAGAATGCGGAAGTGGTCGGCACGGACGAGGCATTTTTCGAAGATGATCCAGCCGAGCCGAACCTGATTGACCTGTACAACGAACAGGCAGGCATCTTGGATGGCGAGGCCGATACCGAAATCGATCTTTCGTCGTACGCCTTTCAGATTTGGGACAACGCGATTAAAGCCGATCCCAGTTTGGCGAATATCATCACCAACCTGCCCAGCGTCGTGTACGCCACCAAACAGCACGAACCAACCGCCGGACGCCCCGACGGCGTATTGATCTATGCAAGAACCACCGAACGCACCAACGCGCTGGCGTGGATTAACCAGCAAGGCGAAAGCGTGAGTGAATCTCAATACGCGATCCTGAAGGCCGCCGCCTGCGAACCCGACACACCCGCGTTGCCACGACAGGACCGGCACCACCAACTGGTGCGAGATGGCATCGAGTTGATCGCGAGTGAAGAGAAACATGCCGGCGGCCAACTCGGACGTCCTTCCGGTGCCCGCTTCCGCATTTACGAACGAATGAAACGTTTCGTCGACGAGGTCATCGTTAACCAACCCTTGTTCCCCGCAAAAGAACTCGAAAAAGCGATTGGCGAGATCTATGGATATCCGCTGCGACCATTGGCGGTCGACATTCTCAACCGACTGTTGAAAACCGGGATCAATGATTCCGATCTAGCTCAGCGTGTGCTAGAGCTCCGTGCCGAAGGCCGATTGTGCATCGTTACCGGTGAAGACGATGACCACCACGAAACTCAAATCATCTGCTCGATGGGGCTGAAAGCAACATGACTGACATCGCACGAATCCGACGCTTGATCCAATCATTCAACTTCGATGGTCTATTCGGTTAACTCGGCTGGGATCACCTTAATAAAAACCTCCACGTTGTCGTGGAAGAAACCGAGTATCAGTTGACGGGAGTACGGGAAAAGCGAGGGTTTCAAGTCTTCCATTACGTGGTGCCCCAGGGAGATGCGTTCCCAAACGCCGCGACCATGACCAAAGTCCAGCGGGCGGTGGCGAAATCTGCCCACGAAAACATTGTCATCTTTTCGGATGCGACTCAAACCAGGCAGTGCTTTCGGATCGCACGCCGCGATGAGGGCAAACTGCTGCGCAGCACAGGCCTCGATTTCTACCGGGGACACTCCGGCGAAGCACTTGCCCAGCGAATCAGCAAGCTGGCGGTCACGTTGGACGAAGAAGACCGGCTGTCGCTGATCGACGTGACCCACCGTGCCAGCGAGCTGTACGCGGAGAAAGTGACCAGAAAGTTTTTCACAAAATTCAAACAGCAACGTGACGCGTTCCAAGGCTTTATCAAGGGCATCAAAGTCGTCCAACAGCGGGAATGGTACGCGTCCCTGATGCTCAACCGGCTGATGTTCGTTTATTTCGTCCAGAAGAAAGGTTTTCTCGACCGCGATCTCGACTATCTGAAAAACCGGTTGGCCCGGTCGCGTGAAGCGAACAAGGATTTCCACTCGTTTTACCAGTACTTCTTGTTGCGTCTGTTCCACGACGGCCTGAATAAGCGTCCGGCTGTCCGTGACGCAGAACTGGAAACCTTGCTCGGTCAGGTCCCCTATTTGAATGGTGGGATCTTTGGCGAGCACGAAATCGAGCAACTGAACAATGACATTCAAATTCCTGACAAGGCATTTGAAAATCTGTTCGAATTCTTCGATGAATACCAGTGGCATCTCGACAATCGTGAACTTCGCAGCGACATCGAGATCAACCCCGACGTGCTCGGCTACATCTTTGAAAAGTACATCAACCAGAAACAGATGGGGGCGTACTACACAAAGGAAGACATCACCGAGTACATCTCCAAGAACACGATCCTGCCCTACCTCTTCGACGAAGCGGCACGACGAAACACCGAGCCGTTCCGGCCGGAACGGGAAGTTTGGCAGCTGGTCCGCGACGATCCCAACCGTTACATCTACGACGCGGTCGGCCACGGAGTTTTCATCAACATCCACACAGGGGAAGAGCTCGCCGAGCCCGTGCCGCTGCCCGCCAACATCGCCGCCGGCGTCAACGACGTTTCAAAACGAACCGACTGGAACGCAGCGGCGCCTCCAGAATTCGCATTACCCACCGAAACATGGCGGGAGCACATCGCCCGTCGGCAACGATGCATCGAACTGCGAGAGAAGCTCACCCGTGATTCGGTTGAGTCGATCAATGAACTAATCACATTGAATTTGGATATTCGGCAATTCGCGCAGGACGTAATCGATAACTGCGAGAGTGCAGATTTGCTTCGTTCGATTTACTACACGATTGCTGGTCGTTCAGAGAAAATTGGTACGAACCAGAAATCGCAGCTCCCCCTTAGCGTACTGGACCCGACCTGTGGGAGTGGCGCCTTTCTTTTTGCATCGCTCAACATTCTGCAACCGCTCTACGAAGCTTGCCTGACGAAGATGGAACAGTTTGTTAGCGACGCTGACCAGTCGCAACCTTTTACGGTTGATGACGAGTTAGCAGCGCTGATCGAGTTGGGCGAAAGCAATACCTTAGAATTCAAGTCGACAGCAAGGTTTGATGTAAAGAAATCCGAGGAGATCTCCCATTTGAAAGAGGGCAAGCAGCGTGAAATTCTGAAACGCCTAGACAAAAACCGCCAGCAGGACATTTTGAAAGCCGTTTCCGCGATGTTAAACGCAAAGGGTGGTGACGTGATCATCGGCGTGGACGACAAAGGCAAGGGTCTTGGGATTGAGAGGGACTATCCTTTTTTCGATGAAATGAAACGCACTCGTGATGCGTATGAACTTTGGTTAACCAATGATCTGTTTATCGCAAGTTTTGGAAAGATTGCCGCCGGATTGATTGAAATTTCGTTTGCAAGAAGAGATGGCATGGACGTTTGTCGAATGAAGGTACACCCATCGCCCGACCCCGTTTTTTTTAAAGAAGGCGGAAATGATGTTTTCTACCGCCGACTGAACAACTCATCCCAGAAGCTGGACATGCCAGATTACGGCAAATACTTGGACCAGAGATTTAAGAGTGATCCGCCGCGTCGAATGGAACCAAAACTGCTACCAAGCAACGCAGCCAAGAAAACCGCAAAAACGCTGAAGGACTTCAGAGAAATCCTCGGCGAAGTCGAGAAGCATCCCAACCGCACCTACTTCGTGCTCAAGTCGATCATCATCAACAACCTGTACGGCGTCGACATCATGCCCGAGGCTGTGGAAATCTGCAAACTGCGGTTGTTTCTGAAGCTGATGTCGACCGTGGAACCGAACTACGGCAAAAAGAATCTGGGCGTTGAGGCGCTCCCCGATATCGACTTCAATATCCGGGCGGGGAACACGCTGGTTGGATACACGTCGCCGGCAGAAATCAAAGCATCGTTCAAAGAACGCTTCGGACTATTTGATGAAAAGGAAATTGCTGGGATCGAAAAGCAGGTCAAGATCGTCTCTTTGCAATTTGAGCTGTTCCGTCGTCAACAAACGGAGCTAGACGGACAAATCAAGGAATCTGACAAAGCTGGACTGAGAAATGAACTGGAAACACTTACGCAAGAGCTAAACGAGTTTCTTGCTGGCGACTACGAGGTTGATTCGAAAAAGAAAAAGAATTTCGCCGAATGGAAAGCGTCCCATCAGCCGTTCCATTGGTTCGGGGAATTTTATGCAATCATGTCAAGCGGTGGGTTTAACGCAATCATAGGTAATCCACCGTGGAAGGAGTATTCGGCCGTCAAAAAGTGGTACACGGTACGTGGCTACCGTACTGAACGATGCGGAAACCTTCATGGGATATGCACCGAGCGAGCATTGACATTGAAATCACCAAACGGCCAAGCAAGTTTCATAGTTCAACTTCCGGTGGTTTGTTCCTCGCGAATGGTTTCTGTTAGGTCTGCGCTGCGAGACAAATCGGAATCACTGACGGTGATTTCTTTCGACGATCGTCCGGGGAAATTATTTGATGGACTCCAGCACTGCCGGTCCGCAATCTGGTTTTCAGCAGGAAGTTCTTCACACGCGACTCATCTTTCATCGACCCGCTATCAGAGATGGAATTCTGAGGCTCGTGAATTCCTGTTCGATAAGCTTGAGTTTGCGACAGGCGTCGCAGGAACGATCTTCCCTGAGTTGATTCCAAAATACGATCAGTCACTTCATGCCCGAGTTTTTGACTTAGTAAAAAGCAAGTCCTCTAAACGCATTGCCGATGCAATCACGCCATCTGCTCGAAAACATTTTTGTTTTTATCAGGAAGCTACCCAATATTGGGTGAAAGCAGTCTACGGTTTGCCGTTCTATGCAAAAAATGGAGAGATGGGAGCACCTGCTCACGGCAGATACATTTATTGTGATGACAAAAAAACCGCACATGTTGTTACCGCAATTTTGAACAGCAGCTTGTTCTATTCTTATTTCGTTGCGTACAGCGACTGCTTTCACTTGAGTCAAACACTCGTAGAGAGGTTCCCGGTAACGGGCGAGATTTTGAACGATGGTGCCTTGGCGAAGCACGGTGAGGAGCTGATGATTGACTTGAAGCAGAATGCTGAAAAGAAGACCATATGCACCAAAGCTGGAGACGAGATTGAGTACGCCGAATTTGTTGCCGCGAAATCGAAACCAATCATTGACACGATTGACGTTCGGTTGATGGAGCATTTTGGGCTGTGTGAAGAACAGCAAGAATTCATTCTGAACTACGACATCAAATATCGCATGGGATCGCAAAATGACTGAGCGCACCCTCGAAATTTTACAAGACTTGGAAGCGGTTCGTGAGAATTTGCTGGCGTTGTCCGACGACATTTGGTTGTCGATCGATCACAATGACGCGGATGCCCTCGAGGAGGGTGTTGAGTTTAAGCGGAATTACAACGCCAAGCTCGCTGCTTTCGACGCCTTATCGTCTGAATTGTCACAGCTCGTCCAGCAATTCACTCGCGTCGACTTGGCCGAAGAAGAGGAATCTGGTGACGATGATGCACGCAGTAACGAGCGGATCATCGAACAACTCAATCGTGAACAACCGCATTCTATCGACGAGGATTTTACGTTCAAGCGTCCGCACGGTTTGATTCTGGACGGTCAAGCGACGACCGGCATCACAACATGGCGGCGACTCTATGAAATCGTCTGTCTCGCACTGCTGCGCCGCGATCGAGAACTTTTCACCACGCTGATTGATCACAAGTTGTTCGTCTCCAGCCGTGGCCACCGCCAGTTCAGCACCGCCGCGAGCGAACTGCGCAGCCCCAGCCGATTAGACGAAGATCTCTACACCGAGATCAATTTATCCGCCAATGGCCTGCGGGATGTGATCCGCAACCTGCTTGCCGCCTACGAACTCCCGCGAGAAAGCCTGCAAATCTTTCTGCGTGAAGACCGAGACGCTGGGTAGGCGTTTATCTGAATTCAAATGGACCAAACGTGTCACGACGAATGCTACAATACGGTCTGGAGGAAGAATCATGATTGTCTCACTCGAAACACGACTGCGGAGTGAAATTGATTCTGTGCAGCGAATGCTTGCTGAATTGCCGGACGAGTTTGCGATCGATCGCATGAGTTTGGAATCTCGGATCGAGCGTCTCGAGCAGCAATTGACAGGATTTTCGAACCAGCCGGAGCCTGCCAAGGCTAGGCTGACCTTTCGGGGTCGACCCGTGATCGGCACTCGTGGGATCTTTGCCGATTTTGCGGCGAAGGCCATGACTCCTTTCAGTGAGTTGGTGACCGTATTAGCCGCGTCGCAATCGAAACCGGTTGCCTGGACGGGGCCGATTCCCAATCGAGAGGATACACAATTGCTGGTCACGGGGACGGCAACTGGATCATTTGGCTTTGAACTCCAGGAACACGTAGTCCAAACATCCATTCGTGTGATTGAAACGCCCATCGCGCTTGCTCTTTTGCAAAGCCGCGAGCTTTTGGAGAGCCTTTTGGGCGACGACACCGAACTAACTGAATCGATTGCGGGGCTCGATGAGCGCGCGGTCAGCAATCTAAAACGCTTCCTGGAGGTTTTAGCAACGAATGACGCTGTTTGTTGTTTCTCATTTCGTGATCGCGACTTTGGCTTTCACGACGTGGCACAGGTGCGGCAGGCGATCGAGCGTTTAGATGCAAACAACTTTCACGAACAAGCAGAGAAATTCTTCGGTGCGTTTCTGGGGATACTGCCGAATCGCAGAACATTTGAATGCCGAGATTCTGCGGACGAGACAATTATTAGCGGGAAAGTCGGCAGTGAAATATCCGATCCCAGTGCACTCAATCAGCACTTAGAAAAGCCAGTTCAGATTGAATTAACGGCGACCAGGCTTGGGCGCGGGCGCGCGAAGTATGTGCTGAAGCATCTGCCAGAGTGGGGTCGCGTGGAAACGGATCTGGGTAGGTCCGGTTCGTAACGTTTTATGTCGTAAGTTGGTCGAAATCGTATCGCAGGTATCTCATGAACAATTCGAACCAATCGAGTCGTTCGGAAACGCCGGAACGATCAAGCGGCAAGCTTCATCGGCAGTTAGTGAGACGAGGCGACGCGAGGTGGCCACACCAACTTAAACAGAGCGAGTACGATTTCTTGGATATCGTTGGTGACCAAACGCCACAGCACGATTCGTCACTCGCGATCTTTTCGTCTTCAAAATGTCCGGGCGCCGCAATTCTCAAGTCGACAAAGTGGGTCGGTGAGCTAGCGGATGATGAATCGCGAACAGTGATTAGCGGTTTCCATTCGGCGATGGAGAAGTGTTTTCTCGAGATTCTGCTTGAGGGACGCTGCCGAGTGGTTGTCTGTCCTGCTCGTAGTCTGCATCGCTATCGGGTTCCCACAGCATACAAAAGTGCGATTGAAGATGGCCGACTGGCTATCGTATCGTGTCTTCCCGAGTCTGTTCGTTCCAATTCCGCCGCATCGTCGGCGCAGAGAAATCGATTGGTAGCCATCCTGGCACGGGAAATCGTGTTCTCGCACGCCGCTGAGCGTAGCCGAACTGAACAGTTTGGCCTGGAACTTCTCAGTGAAGGGAGGGCTGTCTGTTGTCTGGATACGGGTTGCAACACGCTGCTGTCCGCAGGTGCTAGACTTGTACCCTTGGAATTGAATCTTGGAGCTGACGGTAAAGAGCGATGATCGCAGTTGGAGCACAGTCACTAGCGGAACGTCTTAGCTGTCATCATCTGCGCGAATTAGTTATCGAAAATCTTGGTTGGGACCGCACATCCACGAAATTTAGTTTGTCCGTTGACGATGACGAGTTCGCTTTCGTCGCCTTAGCCACGAAACGCGGGTTCATGGCACTGGAATGTCGCGTACACCGAACCGTGTTAGCCAATCGTGGATTGCTGCGGCATTTGCAGCGATTGCTGTCGCGGCGTTTCCACGAACACCTCGTCGTCTTTTGCTCGGATGAACCGGCTAAACAGGTGTGGCAGTGGTCAACAGTCCGAGAAGACGGCCAGCGTCTGCGGCACCGGGAGCATCCGTTCTTTTCCGCTGACCCGCCCGCTGCGATGCTTGCGCGATTGAAGCTTTTGCAATTCACGTTTGAGGAGGAGGAGTCCGCCACGCTAGTCGATGCGATGACGAAGGTGCGGAGTGCCCTGGATGTCTCCTCGGAACAGGAACTCTTTGCACGATATCCCAAGTATGCCCGGCAAAGTGATTCGCTTGCGGTTCGAATGCGAGCAGGGGACCGGGCGGCTTTTGACGAGTTCGTGTTGTTTCACCAGCGGCTCGCGAAACGAGCTTCGCGGATGCTGGTCCGTTGGGTGGGACTGGAGCCTGAGGACGCGGAGCAGATTGCGATGTTGGGTGTAATCGAGGCGGCAAAGCGTTTTGATCCTGCGAGAGGCTATCAGTTTTCAACTTATGCGAGCTACTGGATTCGACAACAGTGTCAACGGTATGCCGCTTATTACGGCTTGATGATCAAGTTCCCACCGTATTTTTTTTGGCCAGCTTACAAGTTTGAATTTGAACATCGTCAGTTGATTGCGACCTACGGAAGCGAACTGAATGAATTGCAAGTTGATGCAGCGCTTGAAGACAGAGGCCTTCAGCGAGAGCACTGGGACACATTTACGGCAACGAGGCGTGTGCAGTGTTTTTCCGACCTGGACTGGGAACAGTTCGATGAGATCCGTTCGATCTGTACGGAAGACGAACCATCTCTGAACCGTATGGTAAAAGAGGAGATGACGCAGGTGACGCTGGCCGAGATGATGGACCTTCGTCCCCGTGATTGTCAGGTCTTGGGCGCACGATACGGATTGGTTCATGATGAGATGACGCTTCAGGAATGTGCGGAGGTCCTGGGTATTTCACGCGAACGAGTTCGTCAGATCCAAGCTCGTGGTGAAGAGGAACTGAACAACGCTCTTCGAATCGATTTCCCAGAGTTCTTTGATACCGAGGATCGGAAAATCACGACTACGCAAGAAGAAGTTCATCCGTTTATCGCTTTCGACGTTGACCGTGACCACTTGGACCAAGAGCAAATTCCTGCGATCGTGAATAAAGGTGGAAATTTGATTCGCTCGCCAGCTAACATAACGTCACACTTTGAGATACCTACCCGAGAACCTGAATCTATGAGCCAGTGGACTTTTGCCGAGCTCGCCGGCGCCGCGGTGCGTCGCGATCCCCAAGAAACAGAATTATTCAAGACCGAAGACGCTGGCGAGAATGAGTACGCCGGAACGGATGCTCTCGTCCGAGAGGTCATTCAGAACTCGATGGATGCTGGAAATGGTGATGGCCCAGTTCGCATTCGGTTTGGTCTGCACGGACATGATGAATTGCCATCGAGCGATGTTCTGTCAGCGTATTTCTCCCGGCTTGAACCCGCTCTGAATCATCGCGATGTCGATTTTGACTCCGCTGGCGCGCCCCAACTTGATCTTGGTTTTCTCGTGTGCGAGGACTTCGGAACACGCGGCCTTGGCGGAGACGTTGCGTTGGCGAAGGATCCTCCGATCGGACATAGTCGCCGCGAAGACTTTTTCTGGTTTTGGCGAAATATTGGCCGCAGTGGAAAAACAGGTGATGATCTAGGGCGGTGGGGACTTGGTAAAACAGTTTACCGAGCTGCAAGCCGCGTCGGTTGCATGCTTGGACTGACCGTGCGTGCCGAAGATTGCGAACGCTATTTAATGGGACAGGCTGTGTTGAGGCTGCACGAGCACGATGGCACTGAGTACGCTCCCGAAGGTTTTTTCTGCGGCGGTACGCGGCACGACGGGCTGCCGATACCAATCAGCGACGATCAGCTCATCAAGGAATTCGCAGCCGATTGGTCTCTGACGCGAACGACGGAGTCAGGACTTTCGGTGGTCGTTCCTTATGTGACCGATGTTTTGCGTGCGGAGAGTATTCTGCGGCTCGTGGCGATCAGTTGACCGGCCAGAATGTCTTTTTTTCCTTAAAGGTGATTGACCGCAGCGAGCAGGTGGGCCGCCTATTGGGTGTTGCGCAGAACATTCGCCCAGAGAAAACAGGTGAGCAGACTGTAAGCGGTCGAAAAGGAATTCTCCCCGTCGAGCGTCGACCACTTGGGCAGCGCTTATGGAAACTTGATTTCCAGGAGCATGATGTGTTCCTATTCGTTAACAGCGAAGTACCGGGCTTGAGTGAGAGCGTCCGCAGCGACCCCTCGTTTTATTCGCTGCTTTATCCTGAGATCGTTCGTCAAATTTTGAGCCGAGCGATCGCTGTCGGTGGCGATCCCGAGGCGGAGGATGACACGTGGTCGACGTTGTGGCTCAGCTTCGCAATAAAAATTCACCCCACCCATGAAAATCCACCGGATCCCTCCGATATCGAAGGAGTCGAAGAGTGGGTCGAGCTCGTGGTTGTGTCTTTTTGTGAATTGCACCAACTGCGTCGACAGTACGTTACTTCTGAAAATATCCATCAGGAAGCATCATGAACGGAATTGAAGTTCGTGCTTTCAACGCATCTGGCATTGCCAAGTTTCGGGACTTCCTCGGGAAATATCGCTGCGGAGAGACACCACCCAACCCAGTTGAATTTCTCGATGATCGCTCGCTTACCGAAGATCGCTACGATGGAGTGTTTATCGAGTCTAGGTCATTTGCGTCGCGCCGCGAAGCAGCAGATTACTTTCATCAGAAATTCGAGGATGTTCCTTTAATCGAACTGAGAAGCGACGCTGTCCTCTGGACCTGGTTGTCTTTGTTTTATTTCGGTCAAGTCAGCCCAGAAGTGGACAGTGAACGGAAAGTGCGTAACGACTATACGTACATTTTCATGCCCGACGAATCATTGTACTTTTACCGGCACCTACTTTTCATTGCTTGGTATGTGAAGCATGTGGCCCCAACGTACAATCGATTGTTCCTCGACACGTCTCTCCATCAGTTGGACAAGTACACAGAAGATGTATTCAAGCGTCTATACCTGACGCGAATCGATTCCGTTTTCGAGGTGCTTGATCGACTCTATTGGGATCGATCGACCAACCGTCCGCGCAAAGGGGTTAATAGCCCAGGCAAAGTAGTCGCAGGTGATCTGCGACACCGATTCCCAACTCGCATCCGTCAGCTCGAGAAGACGTACGATCTGATGAGTTTGTCTGCAGATCAGTTGCTGCAATTGCTGGGTGATGAATTTTCGCATTTTCACTTACAAGAACAGCATTAGCGAATCGACTCTCTTTCTAATCGTGAATGTAGGCGAAATAGCCAGACGCATTGACCACGTTGTAGTCGTGGACGAGATTGATCGGGCTTCCTGACGTTTTTGAATTGTGTCTCGCCCGTGCCATCCGCCGCCGATTTAACGCCAGACTCCGCGCCCACGATCGATCGGGTCGGATTAGTCTGCGCGGTGAGTGCCTACACATTGTGGGGATTGTTCCCTATCTATTGGCGTCAAATCGACGTCGCCGATTCGACCGAACTGGTATGCCACCGAATTGTGTGGTCGTTCGTGTCCTTGGCTATCCTGCTGCCAATTCTGATGCTTCGAGGATGGTGGGGAGGGGGTCGGACCATCATGCGAGAGCTGAGCAATCCTCGCGTGTGGCTGACCTACGGCGTGGCCGCAATGATGATCGCCATCAATTGGTTCGCTTTCATTTGGGCGGTCAATCATGAACGAGTGCTCGATGCGTCGTTGGGTTATTACATCAACCCATTGATTAGTGTGCTGTTGGGCGTGCTGGTTTTGGGCGAACGCCTTGATCGCTGGCAGTGGGTCGCGGTCGCCGTGGCGGCGTTGGGTGTCGTCATCATGGCGATTGGAACGGGAGGTCTGCCATGGGTTTCCCTGGCCATGGCAGGCTCGTTCGCGATCTATGGACTGGTTAAGAAACGCGCGCGTTTGCCGCCCCTCGTCGGCCTGTGGATCGAAGTCACCATCCTGGCCATTCCCGCGGCCGTCTACCTGGGATGGCGCGTCAGCGAGGGTGCGAGTGCGCTGCAGCTCGGATCGCCGCGAACCATCATGATGCTGTTGTTCGCGGGCGTGATCACGATCACACCACTGGCACTGTTCGCCATCGCGGTTCGCCGACTCGACTTGTCCCTAAGTGGAATTTTGCAGTACGTCGGACCGACGCTACAGTTTTTCGTTGGCGCGGTGTTGTACGGCGAACCACTCGATCGCACGCGAATGGGCGGGTTCGTATTTGTCTGGCTTGCGCTGATCTTATTCATCGCCGCGACCCATCGCCCCCGGCGATTGGGGACGCTCGCTCGCCAATCGGCACGCTCCTGATGGATTGCCAAATCAGCTCAGACGGTCGGAGCCGTCTGGCTACAATTGTCGACCGACGGCTCCGCCCGTCGTGAGAAACCGGCGCGTAGCAGCTCAGACGGTCGGAGCCGTCCGGCTACGATTGTCGACCGACGGCTCCGCCGTCGTGAGAATGGAGTGCGTAGCAGCTCAGACCGATGCGCCCGTCGTGAGCCATCCACGCTACCGCGGCCCCAGGAGTTTAAACGCGAGTTCTTGCTGCCGCTCCTGCCCGTCTTGCACCGTTAGCACGGCTGCTTTGTTGCCGCTGCCGCGCGTTGTGATCGGAAGAAACTCCACATTCAGTGGCACGAGCACGTTGCCACCCGGCGGCAGCTTGAGCAGCTCATCTTCCAAAATATCCAGCGTCACGCCCTCCGGCTCAGTTACCGTGAGTGTGTACAGTTGGGGTTCGCTGCTGCGGTTGACCAATCGCAATCGGAACGAGTTATGGACCTTGCCCGTGGCAGTGTGCGAAAAGGGATTCCCTTTGCCACGCAGCAACCGCGCGTCAAACCCCGCTTTGCTGCCCACCGCCCAAGCGAACCCGCTCATCACGGCCAACAGCAGCAGCGGGTAGGCGACCGTGCGGGCGCGGAACAGTTTCTTGGGTTTTCTCGCAATTTCGTCCTGCGAGCTGTAACGAATCAAACCCTTCGGCAATCCCACTCGCTCCATCACGTTGTCGCAGGCATCGATGCACTGCGTGCAGTTGACGCACTCCATCTGCAGCCCGTCGCGAATGTCGATCCCCGTCGGGCACACGACCACGCATTGATGGCAATCCACGCAGTCGCCGGCCGGCGTCGCAGCCGGCCGCTTGCCCTTGGCTCGCGGTTCACCGCGTACCGGGTCGTAGGCCACGATCTTGGACTGCTCGTCGAGCATCACGGATTGGAAACGACCGTACGGGCACGCGAGCGTACACATTTGCTCGCGGAAGTACAGAAAGTCAAACATCATCAATCCCGTCACACCCGCCATGACGAGGAACGCCGAAGGATTCTCAAACGGCGACGAGCGAACCCACTGTGCCAACCGTTCGGTGCCGACGAAGTAGGCGAGGAACGTGTGCGCCAGAAACATGCACAGCAAGAGATAGACAACGATCCGAGCGATGCTCCGCAGCCCGCCCATTTCGGCCTTTGGCTTACCACCACGACCGACGGTGCCTTCGAAAAAACGGTCGATCGGACGGAATAGATACTCCATGTAAACGGTTTGCGGGCACGCCCAACCGCACAACGCCCGACCGGCGACGGCGGTGACCAGCACAACGCTGATAAACACGGCCAACATCCCGAATGCCAAAATCAGCGTGTCGGTCGGATAAAATGTCTTGCCGAGCACCGTCAATTGGCGTGAAACCAAATCCATCAACACAACCGGCTTGCCACTGATCCGCAAGTGCGGGATCACGACAAACACGATCATTAACAAATAGGCAACCACGCGGCGTTTCTTCCACCATGGGCCCATCGACAGTCGAGGTCGTAGCCAACGGCGGCTGCCATCGGCCTCCATTGTGCTGAGCACGTCCTTGGCTACCGAGGCCCACTCGTCGTGAATCGAATCGGTTTCGTGGTTGCTCATGGGGATGTCAGCTACGATTCGTTGGCTGGTTGTTCCTCGTTGCTGGCCGTTGGTTCTGGCCACGGCGGAATTGTTTTACCTTCGGGGCCGCGGGGACCTTCCAGGTCCTCTCCACGCAGGCTCGCGACGTAGGCGGCGACCAACACGATTTCATTGGGATGCAAACGGTTGGACCATTTCGGCATCGCGCCAGCGGCCGCTCCATTATTAATAACGCGGGCAACGTCTTCTATGTTCGTAACGTTCTTGTAGAACTCGTCGGTCAGGTTCGGGCCGACTTTGCCTTCCCCTTCACGACCGTGGCACGAGACGCAGTTGGTTTGGAATACAATCCTACCGACGCGCCGCCAGCTATCGTCGTGCATGTATTTTACAATGGTTTGTTCAGTGGGCTGCAGTTCACCGATTTCCTCGAACTGCAAACGCGTGTTTTCCGCGAGTGCCACCGAGTAGCCATCTTCAATCGAACGACCCGGCGTGCCACCGTGGTAGTAGATCCAGTACGGAGGGCAAAACGCAATCGTGGCGATGAATATCCATTTCCACCATCCGGGCAACGGATGGTCGAACTCTTCAATGCCATCGTAGACGTGGCCGAGCGTGTGTGCATCGCCCGCGTCAG
>JBDNIG010000681.1:0-7119 GCA_041688415.1 Rhodopirellula sp. | reverse complement strand
GGGAATGATTACCCAGTCGCCACAAATGAATTTTACAATGATGCACCAACCACCCACTCTTGACGCAGCCTCTCAAAGAAATCAAAAATGATGCCGCATGACCTGCGGAATGTGAGATTTATATCGACCCACCGTACAATACAGGCTCAGCGTTTGAGCATTACGATGATGGGGTTGAACATTCAATTTGGCTCGCAATGATGCGAGATCGATTGGAAGTTCTTCGATCACTTCTTCGAGATGATGGTTTTCTTTGCTGCCATATTGATGATTCAGAAGGGCACTACATCAAGGTCTTACTCGATGAGATATTCGGGCGAGCGAATTATTTGACCACGATCTATATCCAGGTTAGGTATCCCACCAAGACCCTTAAACAGAACATGGATTTCCATAAGGAAATTGAATATATCCACGTTTATCGGAAGGAGTACGGAGCCGAGCCAAATCTTCCAAGGAAATCTGTCACTTTCGATAAATTTAAGCACTACATCGAGGAAACTGGATCGGGTAAAACGATTACGCTTGGCGGAAAAACGGTTACTGTCTTTGGGAAAGATGATTACCGAATCAAGAGCGGGGAAGGTTCTGCAATCGGGTTGAAAGAGATCTGGGCGTCTGGAACGATTCTCGATGGCAACTCTTCAGGGAGATTTTTTAGGGACTATTTAGCTGGAAGGGTGAGCGATGATGGTCTCGGCGTTCTTTACAAAGTTTCTGGAATCGGCGACGACCAGTTTCCATATCGTTACTTTACCGGACCGAAGCGAGAGGGAGCGACCAAGGGAAAATACTTTCAAGGAGTGCCGATGGAGCAGTTGAACCGAAAAGAAGGAGATGAAGATCCGACGATTCCGATTGAAAATTTCTATGACCTTGCTGGTAGCTTTGGTAATTGCCGTCACGAGGGCGGAGTTGAGTTTCGAAGCGGAAAAAAGCCAGAGGCTTTGCTGAAACCAATAATTGGGTACTTCAGCAATGTTGGCGACATAGTTCTTGACTCGTTCGCTGGATCTGGGAGTACGGGAGCGGTTGCTCACAAAATGAGACGACGCTGGATAATGGTTGAGCTGCGTGAGCAATGTGATTCCCACGTTGCTCCTCGGCTTATGAGCGTAATCAATGGAACTGACGAAACGGGTGTGACCAAGGATTGCAGTTGGCAAGGTGGCGGTGGGTTTCGATATTTTTCCATTGCTCCTTCACTGCTTCAAGAAGACGAGTTCGGCAACTGGATCATCAACAAAAAATACAACCCTGAGATGCTCGCCGAAGCTCTGTGCAAGCTCGAAGGGTTCACCTACGCACCGTCCAGAGACTACTACTGGCAACATGGTTACTCGACCGAGACCGACTTCATCTACGTCACCACGCAGACGCTGACTCGGGAGCAATTGGTCAAGCTGAGCGATGAAGTGGGACACAAGCGGTCACTGCTGATCTGCTGCGGTGCCTTCCGAGTTCGTAAGCTCGATGACTTCCCGAACCTGACGCTGAAAAAAATCCCGCACGCCGTCATGTCGAAGTGCGAATGGGGCAAGGACGACTACAGCCTGGAGATCAAAGCACTTCCCGACGCTCCCGAGTCGGAGCCAGATGAATTGGACGAGTTCACCGCTGGTCTGCCGAAGTACAAACGCAAAGCACGCAAGGCTCTCGCCGAAGACATGCCGCTGTTCGGCTCGGAGGACGATCAATGATTGCTATCGGGAAACTCGACGTCTGCGAGATCGGCAGAAACTCGCCAGAACCAACTATCCGGAATTTCCGGATAGTTCAAATCGAGGGAAATCGCAGTGTTTCACGACGGGTTGACCATTACTGGCTCGAAGTGGTTCATCAACTTGCTGAAGACGAGTACGACAAATTCCAAATCCGCCAACTAGCAGAAGAAGCTCAGCACGAGATTGACACCGATGTGGAGTCACTTCGCAAGCGAATCGAGACCGATCAAGACGAACAGGATGACGCCGCAACATGAATCAACATACCAACGCTATTTCCAATCGCCTTTCGCTCCGCCAGCCGCAACGGGACTCGCTCGAAATTCTCGCTCGTGTCTGCGAGATCATCGACTTGGACAAGAATGCGGATGTCAAACAGCAACTCGAAATCGTCAAATCGGAATTCCCGACCGTCGAAGATTTCGAGCGAGACTTCCCGTCACTCTGCTTCGCACTGGCAACCGGCGTCGGCAAGACACGCCTGATGGGTGCGTTCATCGCTTATCTGCACCGTGTTGAGAAGGTGCAGCATTTCTTCGTCTTGGCACCCAATCTGACGATCTATCGAAAGCTGATTGACGACTTTACGCCGGGTAAGCCGAAATATGTCTTCCAAGGCATCCAGGAGTTTGCCGTTCGCCTGCCACAGATCATCACCAGCGACAACTATGAAAGCGGCGTCGGGGTTCGTGACTATCGCCGCAACCTTGATGGTCAAATCGAGATGTTCGATGATTCGCCGATCCACATCAACATCTTCAATATCTCGAAGATCAACACGGAAGTCCGTGGCGGCAGTATGCCACGCATCAAGCGTCTCAACGAATACATCGGAGAACCGTACTTCGACTACTTGGCTGGTTTGGATGACTTGGTACTGTTGATGGACGAGTCGCATCGCTACCGAGCCAGTGCAGGAGTGAAAGCGATTAACGAACTCAAACCGATCCTGGGACTCGAACTGACTGCGACCCCGCAAGTCGAGAAAGGCAAGAAGTCTGAAGCGTTCAAAAACGCTATCTACAGTTACCCGCTGGCTTCGGCTCTCTCAGATGGATTCATCAAGCAACCGTCCGTCGCCACTCGGGAGAATTTCAATGCCAGCAGCTACGACGAAGCGAGCTTGGAGCAGTTGAAGCTTCGGGACGGCGTGATCGTTCACGAAGAGACCAAGGTTCAACTGGAAGTCTATTCTCGTGAGAACAATGTGAAACGAGTAAAGCCTTTCATGCTGGTCGTCGCCAAGGATACCGAACACGCCAACAAATTGGTGGCGACGATCGAATCGGAAGACTTTTTCGACGGAGCTTACAAGGGCAAGGTCATCACGGTCCACTCGAAAACCAAGGGCGAAGAAAACGACACCGTCGTTGAGCAATTGCTGACCGTCGAAGATCCCGCCAACCCGATCGAAATTGTCGTCCACGTCAACATGCTCAAAGAGGGTTGGGATGTAACCAATCTGTACACAATTGTGCCGCTCCGCAAAGCGGATTCACGGACGCTGGTTGAGCAATCAATCGGACGTGGCTTGCGACTACCCTATGGCATTCGCACTGGAAACGAGGCTGTCGATCGATTGACGATTGTCGCCCACGACAAGTTTCAGGAAATCGTTGACGAAGCCAATCGTGGCGACTCGATCCTCGTAACCGGGGTCGTCATTGGCAAAGACATCCCTGAGAAGAAGTCAAAGGTTGTCGACGTTCCATCCAACGCCGCCGCTGCCATCACAGGTCAGACTGGAACGTTCGGTGGCTCAGGTCAATCGTCACAGAAGCCGCTATTTACGGATGAGCGGGAAGTCCAAGCCGCCAGTACGACGCTGGATGTGATCAAAGATGAATACGAGCGATTGCCCCGGTCGTCTGATCTGACATCACCCGAGGTCCAGAGTGAATTAACGCAAAGGGTGCGTGAACGCCTGAAAGTACCACAGGGCCTACTCGATGGTATGGACGATCAGCTCAATGATGAGCAATTGACCACCATAATCACGAGAACCACCGAGACATACGTCGCAATGTCAATTGACATCCCTCGAATCACCGTCGTCCCGACCGGCGACCGGAAGTGCGGTTACGAAGACTTCGACTTGGACACTGGCAGTATCAACCAAAAGCCGGTAGCCAATGACATCCTGATCATGACACTTCGAGAGAACAAACAATACAGATTGGTGAGTTACGCTTCCTCGCACGAGGAACGGATCGACGATTACTTGGTCCGTGGGTTGATCGATTACAACGACATTAGCTATGACCACGATGCGACCCTGTTGTACAAGCTGAGCGGACAGTTGATTGCCAAACTGCGAACCTATCTCACTGAAGATGAGGATGTTCGCAACGTCCTGCTGGCATTCAACCAACAGTACGTCCGACTGATCCACGCCCAGATGCAGGAACATTTCGTCGAAGAAGCGACCGACTACGAAGTTCACGTCAGCACCGGATTCAACGTCCTACGGGTTTCGGTATTCAACGCACCCGAGGATGAAACGCCAAGACGATTTCGCCAACCAGTCGATGAGAAGAAGAACATCCGATCGAGGTTGTTCGACGGGTTTACAAAGTGTCTCTTCTCTGTCCAGAAGTTTGACTCCGACACCGAGCGCCGGTTCGCCGTCCTGATCGAAAACGACGCCAGTGTGAAAAAGTGGGTCAAGCCGAACAAGGGCACGTTCCAAATCCACTACAGTGGCGAGGCAAACTATGAACCCGACTTCGTAATCGAGACTGCGGACGGCTATTATCTGTGCGAACCCAAAGCCGAGTCTGAAATGTCAGCCGATACCGTCCAAGCAAAAGCGAAAGCCGCCGCCGAGTGGTGCAAACACGCCTCCACCGTCAGCAGCAAACCCTGGCACTACCTCCTCATCCCACACACCGCCATTGATGAAACCAAGACACTCGCTGGTTTGGCGGCGAGTTTCCGATTGGAACCAACGGCGTAACGCATGGACGATCTTGAAGAGATGCTGAAAAGGTTTGGTTGGCTTGGACTCGCTGGGGTTGCGTTATTGGGGTTCGGTGGGATTGCCGGGATCTTGATCTTGCTGCTTGCATTCGCTCGTTACGTCGAATTTGCAAATCCAGGCGGTGAAGAGACAAAACCGATCCCCGACACAGATGACAAGATCGTTCTCCCTGTCTTTGACAAGCGTCTCGATCCGCTGCGTGCCGAGTGGGACACTTATGGTCGTTTCGAAGAATGGTCTGCGTTGCTTCCGTTGGCTCGACTGAGTGAAGTCGCGTACTCCGACGAATATTCCGTGGAGCAAGAGTTCAGGCGAAATGGGCTTGATATTGGTCTGAAAATTGATTCGCCGTTTCATACGCAGGTTGCCTACCTGGGGTATTCTGAAGATGTGGCGGCTCGTATGGTTTCTCTGCGGCTGTCACGGGGCGCTTGAAAAGGGACCTCTTGTGAGCGTTTAAAATGCCCCCACCACAATGAGCTATTCGTCTTTTGGATTAACAGCCCCACGCCCCGTCGTCGGGGCTTTCGATACGAAAAACGAATCGCGACACACCCCTCAGAAGGTGGAGGCATGAAATGGTGCCCATCACTGGTCCCACCGAGGCGCCTCGTGACAATCGACCGCGTTGCGCCGCTGATCTTTATCATCCCGCACTCGAACGACTTCGTGACGCAGAGTAATCCGGGCCTTTCAACCATCTCACGAACTGATCGGTGTGATTGTGAACGCCAATCGATAGGGTTGGTTGCCCGGCAAGGTATACTCGGAGTGGGTCCGCGCACCCCAACTATTGTCGCCGCCGACGCCCTGTAGTTTTCGATCGACAAAGATCGTGTTGAAATCACTGGGTTGTAGTTCATAGGGATGAGAAGCCGATTCCACATCGGACATCGTGTAGGGCCACACGCTCATGCTCAACGGTTCTTCACCAGCAATCTCGATACCACGACCGGAATCATCGGTAACCTTCATCCACCGCACATCGCAGCGATTCGCAGCGTCTTGGGGGCGTAAATATTGATGGAACATTTTATCCGGCGTTGATTCATAGACTGCAATTTCGCCGCCGGTTTTGCGATCCCAATACGTCTCCTGTGGGCCGCGGCCATACCACGTGACGTGATCGAGGTCTTTGCCGACGGCGAACTGCACACCAAAACGTGGCAGCAAGGGGATATTGCCGGCACCAGGTACGTAATTGGCTCGTACGCGAAGTGTGCCCCCGGAATACACGGTGTACTTCAGTTCGCATTTCGAGCCAGCGACGTTCAATTTTCCATGGACGGTGATCTCCACACGATCTTCTTTCGCAACGACGTCGAAGACCGTGACCTTGAACTGTTCAGCAGAATTTTGCCACTCGCCGAGCCGCCCAACGTAATTGTTGCCGTACTGGTTGTCGTTGGGAGTCTTCCAGAAATTCGGCGTCAGTTCGCGCTGCAGCAGTTCTTTCCCGTCGACTTGGAGTGACGTCAGCGAACCACGAAGAGCATCGAAGGTGGCTCGTACGTTTCCGGTCTCCACGACGTGAAGATTGTCTTCGGGTGTCGAGATCGCGAGCTCCTCACCCGAGTGTTTCACCTCGGCGGCAGCGGCGGAGCTCAGTGGGAACTGATCCCAGGCAACGCGATGCCCCGCGGGAGCCCACGCGTTTTCGGACGCGGTTTCAAAAGCAATGCTAAGCAACGCCTCACCCCGCATGGCATCGGTTTTCATCGTCGGAATCACGATCATCTGCTCACGACCCGGCTCGATGTTGAATGGTTTGAGTGTCGCCCGCCCGACAATTTCACCATCCAGGCGTAGCGTTACATGGGGGATAAACTCGCTTGTGTTCGTAAACGCAAACTTGTTTTGGACGCGGAACTTACCCGCCACCAGATCGTCCGCGATCACCTTGATACTCTGGTGGACCTTTTTGACTTCCCACAAATGTGGATTGGGCCGGCGGTCAGGATTGACCAGCCCGTTGATGCAAAAGTTGCCATCGTTGGGGCGGTCGCCAAAGTCACCGCCATACGCCATGAAGGTCTCATCGGCACCGGCCGGCGTTTCCTCACGCAGAGCTTTCCTCAGATCGAGATCAAGCACGATGCCATCGGAACTGCGAGCATCGACGTCGCTGACCTCGGAGGCGGACAGCGCCCGATGATAGATGCGCGCCGTTTGGATTGGTAACGAAGAAGTACGCTTCATCCGCTCCGAGTTACGTCCAATATTGACCGGAAATCCGCTAGCGGCGATCTTACCGGTCAATGGTTGTTCTTTGACACGCCTGCCGTTGACGTACAGGCTCATGTGCGAGCCATCGTACGTCGCGGTAATCCTGTTGGCACCGTCATCGAGTGCCGCTTCATCATAGGACGCTTGGAGACCTTTCCAGGCGTCCGTATAGAGCGTGAAATTCACTCC
>JBDNIG010000680.1:0-3529 GCA_041688415.1 Rhodopirellula sp. | reverse complement strand
GCGACCTTTCGTGGTTTCGTCGTGAAACAATTAGCACACGGAGGGTCGTTTCTTTTTGGCTCCCAAGTCAAGCCCGATAAATGACGACACAGTCACGACTTAGAGCGAGGACAAGCCACGAAGTGGCGCTGTCCAGCTAGCGTAGCCGATTTCGCCAGAAATTGAATTGGACAAAAAGTACTGGAACACGGATATCAGAAGTCAAGCGAAGTCATGGTCGAATCCACCACCTTGGAATCAAGGATCGCACGATATCAAAGCTCGCTCCAGAAACCTATCGTTTGAATCGACGCTCCTTTAACGTAGCCGATCTCGCCAGAAATTGGAATGGACTCGCCAACGGCATCCAAAGTTTGGCGACTTCGGCTATGGGCTAACATCCAAAGTCTGGCGACTTCGGCTACGACAAAACTATGGCATCTTCATTTCCGCAACGCATTCTTTCGATCAATGGTGGCTCGTCGAGCATCAAGTTTGCGCTGTTCGAGACGGGTAAGTCATTACTTCGGATATTGGACGGCCAACTTGAGCGGATCGGCTTGGCGGGCTCCACCTTTGCTGTGAAAGGCTCGAACGCGGCGGAAAACTTCTCGAGGCCCCTGGATGCAGCGGATCATAAAGCGGCGGTCCGCGTCATGATGGAATGGTTGCAGCAGCGATGTGGGAAGGAATCCTTGGCCGCTGTCGGGCATCGCATCGTTCATGGTGGACCCAAGTTTTATCAGCCGCAACGAATCAACGCCGACATGGTCGAGGAGCTGCGTCGGTTCGGCCCGTTCGACCCTGAACACCTGCCTGCGGAATTGGTATTGATCGAGGCGTTCCAGAAACGGTTTCCAGAGTTACCGCAAGTGGCATGTTTCGACACGAACTTTCATCACGAGCTGCCACGGGTCGCCAGCATGTTGCCGATTCCGCGTCGTTACGAGGCGCAGGGCGTCCGGCGATACGGCTTTCACGGTTTGTCCTACGAATTCTTGATGCAAGAACTTGATCGCTTGGCAGGAACTGAAGCGGCAAATGGACGTGTCATCCTAGCGCACCTCGGCAGCGGTGCAAGCCTAGCGGCAGTGTGCAACGGCAAATCGGTCGACACGAGCATGAGTTTTACTCCAACCGCCGGTGTGCCAATGAGTACTCGCTCTGGCGATCTCGACCCTGGCCTGGTGGGGTACTTAGCTCGCACGGAAAACATGACTGCACAGAAATTTCACGAGATGGTTAATTTTCAGTCCGGCCTGCTTGGCATTTCGGAAATTAGTTCCGATATGCACGACTTGCTCGACCTGGAAACGCAAGACGTGCGAGCGGCGGAAGCGGTTGAATTGTTTTGCTACGAGAGCAAAAAACGAATCGGTGCCTATGCAGCGGCGCTCGGCGGCTTGGACACGCTGGTATTCGCCGGTGGCATTGGTGAGAACTCGCACGCAATCCGGCACCGGATTTGCGAGGGACTGGGATTTCTAGGGATCGAACTGGAAGAGCAGCGAAATGCGACAAATGCGGCGGTGATCTCCTCTGGCACCCAAACAGTCACGATCCGTGTCATCCGCACGGACGAAGAACAAGTGATCGCCAAGAACGTTTGCCGCGTTCTCGGCATTGGCAACATCCAATGATGAACAGTGAAACCAAAATAGAAGGAATGGGATCGATTCCACACGCGCATGGAGTCGCGTTCCGCGTGTGGGCACCCCATGCACAGCAGGTCTCTGTTATTGGATCGTTCAACAACTGGGACGGTGCTAAACATCCTATGCTAGCCGAGGAAAATGGCTGCTGGTATGCCAACTTGGACGTTGCGCATGTGGGCGACCAGTATCGATTCCTACTATTCACGGAGAACGGCGAATTCAAACGCATTGATCCCTATGCCCGTGAGGTGACCAGTTCGGTCGGCAACGCCATCGTGCATGATCCGACTTTCGACTGGCAAGGAGACGATTTTCGTTTGGCGTCTTGGAACGAGTTGGTCATCTACGAACTGCATGTCGGCACGTTCAACGACCAGGAGGATGAAAAACATCCGGGCAGGTTCGCCTCGGTGTCGGCGCGCCTGGGACATTTGAAAAAACTCGGTGTCAATGCGATCGAGATCATGCCGATCGGCGAGTTTGCGGGAGACAGGTCCTGGGGTTACAACCCCGCGCAGATATTTGCGGTGGAGACAGTTTATGGTGGCCCGTTGGCGTTCAAGCAGTTCGTCAAGCGCGCTCACCAGGAGGGCATCGCGGTGATCTTGGATGTTGTTTACAACCACCTTGGTCCGAGCGATCTCGATCTTTGGCAATTCGACGGTTGGAGCGTAAATAAACGCGGCGGAATCTATTTCTACAACGACGATCGGGCCAGCACGCCGTGGGGCGAAACCCGGCCCGACTACGGACGCGGCGAGGTCCGTCGATACCTCCTCGATAACGCCTTGATGTGGTTCGAGGAATACCACGTTGACGGACTCCGCTTTGACTGCACGGAATTCATTCGCACCGTCCACGGATCTGAGGCACAAGACATACCTGACGGCTGGAGTCTGCTGCAGTGGATCAATAGCCAGGTCGCGGAGAAATCCCCAGGTCGGGTCACGATCGCCGAGGATATGCAGAATAACGAATGGCTCACCAAAGACGTTGGTGCCGGCGGTGCCGGGTTCGGTGCGCAGTGGGACGCGCTGTTCGTCCATTCCATCCGCCAGGCAGCGATCACTCCACAGGATTCGGATCGCTCGCTCGCCGCTGTCCGTGACGCCATCTGCCATCGCTACAACAATGACGCTTTCGAACGCGTCATCTATAGCGAATCGCACGATGAGGTGGCTAACGGCAGGGCTCGTGTCCCGCAAGAGATCAGCCCCGACGACCCCAAGGGCTGGTACGCACAGAAACGTTCGACACTGGCCGCCGCGATGGTCTTCACCTCTCCAGGCATCCCGATGATCTTCGAGGGTCAGGGGTTCCTCGAAGGCGGCTGGTTCCGCGATACCGTGCCGATGGATTGGGACGAAAACAAAGAGTTTCACGGCATCGTTCGGCTGTACCGCGACCTGATTCGGCTGCGGCTCAACCGCGATGGATTCACGCGCGGCCTGTGTGGGCAATCCACCCAAGTCTTTCATCTGAACGACCAGCGCAAGGTCATCGCGCTGCACCGCTGGGACCAGGGCGGACCGGCGGACGATGTCGTGATCGTTGCCAACTTCTTTCATGAAGCCCAAGACGATTACGCAATCGGCTTCCCGGCCCCAGGAACTTGGAAGCTACGTTTCAACAGTGATTGGAATGGCTACAACGACGACTTCAGCAATCATCCAAGCCGGGACGTCGTCGCCGAGGCGGGCGACTACGACGGTCTTCCCTGGCATGGGGCCGTTTCTATAGGCCCCTACAGCGCACTCATTTTCTCGCAATAAAAAGGACAGCAAACCCATGGCTACCGACACATTGAATTCAACGGACGAGACTCTATCACCGGAACTCTTGCATAAGATGGACGCCTATTGGCGGGCGGCGAATTATCTGTCGGTCGGGCAGAT
>JBDNIG010000679.1:0-2269 GCA_041688415.1 Rhodopirellula sp. | reverse complement strand
GCGATGACGTTGCCACCTATTTCGCCACGGTCTCTTTTGTTCGCACTCCAGAAAATTGAGCTGATCACCGACGGTGAACTAAAACAACTGGACAAGGAATGGAAACGCTTCAGGGCGGCAGAGAATCTCGATGCGTATGGCCATGCCCAGCCGGATGATCGGGAACAAGAACATCAACGGTCTAAATGTACCCACTCTCGAAACCAAACGTCGTAACCATGGCACCCATCCAAGTCGCGGTGGCTGCGGGAATTGCAAGCCTAAAATCGTTTCCCACGGCTGGGTGTTGCCCAGCGTTATCGGAATGAAATCCCTCTGATCCTGCGGCAGAACACAATGACGCTCAAACACTCACGCAACGACTCAACGTCTCGCAAAACGACGGTTGCGTGCGGCTCTGGGATTGTCGCAAACGGTTACTCGAAACTCGTCGCAGGAGTTGGTTCCGAGGCTCGAGGAATTATTGAGGCGAAGTACGCAGACGAATGGAACGCCGCAAGCCTAGCACGCAGATGGAAGCTACAGCGTATCATCAATGCTGAGATTGCGGAACTGGCTGCCAAGCTGATGCCCAACGTATCACCTGAAGCTCCGTTCTGATGCCACATGCGCAAACCCAAGACATTTACCTGAGGCGTATGCTGCGTGGGATGCTGGGGATATGCTCCTCCGGTACATGCGTTCCCACAACAACGACTGGCCTGACGACTGGGATGACTTCCAATCTTCCGTCGAAAGTGAGCCCGCACTATTCTTGCGGGGGCGTCACCCTGAGGAACCCGATTACATGGGCAGGATGAGACGTACGATCAAGATCGACTGGTCCTTTGACCGCAAATCCCCAGAACCCAACGCCTGTAACGAGGCCAGATGGTTCGCCTTTGCATGCATACTGGAGCGACCCAAATGGTATGATCTACAAGGACTTGGATCGCCTGAGAGCCAACGAACCAACGAACCAAGCGACAAACACGGCGAGGGAAAGGTGTCCGGGAGTGCCGGGATAAAACCGGTTTTGGATAGAGAATGAAAGTTTCTTACGAAGAACGACTAGCCACCGACTTCGGCCTCCGGCGGAGGTGCGACTGCGGTAACAACGTTGTGCTGAGCGTCCGTTCCGGAGGAAGCGTAGGCCAGCTATTGAGCTCCGAAATCATCCCTTTCGTGTGCCGACCATGTCTGGACCTGGGGAAGGCAACATCATTTTGCTCGCGAAATGGCAAGAGCAATATGGACACGGCGGAGTCAGAGACCCTGAGCATGCGTGGAAAATCGTGGTCTGCATCCAGCAGAAGAGTGTGGCGGGTATCCTGCCCACTAATGAGAAAGACCACCTTGCGGTGGCCTCGTCGGGCGTCGTTTTACTCCGGTGCGGATGGTGGGTTGCTCATCTAAGAGACTTGACCCACTTGATGGCTTTCGCAGACAATCCAGTACTGGGTAGGTTGAGAGTAGATTCTTGTTAGCGAACTGATACTCAATCGACATACGCTTGTCAGCAAACCGAAACGACTCAGCGAATTGCTCGGTCGACCCATCTGCCATCCCGCCGATCGCTTTCAGGATGTCCTTAGAGGTGAGCGTACCGAAACACGGCGACCAATAGTCGAAAACCCAGTGCCCGTCTCGATTCGGATTTTTTTTAGTGGACAAGACTCCGGGATTTGGAAGTACGAATCACGGCGACACGCCCGAATTCGTCCGAGAGAATTGGCAAAGGACGTCTGGGCGAATAACGGGCCACTGGCGACGAGGTAGTCGCTCGTGCGGATGATTCTGGTCTCCGCACTCCGCCGTCGCGACCGCAAAGTTGATTTGCGTGGTAGCTACCAACGGTTTTTTCGATGATGTATCGCCCGCCATGCGTGCGTAACGGTCTCCCAACAGCAACCATTTACGCTAATTCACACCGTAATTGGCTGGTTAAGTCGTGATACCCACCTTGCTGTTTCGACGCAAGCTTCGTTCGATTGGGAGGCGAAAACGGGCAAATGCTGAACCGACTCGCCAGTTTCTCCGCAGCTGAGAGGGAAAACCCTGCAATACTTCCAACAGGCCCTCCCTGATGCCCCCGAAAAAGTGCTCTGTCCCCGTGTTTTCCGTCCCCGTGTTTTCCCATACTTCCAACAGGCCCTCCCTGATGCCCGCGAAAAAGTGCTCTGTCCCCGTGTTTTCCCGTGCTCTGTCCCCGTGTTTTCCCGTGTTTTCCCCGGAATTGAATCTAATCGAGCTCGTTTGGAAGAAGATCAAGCATTAATGGTTACCTTTG
>JBDNIG010000678.1:0-26837 GCA_041688415.1 Rhodopirellula sp. | reverse complement strand
TTCCTAACGCACGGTCCCCGTGGCGACACATCCGGCGGTCTTGTCACCGGGGAGGTCGGTCACGATTTCGATCTTTTGCGAAACGCTTTCGGACGAGTCGCCCGCCGTGAATTTCATCTGGACGAACTGGATTTTCTTCTTGCCCTCGGGGACCTCGAATGAGAATCGCTTGTCGGCACAGCGGACGTCGCGGATCGCAAACGGTTCATCGGCCCGCACCAGCAGTCGTTTGCTCATCGACTGGCCAGGTGCGGTGGTCCCCAGACTGACGGCGGCTGGTGAGATGGTGACGGTAGGTCGGACGCGGCCGGCAACGGACATTTCGATCGTCGGGAACTGCGAATCGTTGGTGACGAGGGTTAATTGTTCGTGGATCTCGCCTTCGGACATCGATTCCTTCATCCGCACGTGCATCTCGTATTCGACGAGTCCCGGCTGAATTTGGGGTGGGCTCAGTTTAACGGACAAATCGCTGCAGTGGCTGCGGACGTCTTGAATTCGCCAACCGGGATCGCCGCGATGCTTGATTTTGATGGCCCGCGCCTTGGATTCACCCGACTTCGCTTCGCCAAAGTCCATTTCGGCGGGGTCAAACGTGATATCCGTGCGGATATTTCCTCTGACCTGCAACTGCACTTCCGCGTAAAATGGCTGATCGAACACGACGGTGATCGTGGCCGCTTTGGAGCCAATGAAGGTGCTGGTGTTGAATTTTGCCACGATCGCGGCGGTTTCGTGGGTGGCCACCGTGTCTTTGCTGACCGTCGGTGTCGTGCAACCGCAACTGCTCCGCACGGCGGAGACGTGCACCGTCTCTTCATAGAGATTTTGAAACTCGAAATAATGTTCCGCGGCCGTACCACGGCCGACCGTGCGAAAATCGTGCGTGGTCTCCGAAAACATTTTCTTCGCCCAATTTTCGTCTGCCAAGGCCGTTGTGGGAGCAACTAGACCGCTCGTGAGAAGCAGCGCCGTCAATGCGAGGCTGCCGATGCGCGCTCGTACGAAGGGAAGAAAATTCATGCCTGGAGTTCCCAGCTCTTGTTGTCTTGAAAAAAAGTTGGATATTTTGACGAAACCAAAAATTCACGCCGCATAACCGTCACCGGACCGACTTGTATACCTTGTCGGCCAACGAGTCGAATTTTTCCAGTAATTCTGCCAAACGTTCCATCGGCAATCCCACGACGTTGCTCTCGCTGTCGTCGCCGGTGACGTGAATCCAGTCATTATCGTCTTGATATCCGAACCCGCCGGCCTTCCCAGCCCAGCGTTCGCTATCAAGGTACCGATCGATTGCTTCGTCGCTGAGCGAATCCATTTTCAGCCGTGAGCGGACGACATCAAGGTAGCAACGATCGGTGCTCGTCGACCACAAACAGACGCCCGTGTAGACATCATGTTCACGGCCCGAGAGCAGCCTCAGCATGGATTCGGCATGTTCACGGTCGGTCGGTTTGCCGAGGATTTTGCCGTTGCAGTCGGCCAGCGTATCGGCCGCGAGGATGAAACAACCTTGGCGACGCCTGACGACTTCGACCGCTTTTTGAAATGCCAGTCGCGCGACCATTTCGGATGCGGTTTCAGGAAAATCGACGCCACATTCGGCTGCATCGGAGGCGGGGCAAGTTTCGAAATTGTAGCCGGCACTGCGTAGTAGTTCCGCTCGTCGCGGCGATCCACTGGCCAGCACGAACGGTTCGCCCGTGGGCATTTTGGCCCGCCGGAGGTCTTTCATTAAAGGCAAAGGGCTGCTCATTCTTCGGCAAACGCATGATATCGTTCTGAGGCGATTTCGAGCCCAGCGGGATCGACCGATTTACCGGTTCGACGATCACTTGTGACCGCCAATTGCGGTCCTGGCACTTCGGGGCCGATGTGCGAGATCTCGTTCTTTTCATTGACGAAAATTAATCGTGGTTGGTGCGTTTTGGTTTCGCACTCGGGCACCAACGTGTAGGCCGCCAAGATGACGTGGTCACCCGGGCGGATCAGATGAGCGGCCGCACCGTTGGCACAAATGTCGCTGGAACCCGGCAAGCCTTCGATCGCATAGGTCTCCAGCCGCGAACAGCGGGTCACGTTCCAGACGTGCAGCGACTCGTAGGCCACGATCCCAGCCGCCTCCAGCAACTCCGGCGGCACCGTCAGGCTGCCTTCATAATTGACGTCAGCGGCGGTCACGGTCGCACGGTGGATTTTGGCCGCGAGCAGTTTTCGATAGCGTGGGAGTGCGTCCAAGACGGTTAACTCTTCAGGAAGGGTTCTAGTTTTTCGACGGTTGCCGGCGTGCCGACCTCCAGTTTCCCGAAGCCGTAGGTTGCCCCCTCGGCGACGGCCGCCTGTTGATGCTCGTCATAATTCGTGACCAACATCATCGGTACGTTACCGATCTCGGGATCCGCTTTGATTTTTTTGATAATTTCCAGGCCATCGGAGTAGTCGCGGTCGAGCTTGCGATTGACCGTCACCAGGTCGACGTGGCGATTGCGGAGCAATTTGATCGTGTCGTCCATCCCGTGCGTTTGCAGCACGGTAGCGTCAAAATGAGACGATACCATTTTGCGGATCGAGTTGAAGTCAGGGCCGCAGTTGCCGCAATCGACAAGCGTTTTCACCATTTCAGTTGCCTAGAGGCGTCGGAGGAATAATCAAGTTGGCAGAGTCACGTCCGCGGGCGTTCGAAAAGCCGCCATGGAGGCGAATATCGGTCGCGGGTGAGCGGCACGGAGCCTGCATGAGCTAATTTACCATCCGACTATGGAAAAGTCACGGCGTCCGGTCTTGCGGCAGGCCGTTTAGCAGTCCCGGTAGGGACGTCATCGATTAGCCCACGGCGTCAGCCATGGGATTGGAACCGAAAATTACCAACGCTAGCCCCGGTAGGGGCGACATCTAGTTTCGCCCCTACCGGGGCTACGCAAAAAAATGACGTGTACCTTTCAACCCACGGTTGACACCGTGGGCTAATCGTTTGCGCCCCTACCGGGGCTGGTTCGGTTTACAATTTGGTTTTTCTCCAATCGAAACGGGAGGTTGTCATGGGGCGAACCTACACATCGCTGTGCTACCATGCAGTCTGGAGCACAAAATACAGACGCAACACCATTCGCACAGACTTTCGCGAGCAGCTCTATCAACACATTGGAGGCATCATTCACAATAAGGACGGTAGCTTACTAGAAATTGGCGGAATTGCAGACCACGTCCATTTGCTGCTGGCAGTTCCTCCGAAGATCTCGGTTTCTGACATGCTCCGTTTTATCAAATCGAACTCTTCGGCATGGGTCAATGAAACAGTCCATCCCCAGATGAAATTCGCTTGGCAACCAGGGTTTGGTGCATTCACTGTCAGTTATTCTCGCCAACCGAACGTCCGAGGCTACATTCAGAACCAGGAGAACCACCACGGCGCAATAACGTTTCGGGACGAGTTCTTAGGCTTCCTCGCGAAGCACAAAATTACCTACGATAAAAAATACGTGTTTGAGCAAGAAATTTATGGATGACCTTGCCATCGACCCGTCCGGCCAATCCTCACGTGAGCCAGTTCACGATGTCGAGGTTTGGCACACCCCGGCGGCTTTCGATGAGCCGGGACCGACCGAGGTTTTTTGCGAGCGATTGCTGTTGGCCGACGAGCGGATCCGGGCCGACCGGTTTCGCGTGGCGTCGGCCCGCCACCAGCATATCGTGGGGCGGGCGATGGCGCGGGTGCTGCTTTCGGCCGATCGCTGTCAAACGCATGAAATTGGTTTTCGCGTGCTCGATCACGGCAAACCGATTGTCGAGTCGCCCGCGATTGCCTGCCGTGCCTTCAATATTGCCCACACGCGAGGATTGGTCGTGTGCGGTCTCGGGTCACCCCAGCACTGGTTGGGCGTCGATGTGGAGTGGATGGATCGCCGCACCGATCCGGAGCTCGCGCGTCGATATTTCGCGCCGGAGGAAATTCGCCAGCTCGATGCGATCAGCAACGAGGACGAGCATCGCGAGTTGTTCCTGAGATTGTGGACGCTCAAGGAGGCGTTCATCAAAGCGATTGGCACGGGCATGTACACGCCGCTCGATCAGTTCGCTTTTGTCGATGCCGCCAGTGACGAACCGCGGTTGGTGGTACGCGATCCGGATCTGATGCGAGGGCGGCGATGGCAGTTTGAAAGTTTCGTGCCGCGCGCCGGATTTATCGCTGCCATCGCGGTGGGTGTCGACGCGGAGTCGAACGGAGGGAACGATGAGCGACCACGACTCAAATTAGCGGATTTCCAGGCTTATGTCCGTTGACCGCGCAACCACGGACGAACTTCAGCGGCCAGGAAGAACGAACCGCAAACCACCACGACTCCCCCTTGCCCGGCTTGATCGACGGCGGCTTGGCAGGCCGCCAGGGGGTCATCGTTGGTTGTGAACCAGGCTGCCGATGCGGGATTTTTTACTGATGTTTTTCCCGCCAGATCAGCAAGTGTTTTGATGGGAACGTAGCGTGGGTTGCCGTGGTAGCGGGTGAGCACGATCGCGTTGAGGCAGCGGCGCAAGAGATCGAGCATCACGGCGGCGTCTTTGTCGACGCTCGTTCCGAACACCCCGATCAATCTCCGCCCTGGAAAACGCATTTTCATGGTCTCAACCAGGGCCGTGATCGAGTCGGAATTGTGAGCCGCATCGAGAATCACCGTCGCCCCGGTCGGTAAATCGAATCGCTCCACTCGGGCATCGATCTGCAGGCCGGCCAGTGCCCCCAGGGCTGCGGTGTCCGGTGAAATGCCGAGTTGTTCGAGGCCCACCAACGCGACCGCAGCATTGCCGATTTGATGTCGGCCTTCGAGCGCCAGGTGGACCCGTGCAGCGGCGACGCCCGGCTCTCCATTGGTGCGATCCTGAATCAGCTTGAATGAACTGCCCCAGGCAACGTGAGTGCTCCCATCGCCAGGAGCTTCATCGACGATTTCCCGCACGTCGAAATCTCGCCCCAATTCGAGCAGCGTCGCACCGACCTCGGTGGCAGATTGCCGGATCACTTCGCGAGCGGGGGATCCCGCCACACCACTGATCGCGGGAACGCCCGGTTTCAGGATTCCCGCTTTTTCTTTCGCGATCAGTTCAATGGTGTCACCGAGGACGTGTTGATGGTCCAACCCGATGCTGGTTAGCAGCGTCACGTCCGTCTGAAAGACATTCGTGCTGTCCAAACGCCCGCCCAGCCCCGTTTCGAGCACCCAGTAGTCGCACCCGCAGCGGTGGAAATGCTCGATCGCGATCGCGGTGGTCAGTTCAAAAAACGAGGGCCCTCCGATGCCGTCGCGAGACATCTCATCGACGACCGTCCGCATCGAATCAACCAATTCGGTCATCTGTTGGCGGGAGGCGGGTTGTCCGTTGACGCGAAACCGCTCCTCCAGGTCCACGAGGTGCGGTGACGTATACAGCCCGACTCGGTACCCCGCCGCCGTGAGCATCGCAGCGATCATGGTGGCGACCGACCCCTTCCCCTTCGTGCCCGCGATATGCACGATTTTCGCCTTGGCTGGAAGATCGACGGTTTGGTTGGCCCCTGAGTGGTTGCCTGAGTGGTTGACCCCGGAGTGATCCGGGCCAGCGATACCTTGATCGGACGCGAACAAGTACCGCTGGTGGCCCAAACGCGTGATCAGATCTCGCATCCGGTCGAGAGTGAAGCGATATCGCGAACCCGACCGTGCCCAACGTTCGTAGTCAATACGGTCATACAGCCAGCGAGTCGCTGCGTGGTAGGCGGCGTGGTCGTTCGCGCAGCCGTCGGCACTGGGATCATCCGCGACTGAGTCACGGGCGGCCGAGTCACGGGCGGCCAATTTCGAGGGCGGCATAGCAGGAGAACGTCGCAAGAGTGGTGAGTGCGCGGGGCGGACGAGCCGCGGAGCCCGTATTGTAGCGTGACGCGATGAGTTGCCACCCGCCCCTCTGGATTGGAAGGCAAACAAAATTGCGAACCGTTCCTGGACCCCCGCCGTAGCGATCGGACTCTCTTTGTCAAGTTTTTCTTCCCCATCCGTCGGGATCATTATTTCGTGGATACCGATACCAGCACGGCCGTCGCTCAACCGTCTGCAGAGACCGTGCCAAACGCTGCCAATTCGTCTGATAACGTGGTCATCGAGACCCGCAACCTTAGCAAAATCTATCGAGACTTTTGGGGGCGGAAGAAAGTCCACGCTCTGAAATCGCTCGATATCGAAGTCCGACCGGGAGAGATCTTCGGTCTCTTGGGGCCCAACGGGAGCGGTAAGTCAACCGCGATCAAGCTGATCCTAGGACTCCTGTTTCCCACCAGCGGACGCGTGCTCGTGTTCGATCAGGACGCCAGTGAAACGAGCAAGAATGAACGCATCGGCTATCTGCCTGAAGAATCGTACCTGTACAAGTTTCTGACTGCCGAAGAAACGCTCGATTTCTATGGGCGTTTGTTCGATCTGTCCGCTGCGGTTCGTCGCGAACGCGTCAAGCAGTTGATTGACATGGTTGGGCTGCAGGGTGCCAAGCATCGGCAACTCAAGGAGTACTCCAAAGGCATGACGCGCCGCGTTGGTTTGGCCCAGGCCTTGATCAATGACCCCGATTTGATCCTGCTCGACGAACCCACCACCGGGCTCGATCCGATCGGGACGCGTGAAATGAAGGATCTCATTCTCGGTCTGCGAGACCGCGGCAAGACCGTGCTGCTGTGCTCGCACCAACTGGCCGACGTCGAGGACGTGTGCGACCGCGTGGCGATCTTGCACCAGGGCGAACTGAAGGAGCTCGGCCGAGTTTCGGATCTGTTGAAGGTCCAGGATGTGACCGAAGTTCACGCCACGGGATTGGACGATGCCGCCAAACGCGAAATCGCCGAGGTCATTGCTCGGCACGGTGGCAAGGTCGAATCGATCGATAACCCGACCGCGACCATGGAAGACTTGTTCTTGAACATCGTTCGCGAGAGCGAAGCACGTCCGGGTGCTCGCCGGGTGTCACAATCGACCGACGCCCAGAGCACATCGGCAAGCTCGCCGAACGATGGGGAGCAAGCATGAATCTGCAGCGTGAAGATTTCTGGTCCTTTTACGAATGGTTCTTCCGGCCCGACGCGTTTCTAGAAAGCGCCGCGATGAAGGGCATCGTGCTGACGGTGCTGGCGATCGTGCTCGGACTGATCGTCGGATACGTGATTTCGGCGTCCCGGCACGGCTCGGGGGAAGGGTTCTTTGCCGTCGCCCGTGCGGTCCGCGATCTGTTCCGCTTTGACCTGCCCGGCATGCGGCCACGACGGATCCTGGCGTTAGCCGGACTGGCGTTTCGCGAAGCGATGCGGCGGAAGGTCTTGTACGTCGTGGGGCTGTTTGTCGTGTTGTTGTTGCTCGCCGGGTGGTATTTGAACCCGCAGAGCGACGATCCGGCGAGGCTCTATATCAGTTTTGTGCTGACGACGACCAATTATCTCGTGTTGGCCCTGGCGCTGTTCATCAGTGCGTTTTCGTTGCCCGAAGACATTAAGAACAAAACGCTTTACACGATCGTCACCAAGCCGGTCCGGGCAACCGAGATCGTACTCGGTCGGATGCTCGGCTTTGCCGCCATGGGTACCGTGATTTTAATCCCCATGGGCCTGATCAGTTACGTCTTCGTGACACGTGGACTTGACCACAGGCATGAACAGGTGGCGGATGTGCGTGAGCTCGGCTCAGGTCGATTAGAAGGGGAAACCGACCACACGCAGTTCCACTCGCACGGGTTCACGCTCGACGAAAATGGCATCGGTGCGACCGATATGGTGCGTGGCCACCGTCACTTGGTCACCCGCAATCCGGACGGCAGTTTTGAAATCGGCGAGCCCACCGGTGCCTTGCGTGCGCGAGTTCCCTCGTACGGTAGCCTCCTATTTCGTGATCGATCAGGTCATCTGCAGGAACACGGTATCGACGTTGGTAACGAGCAGATGTCCGGTGGCTACGGCAGCGCCGGTATTTCGCGTTTGATCGGCGTGGCCAAAGGCAGCCGTAAAATCGAACACGGTTACGTCGAAGGTGGCGGATTGGGCACGGCGGAGTACACGTTTTCGGATGTCACGCCGGAACGCTATCCCGATATGATCGCCATCGATTTGACGTTGCGAGCCTACCGCTCGTACAAGGGCAATATCGAGAAGGGCATCCGGGGGTCGCTGACCATGAAGCACCCCACCAAGCCGATCGAGAGCAATCCGATCGGGTTCACGGTCGACGAGTACGCGGTCGATCAGAAAATCCTGCCGCTGGAGATTGAAGGCAGCGACGGCTCGACAACCCGCATGCTGAACGTGTTCGAGGACCTCGTCGACGAGAACGGCGATATGACGGTGGTCGTTCGCTGTCTCGACGATGCTCAGTATCTCGGCATGACTCCCGCGAGCGTGTACCTGCGGCCGACGGATCACGCATTCGCATGGAACCTCGCCAAGGCCTATATCTCGATCTGGTTGCAGATGGTCATGGTGACGGCGTTCGGTGTGATGTTCAGTACGTTTTTGACGGGACCGGTCGCGATGGTGGCCACGGCGGCGTGCGTGCTGCTGGGATTCTCCGCCGAACAGATTTATAACACGCGGCACTACATTGACATCGGCCAGGACGCCGGTGGAGGACCACTTGAGTCGATCGTGCGACTGGCCACGCAGGACGCCATGACCACGCAGCTCGACGTCGATCCTGTCGCCGCCACCGTGATCAAAACGGTCGACGCGGGGATCGTCTACACGCTCGATGCGTTGGCGACGTCGCTGCCAAACCTGCCCAAAATGGTCAGCACGGCGGAGTATGCGGCAGCGGGATTCGATATTTTTGGCGCCCTGCTGGGACGCTACGCGGTGGCCACGTTTGGATACGTCCTGCTCGCTTTTCTGATTAGTTATTTTACCTTGAAAGCACGTGAGATCGCGGCATGAATCGCAAGACTCAATTTCGTCGAAAACTCATCTATCTCGCCGTCTTGGTCGTGATGTTGATTCCCCTGTATCTGCTCGGTCAACCCGCTGGCGGCGGCGGTGATGGCGGCGGGCGTTTGGCGCAGATGCGAGACGCGTTCGATATCTCCGAGAGCGATCTGGGGGAAATCAGCCCGGCCAGCGAAACGATGAAGCTCGCGTCGTTGGGAATGCGCGGCGTCGCGGCCTCGATGCTGTGGAAGAAATCGCAGGAGTACCGCGTGCGGCACGAATGGGATCGGCTCAAAGCGACGCTGAACAATATCCTGTTGCTCCAGCCGCACTTTGACAAAGTCTGGGAGTTTCAAGCTCACAACTTGGCGTACAACGTTTCGACCGAATTTGATGATTATCGCCAACGCTACGAAATGGTACGTGAAGGCACGGAGTTTTTGACCAAGGGCGTGCGGCAAAATACGAAGGCCCCGCGGTTGATCTGGTATACCGGCTGGTTCTACGGATCCAAACTCGGGACGGCGGACGAAAAACGCCAATTTCGACGTCTGTTCGCCGATGACGAAGTGCTGCACAAAAGTTTGCTCGAACAAGGCATCCCGGTGGATGGGCCCGAAGCTCTCGGCCCTTTTCATAAACCCGACAATTGGTTGGTCGGGCGGTTGTGGCTCAATTCGGGTTACGACTTGGTCGAAGCAGGCGTCGCCATTCGTCGGCAAACGCCGATCAACTTCTACGAGACCGGGCCGAAATGGCGGATTCGCTTCGCCGAGGCGATTGAGCAAGAAGGCGTGCTCAATGACCAGGCTCAAGAAGCCTGGCAGCGGGCATCCGAAGATTGGCAGGCCCTGGGCAATCGCTCGATTCCCACCACCTCATCGTTCACAATCAAACTTGGCCAGATCGATGAATTGCTTCGACGACGTGCCGAGACGGTTGCCGAGATGCGCGAGGTCACCGGCAACGTTTACGAGCAAGCCGAACTGAAGTTAATCAAGTCATTTGACCCGGTCATTCAAGACGCATTGCTGACACCGCCGGAGGATCGCACCAAGTCGCAACAGTCGATCGCGGACAAGAATAGCGGCGAGATCGAACCCAACTTCGGCGACGTCGCGCGCGCCGTTGAGCCGGGCTTACGCGCTCGCGCACTCCAGTTAGCCGAGGCGTTGAACGATCTCGATGAACGCATCACCAAAACGGAGGGGCACCGAAATCAGATCAACTACCCGTACTGGGGAACTCTCGCCCAAGCCGAACAAGAAGAACGCACGGTGAACGCGCGGCGATTGATTTTTGAGGCCAATGAAGCCCTCAGCAAAGAAGGTGAACTCGAACTCGCCATCGATCTGTATCAAAAATCCTTCGAACAGTGGGCCAAAATCTTTGATGATTATCCCGTTCTCGTGATCGACACGAGTGCCGACGATCTCTTCCAATCGATTCGAGACTACATGAAGGCAATCGATTCGGATGTTCTTCCCGACGATTTCCCACTCAAAACCTTCGTCGACATGATGGGGCAAAACGGTTCCGTCGACGCGGGCGCCTACGAAAATGTTCGTAACACGCAGCGTGAAAAACTCGAGGCCCGCAAAAAGGAACTCGCCGAACAGGAACGGCAGCGCGAAGCGAAGCTGACGAAGGAACAGCAAGACATGGAGAAGAAGAAGGCGGACGCTGAAATGGAAAAGGCAGGAAAGGAAGAGAAAGAAGATGCCGGGAAGGCGAACGCTGCGAAGCCAGACACTGCGAAGGAAAACACTGCGAAGGAAAATGTGGAGTCCGCTGACGCGGACATGGCAGACGCGGAAAAGGGAGACGCGGAAAAGGGAGACGCTGAGAAGAAAGCCGAGTCTGATGGCGCCGAAGAGCCCGACGCGGACAAACCTGCCGACGCGGAGCAAAGCTCGGATCGGAGCGATGATCCGCCCGCCAAATCGACTCCGACGGAGGTCGATGAAAAATCACCCGAAAACGCCCCGGAGCCGATTGCAGCGACTGACCCGGGTGAAGCGACCGAGGAATGAGCACCGGTGGGTGGCGACGTTGCCGTGAAGCTCCGCGACTACTAGGGTGCCATGAATCGTCGAGCTCGTTTATCATGCCCGCTCGATCTTTCATTCGCACCCTTGATCTCTCTTCGGACTGAAATGTCATCACCGCGTATCGCTCGTGATTCGTCTCGTACCAATGTCGCAATCATCGGCATGGGAACTGTCGGGGCGGGTGTTGCCAGACTGCTGATCGACCACGGTGATCGCACCGCGCGGCACGCTGGCAAGACGATTTGGTTGTCCAAGGCTGTCGTCCGCGACCTCAACAAACCTCGCGACATCGACCTGCCCGAGGGCATTCTGACGGATTCCATCGACGAAGTCTTGGACGATCCCGAGATCGACGTCGTTGTCCAACTGATTGGCGGACTCAGCCCGGCTCGTGAAACGATGCTGCGGGCGATGGAAGCCGGCAAGGACATCGTGACGGCGAACAAGGCGTTACTCGCCGAACACGGCGGTGAGCTGTTCACGCGGGCCAGGCACCTCGGCCGCAGCATCGCCTTCGAAGCCGCCGTGGCGGGTGGCGTGCCGATTGTCGCCAACATTAGCCAGTGCCTATCAGCGAATCAGATTGTATCGATGGAAGGAATCCTCAACGGGACCAGCAATTTCATCGTCTCGCAAATGGACGAAAAAGGGGCGGGCTACGAGCAAACCGTCAAACTCGCCCAGGAACTCGGTTACGCGGAAGCCGACCCGGCGATGGACGTCGATGGCACTGATGCGGCTCAGAAGCTCGCGATTTTGTCACATCTCGCATTTGGCGCGACCGTCGACTGGCGCGACATCCCTCGCAGCGGCATCGACCGACTCGATCCGGTCGACCTGAAGTACGCATCCCAGCTCGGATACCGCATTAAATTGTTAGCCGCGGCGCGGATGATCGATGGTGAATTGGAGTTATCGATCGCTCCCACACTCGTTCGCAAGGGCACGCCGATGGCCGAAGTCCGGGATGCCTACAACGCCATCCGCGTCGTTGGCGATGCGGTCGGCCCGGTGTTCTACCACGGCCTCGGTGCCGGCCAAATGCCGACCGCGTCGGCCGTCGTTGCGGATATCATCGACACCGCCGTCGGACGAACGCCGATCACATTCCAAACGCTCGAGTATTTCTCCAAGGATCGCCCGGCACGCACGGTGCAGCGTGATGTCGCCAAACTGCGCGGTCGATACTACCTCCGCCTGCACGTATCGAACCACCCCGGCACCTTGGCCAAGATCGCCAGCGTGCTCGCCGAACACAATATTTCCATCGCGTCGGTTATCCAGCACGAAGAACGCTGCGATGAGTCGGCGTCGCACGGCGAGTTGAGCGACGAAAAGTTCGTGCCCCTGGTGATCATGACTCACGAAGCCAGCGAGGGAGCAGCCAGCCAGGCGACTCAGGCGATCGCGGCTTTAAAATCGGTCGACGGCCGCGCCGTGCGGATGCCGGTGCGGGAATAGCCGACGTTTTCCGTTAATTTGCTGAGGTTGCCAGCCTGCAAGCCGTTCGTTACACTCGCCATCCTGCCGACCGCATCTTTTTCACACCTTCCTCCCAACTCTGTTTCAGATTCGCTGCCATGACCATGGACCGTAGCCTCAAGGTGCAAGCCGGGGCCATTAAAAGTCGCAACGTATTGACCCGTGCCGAACGGATTGCCCGTCTGAAAGAACTCGACCGATTCGACGAGAATGCCGACATCATCGGCATGGCCAAGACGCGGGTCCAAAAGATTTCGTTGAAGAAGAAAAAGAAAGTCAAGAAGGCCGACGAGAAATAGTCCGGCCCCGCCGACACGTCTCCCCCTTAGAGTCTATCCGCTAAATTGCTTTCTTCCGTTTAGCGTGTGAATCACAACCCGACGCGTCAGCGAGGGATTCGATTGGATCCCTCGCTGACGCGTCGGGTTATTAATCGGATAGACTCTTAATGACAAAATTGCAACGGCCAGCTACCTCAGTCGCTGGCCGTTCTTCGTGCGCGGATACCATTGTCGGTTGTTGGTGTGAGTCGACGGCGATAGCCTGTCAGTGACCCACAAGTTATTTTTCATCCCGAAGGGATTTCAAGCCATTAGCCGTAGGTCGTGTTAGCGCACCTACGGTTACTGGCCGAGATCGGCATTTTCGACCCCGAAGGGCGTCGCAGCGATCACGGTGGTCGGGCTGTGACCACCTTCGGGGGTCAAATCGTTCGTTGTTTTCCTTTTCCGGTGGTGTTCGCTACGCTCGACCACCGGCTAATCGCTGTAACGCCTTCGGCGTCATTTAGACTGGTGGGTCACTGACAGGGCGATAGCCTGGGCTGTTCAATCTTTGGGGTTGCTACGTGATTGGCTTGCGCAACTTTTCTGCCACCTCTCCACTAGCTTTGCTGGGGGAGAGCTCGAACGGATCCTTTAGCGACGTTCGGGAGAGGGGGCGTCCGAGTGTGCGAGCCTCGTTTGAAACGGTTGGCCGGCCCCCTCTCAAGCAGGTTTGGGTAATTCATTCCGCATCACGGAGTGCCACGTTTTCATAACCCGACGCGTCAGCGAGGGATGGCGGCGTGAATCCCTCGCTGACGCGTCGGGTTATGATTGTCGATTCCATCGAAATATTTCCCCGTATCTGCTTAGCGGTCCGGGCTAGCCCGATGTTTCGGCCGCGTCGGATTCTTGCTGGGCCGACGGATCTTGCTGAACCGCGGGGTTGGCCGCCTTTTTCTGCGCACGCTTAGCGACATGTTCGGCAGCGATCTGTTCCATTGTCTTGATTTCGTCGGGTGCCTGTTTGTGGAACTGACGTTCGTAAAGAAATTCAATGAAGTCGGTCAGCGGCAATTTCCAAGGCTGCTTTTCACGATTGGCGTAGCTCCCAAATTTTTTGGGACTGAGCCCGAGCTCTCGCGCCATTTGGATGTGAGCGTGCGACAGGTGAAATTTCTTTCGCGCCTCGATCCAAGGCTGAAATTTGTGCGGGATACGTTTCTGTTTGGCCATGACAAAGTATGCGGGAGGAGCGGACGTCAGCGGTGATTTTCATTGACACGCGATAGGTTACAATACGAACCCTCATTCCGCACGCCACACACCACGAGAATCGAAGTCCACCATGCGTAAGCCGTTTCGCCGATTGATGATATTGAGCTCTCTGGCCACTCTATTGCCGATGGCCGGCATTCTCCGCGCCGAGGACGACGGCGTCCCCATCGTTGCCCGCGACGCACCGAAGATCGTTTTTGAAGACGATTTTGAGTCGGGGCTCGATCACTGGGAAATTCTCGATCCAGCCACCTGGAAGCTGGCCGAGCGAGATGGCAATCACACGCTGGAGATCACGGAGCGTGAATCGGCATACGCGCCGCCCGTTCGCAGTCCATTGCACGTGGCCTTGATCAAAAATTTGGATCTCGCGAATTTCGATATCACGTTCCGAGTTCGCAGCACCAAGGATACTGGCAATCACCGTGACTGCTGCGTGTTTTTTGCCTACCAGGACGACCAACACTTTTACTATGTCCACCTAGGCGCCCGGCCCGACCCGCACAGCGGGCAGATCATGGTCGTTGACGAAGCCCCACGATTGGCACTCACCCAAAACAAGAAACGCACTCCCTGGGATGACGAGTGGCATCAGGTGCGACTCGTTCGCGATGCGGACCGTGGCAGCATCGACGTCTACTTCGACGACATGAAAACGCCGCACATGCACGCCAATGACAAGCGTTTCAAGAGCGGCCGCATCGGCATCGGTTCATTCGACGACATGAACGAGTTCGATGACGTGGTCGTAAAAGCAAATTAAAGAGTTCAGAGCAAGGCGTTCCGGATTCAGAACCCATACCTGATTTTGCAACTTGCAGTCTCTCCCCACTCCCTCTCCCTCTCTCCCGCTCCCGCTCTCCCCCTCTCCCACTCTTGCCCTACCCACCCCGCGCTCCGTTCCCCGCCACTCGCATGCGACGTGTCCGAGCCCACGATTGGGCTCGCCGTTTGACGAGCGAAAACTCGCTCAGCGTGAGCGATTTGATCTGGCCCCTGTTCGTCTTCGATGGATCCGGAACGCAGCCGATCCCGAGCCTGCCGGGCGTGTCCCGGCTCGGCGTCTCGCAAGCGGTCGACGCCGCCCGGCGAGCCGTCGATTTGGGCATCCCGGCGATCGCGATGTTTCCCGCCACCGATCCGAGTTTGAAAACGGACGATGCTCGCGAAGCGATCAATGCGGATAACCTAGTCTGCCGCGTCACGCGTGAAATCAAAGCGGCCGTCGGTGACGCGTTGGGCGTGGTTCTCGATGTGGCGTTGGATCCCTATAGCAGTCACGGACAAGACGGCTTGGTTCGCGACGGGCGGGTAATCAATGATGAAACGGTCGACGTGTTGTGTCAGCAGAGTTTGGTGCAGGCCGATGCGGGGTGTGACGTGATCGCGCCGAGTGACATGATGGATGGACGGATCGGCAGCATTCGCCAGGCCCTCGACGCGGCCGGCCACGCCGATGTGCAGATCATGTCGTACGCGGCGAAATACGCGAGTGCGTTTTACGGTCCGTTTCGCGACGCGGTCGGTTCGGCCGGGAGTCTTGGCGCCGCCGACAAGAAAACTTATCAACAATCACCCTCGCAATCCAATGAGGCGATTCATGAAGTTGCCCTGGATTTGGCGGAAGGAGCCGACAGTGTGATGGTCAAACCGGGGATGCCGTATCTCGATATCGTCGCGCGGATCAAACAGACCTTTGGTGTGCCAACGTTTGCCTACCAAGTCAGTGGCGAATACGCGATGTTGCGTGCCGCGGGCGATGCGGGTTGGCTCGACGGTGAGGCCGTGATGATGGAAAGTTTGCTGGCGTTCAAACGTGCCGGTGCGGACGGGATTTTGACGTACTTTGCCGAGGCTGCCGCGGAAAAACTGCAATGACCACTGAAACGACCAGCACGCCGCTGGCATTCCCTTGGCACTGGGAGGACACGCTGATTGCCGGGCGCATGCGACCGCTCGCCGCCGCCTCGGATCCCGACGGGATGTTGCTCGACGCCTGCCGTCGCCAAGACGAAGGTGAACAAGGCGTCATCGATCCGTTTTGGGCGACGACTTGGCGGGCAGCGTCCGGACTCGACCGCTACCTGGACCGTGTCGATATCAACGGTCAATGTGTGCTCGAAGTGGGGTGCGGTACCGGACATGCCGGTATCGCCGCGATCTTGCGTGGTGCCCAAGTGACGATGACCGACGATGTCGACGATCCACTGCACCTGGTGCGACTGAGTTTATCGCGATTGGGACTCAAGGCCGATGTGCGGGTGCTGCGCTTGGGTGAAGACAAAATCCCCGCACGCGAGGGCAACGATGACGGCACGCAGAAATTTCCATTCATGCTGGGCAGCGATGTCACGTATCTTCGCGAACTGTGGCCCGCTCTGCTGATCACCGCGGATGAGCACTTGAGCGACGACGGCCAACTTTTACTCAGCGATCCCAACCGCGTCATTGGGAACGAATTTCGTGACTGGCTCCGTTCCGCGAGTCCCCCGTGGGACTATCGCGAGGAATCGATCACCCTTGAGGATGATCCCGAACATCCTATTCGAATTATGTGTCTTAGCAGGAGAGCTAGATGATACGTGCCGCGGTCGTTGGCGTTGGATTTATGGGCTGGATGCACGCCCTGGCGTATCGCCGTAGCAAGACGGCGGAGATGGTTGGTTTTGCCAGTCGCAGTGAGACCAAACGCGCGGGTGATTGGCGGGGAATCCAAGGGAATTTCGGGCCACCGGGCGAACAGTTCGACGTCTCGAATATGATCGTCTGCGAGAGCTTAGATGGACTACTCGCGAACGACTCGATCGACCTCATTGACATCTGCCTGCCGCCGCACCTGCACGTCGACGCGGTTGAGGCATCGCTCGCTGCCAGCAAACGGGTGCTGTGCGAGAAGCCGCTGGCACTCACGGCCGCGGACGCCGCGCGTTTGACGTCATTGGCATCTCCGGGGCAGTTGATGGTTGGCCATATTTTGCCACTGATACCCGAGTTCGTACTGATTGCTCGGATGAAGACGGATGGTCGCTACGGACGCGTGCTCAGCGGTCGTTTTCAACGGACGATTGGGCCGCCCGATTGGATCCCTGATTTCTATGACGTGACCCGTGTGGGCGGACCCTTGCTGGATTTGCAGGTTCACGATGCCCACCTCATACGGCTGCTCTTTGGGATGCCATCGTCAGTACATACGGTGTCTCATGACCGCGATGGTGTACCGAAACGATACGAGACCGTGCTGGGATATGAGGACGCCGTGGTCAGCGTTGGCGGTGGCGTGATCGATTCTCCCGCCCGCCCGTTTTCGCACGGCTACGAAGTTTCGTTTGAACGGGCGACCGTGCGGTTTGAGTTTGCCGAGTACTCCGATGGCACCACCGATTCGATCCCACCGGTGATCTTGCACAACGACGGACGAATGGAACGGCCCGAATTCGGTGGTAGGGATCCGATCAAAGACTTTGTCACCGAAATAGACTTGGCGGCGTCGGTCGTCGCCGGAGCACCACTGCCACCCGTGCTCGATCCACGGATGGCCACCGATGCCATCAAGATCTGCGAAATGCAGATGCGAAAGTAGCGTTTGATGAACACCGACCACCTCACCTCACCGTACGCGAAGGTCGCCGAACAGTTGATCGACTCGATCGCGTCGCTCGGCAATGTCGTGATCGCGTTCTCCGGCGGCGTCGATAGTAGCGTGGTGGCGGCGGCCGCGCGAGCCGTCGCGCGCCCGGCGCGATCCACCTGTCTTGCCGTGACCGCGCGTTCCCCATCGCTGGCGAGCTGGCAGGCGGAGTTGGCAATCCGTGTGGCGGGCGAGATCGGGATTGCGCACGAGTTTGTGGCCACCAACGAACTTGATCGCGATGGGTATGTACGAAACGGCGCCGACCGCTGTTTCTACTGCAAGCAAACGCTGTACGAATTTCTGCAACCGATCGCCGCGCAGCGCAATGCCGTGGTTCTCTCGGGTACGAACGCGGACGACCTCGGTGATCATCGCCCCGGCCTGATCGCGGGCAAGCGTGCCAACGTCCACACCCCGCTGGCCGACTTGGGATTTGACAAGCAAACCGTACGGGGCATCGCCGAGTGCTTTGGGCTCAGCAACGCCGATTTGCCCGCGTCGCCCTGTTTGTCCAGCCGCATTGCGTACGACGTGGAGGTGACGCCGGAGCGATTGGCCCGCATCGACGCCGCTGAATCTTGGCTGCGTGAACACGGGATCGGTGATCTCCGTGTGCGATTGCTCGCCGGTGAGTTGGCGAGCATCGAAGTCTCGCCCGCGGACATGATGCGTGTCGTCGATTTGCAACTCAACGCATCACTCGCCGCGGCGTTCACGGCCATGGGATTTCGCTATGTGACCTTGGACCTGCGCGGATTGCGCAGCGGAAGCATGAATGAAGCGCTCGTCACCCTGTCGAGCGTGCGGCCATGAGCGATTTAGTCGGATGTCGGATCGGCGATTTCCAGGTACTTCGGCGACTCGGCAGTGGTGGGATGGCCGATGTCTATGCGGCCCGCCAACTCACGCTCAGTCGGGACGTGGCGCTCAAGGTGTTGCGTTCGATCGCCCAAAGCGATGATGATCACCTCAAGAGATTCCGGCGCGAGGCCCAGGCGGCCGCGAGACTCAACCATCCTTCGATCGTGCAAATTTACGAGTTCGGCGAAGTCGACGGGATTCACTTCATTGCTCAAGAACTCGTCGACGGCATCAATCTCAAACAAGCCCTGGATCGCGAGGGACCGTTCTCCGCGGATAAAGCCGTGCAGGTGCTGCGCAGCGTTGGCAGCGCCCTGCAAGTGGCCCACGAAAGCGGTGTGACCCATCGCGACATCAAACCCGAAAATATCATGCGGGGCGCCAACGACCTCATCAAGGTCACCGATTTCGGTTTGGCGCGGATGTTGACGCATGCGGACTCGAGTACCGCGAACTTGACGCGTGCCGGTCTGACATTGGGCACACCGCGTTACATGAGTCCCGAACAAATCCAAGGCGGCACAGTCGATGCCCGCAGCGATTTGTACTCACTCGGTGTGACGATGTATCACCTGCTCACCGGCTCGGCTCCGTTTGACGGCGACGAAGCACTCGCTTTGGCCGTGAAACATCTCCATGATACGCCGCGACCGATCGATCACGTCCGTGGCCGAGCCGATCTGCCCGCCTGGCTGGTGTCTCTGGTCATGCGGTGCTTGCAAAAGACACCTGCGGCACGCGTCCAGTCTGCGAGCGAGTTGTTACAGATTGTTCAGACGCACGTTCCGGAAAAATCGTCGAGCGTCGAGCTGCCCGTCGCCGATTCCGCACCCGCGGAGACCGACAACGAAAGCATGGCCCCGCCAGGGCCCGCGGCGATGACAACGTCCAGCTCGGCGACGATCCAACTCCAACGAGTCACCGACCTGGCCCGTGTGAGTCAAGTTCGCCGAGCATCGCGACATCGACTCGCGATCGTGGCACTCGTCCTCGCCAGTGTAGCGGGCGGCATCGGCGGATGGTGGGCGGCCCAGGCGTCTCGCCCCACATCCATCGCTCGTGAACTCCGCGGTCCCATCGTGGCCGTTGCCGATACGATCGAGCAGCAGTACTTGACCGCCCTGACACGCAACGATGTCCCCGCTTGGCACGCGGTACTGGATTTTTCAACGCTACCGAATTCACCCCAATCCGACTACCACGACAAGGCCAAACTGCAATTGGCCCGGTTGTTGACCGAGCAAGGTGATTACGCGGCAGCCTCCCGCTTGCTCGACGAGTTGCAGCATTCCTCGACGGCCAAACCACTGTACTTGATTCTCGCGATGGTCGAACAGCACACCATCGCAATGGCGACGGATAACCCGCCTGAGGCTTCGCGTTTGAAGACGCAGATCGCAAACAACCTACACGAGCTCACTGCCAAGAATCCCGTGGCAGCTCAACAATTTCGCCGCGTCCTGCCCAAGCCTGAGCAAATCAATCTGGGATTGGTCGACGGCGTGAATTGAACAACATCGTGATCGCCAGCATCGTAAGCGGAACGAACAAGATCCCCATCCGCGTCGAGCAGCGCTCCGCACACGGCACGTGATCATCAAAATGGCGAGATCCAGCTAAGCTGCCCGTCCGCCACGTTTGAGTTGTTTTCGCATGCGGCGGCGTTCCGCCTTGTTCATGCTCGACCAATCGATGTCGTCATCGGAGAATCCTTCGTCGTCGCTGTCATTTTCGTCGTCACCCTCCGCGTCACGATTGCGGCTGGATTTTGGCGGCGGGCTGGACGTGTCGCGTCGGTTTGACGAAGAATTGTCTTCCTCATCCGTCGCGGTCGAATCCGATTCAGAACCACTCTTGCGTTTCATCATCGAGCCGAGACCAAAACGGCGTTTCTTAGACTGTTGCTCACTCGAATCCGATTCTGCTATTTGCGGTGCATCCTCGGCATCTTCGTCGGAAGTTTCAGGTTTGGACGTGGACTTGGACTTGGGTTTGGGTTTGGAGCCGCCACGCAGGCTAGGCCACCATCGCCGTCGCGTTTTGGGCTCCTGATCATCCTTGGTTTCGTTCTCGGTCGCATCTTCCATTTCCTCTTGTGCGGGCGCGTCGTCGGATTTTGGTGGCGCAGTTTTTGTCGATTTGGTTTTCGTTGGTTTGGACTTTGTCGGTTTGGGACGGGATGTTCCCGAAGGCGACTTCGCCGGCGGCAACAATCCAAACCATCGCCGCTTGGCGGGCGCGCTATCAGACTCGTTGCGATCGTCCGCCGCGGCGTCGCCGTCGGTCTTGGTGGTTGCTTTCGCGGTGACGCGTGAAACGCTGCTCGTCTTTGCGGAAGGCTTCGTGGCGGGTTTGCGTGCGGGTGCTGATTTCGCGACCGTCGATGAGTCCGCTGGCTCGATCGAGTCACGTCGGGAAAATCCCAGTGGAGCAGCCGCTCGCAATCGCTGGAAAATCCCAGCCGCCGGTTCAATACCACGTACTTCACAGTAGAGCGAACGCAAATAGACTACCGATGCGGTAAACCATAGCGTCACCGCGAGCAGCGGTGCCGAGGTGACGATGGACCAACGCAAAATCGTATCGACTGCGATCATATTCCACTGGGCGGCCACCGGAATTGCCACGCAGGCCCAACCGCCGATCAACAGTATCAAGCTGACGCGGTATCGCCACATTTCGGCAATCGTTCGCAGCGCCAACACGGCACCGCCGACGACTAGGAACAGTCCGATCCAGTCGTGCCCCGACAATGCGATCCGGCGACCCATCAACGCTTCGACCGCGGCGCCCAGCATGGCGATCAGCGGCACGACCGTCGCGACGCTGGAGACCAACGACACGCCCACGATCCATTGCCACAGCCGATAATTGCCACGAAAGTCATCGTTGCGGAATCGGCGAAGCTGGTAGATCATCCAGGCGGCACCGCCCATCGCCAGGTACATCACGCCGATGAGGTATCGACCGAGACTTCCCAGCCGATTGATTTGGAAAACGTCAACGAATGCGGGACGGCTTTCAATGGATGCCAATCGCACGGTGGCATCATTGATCAGAATGATCGCCAGCACCACGGTCGCCAACACGGCGATGAATTTCGCGAGTGCGGATCGGTCGACGGGGACCAGCGAGAACCAGCGACCACGCAAGCCTTCGCGAACGCGAGTCCCGTAAACGAGAGTGGGCCGCCGCGCCTGACGCAGCGAGTCCATTCGACTGCGTGTTCCATTGGCGGGGCTGGCGGCGGTCGCCGACGCCGCGGTCATCAGGACGCGTCGGCGTCGGTCGTCCTGACGACGGAATTGACTCATGGCAGCGGACGAGGGGCTGGCGGAAGGTTCTCAAGCCCAAAGAGGCACTGAGCGAGCGTGGTGTGCCGTGCCGCCTACGCGGCTCGGCTCATGTTGTCGACGCTACCAAAACCTCCTCCGCTGCGACAAGAGAAACTACTCGCCGTTCCACCACCAGCGATCTGAATCGTTGCCCTTCTGGATGCTGACGAGCGATTGCAGTTCGGGCTGCTCGACTTGATTCTCGACCACTCCGAATGCGTTGATATTCACGCCGCCCGATGCGGTCACCGTCCAGCCGGCCATCCCGTGGATGAAGCTGCACTGAGGGCTGAGCGATCGAGGCAGATCGAAACTTGGAGTCTCAATTAACGAATCGCTACCACGCAGGACGCCCAGGTCGATACCGCTGCGGCGATCGAGTTGTTCCTGCGTGATCAGCGTGGCCACGACGGCAAAGTCCATGGCATTGCGAAGGTCTCGGAAGATAGGCAATTCCTTGGACAACGCGTCATACTTGTCGGTCATCGCATCGGCCCATTTGACTGCCAAGGGATTCTTGCGTCCGTCCGACGCGACGCTGCCGTCGGCGGCGACAATGTCTTCCTCGGTCAGCGTCTTGACACCCTGACCACTGATCTTCCAGACTTGACCGTCCGGATCACGAGCGATCGCGTCGTAGTTACACGCCATCCACCAACGTGGGCTCTGCGCCGCGGACTGCCGTTTGTTGCGGGCGATTTCCAAATAGCTCGGTAGGCCTTTTACCGGCGAAGGCGTGAGGGCCATGGCGATTCGTTTCATTTCGAAATCCGCAGCGACGAGCGTGCGAGCGAACCGACTATCGGTGGGCAAGCCCGCCAATTTGATCGTTTGCGGCCCGAATGCTTCCCGCATCCCCGCCTCGAGGAACGCTGGGTCTTGCCCCGGACGAAGCACGATGTTTTTCAGAAAACCCTGCAATCGTTTGCGGCCCTCCGGTGTTGGTTCAATCGAACAGCGAATGCCGCCGTCGCGCCGCGCGTCCTCGACGCTACGAAACGCCGTGACCAAATCGTCGAGTCGCAATACCGATCCACCGGATTGCTTGCCCACGACGGTGCCGTCCGCCCGAACTTCCCAAGGCTCGGCGGGGCCAACCAATAGAATGTCGTGGTTTTCTTCATCGACGACCACGTACTCGATCCGCTGCAGTCCCGCCAGGAATGCGGTTTCGCTGTCAATCTTTCCGCCTGTCTCGTGCATCTCGCGCAACGCGTCTTGCAAACGTGCCAGCGAAATGACGCGGGATTCGGTCGGTTCCGCCAAATTGCCACCGGGCTGTTGGATGGCCGCCCGCACTTTTTCGGCCATCTCTTTTCGCTCAGCCTCGGTCGCCGCCCGGACGTTACCCTCGGGATCAATCATGACCCCCCCGACGGACTGCCGGTTTCCAAAACCAACTCCAGCGTGGACCGTACTCACGGGGATGGCGATCGAGACCAGGCAAACGAGAAAGGCGAACACGCCGCACTTCGCGTACGGTTTCCCGTCACGGTGCGAAGGGGCAAACGGGCGTCGAAGGAGAGAACGCATCGAGACAGATTCCTGCTCAGGTGAAAAGTTTCGTAACATGGTGGCGAGTGCCTAGAATACTTGTGGTATTTTCCAGTGACAAGCAATAGCAATTATTCTGCCGCAGTTTCCTCGACAATGGATGCCTACCTGGTACTCCATCGGGGTGCCCGCTGGACCGACGTCTATCGATTGGCGGGCTCTGAGGAGGTGGTCTTGGGACGATCATCCCAGAATCAGATTGTCCTCCGCAGCGGCCGAGCGAGCCGTCGTCATGCCCGGCTGAGCTGTCATCCCGAGGGCTGGTTTGTCGAAGATCTCGCCAGTCGCAATGGCGTTTGCGTCAATGATTCCCAGGTCGATGTGCAGCATCCGGTGCGGCTCAATGAGGGCGATCGGCTGCAGGTGGCCGGGTTCGAAATGCGTTTCACCCACGATTTAACGCGGTGGGCGGGACCGACTTCCGCGGCGTCGGCGGTGGATCCGGCAGAGTCAGACTTCGACGACGGAGCGACCGAGGACGCCATGCTGGTCGGCGATGACTTTTCCGCCGATACCGAGCCCCCGTGGCTCGATATCGTGTTTCAATCGCCCGCCCGGACGCTGGGTGCGAGCGAAAACCTGCCTCGCCCCGCCGAACATCCCGACGCGGCCAACCTCTCGCTGCTGCAAATGGCGTTCGCGATGGGACGACTGGACAGTCGCGAAGGCGATTTCGAGCCCGCCGCCAAATTGCTCCTGCAGACCCTGGCCAGCCAGATACCGGCGGCGGAAATTGCACTGTATTTATTGGATGAGGGTCGCGACCTGCCGCTGCCTCGCCACGTTCACCAGCGGCCTGGCAAACGCTACCGCCGTCCACCGGAAAACCTCGTTCAACAAATTTTGGCTCCCGGTGCCGCCGCGCTGCTGGCGCGAAACGTCTTGGGCGATCGTCATTTGGCTACCGCCGACACACGCGGAGAGCTCGACGTCGAATCGCTCGTCTTGGCGCCTCTGCACGTGCCGACCGCCGACCACGATCCCTCCGCATCGCACTCACGCCCGGCGGGCGGCCTCGTCCATGTCACCACCGGCGCCGGCGATGCCTCACTGCGAGAGCGGGATCTCGCCATGATCGTGACCGCCTGCGAGATTTTCTGCGAAGCGTGCCGGTCGCTGCATTCTCGACGCCAACTCGAACAGACACTGCAGCAATCCAAGCAAACGATCAGCCTTCTGCGGAAACAACTCGCCGGACGCGTCGAAATTCTCGGTCGCAGCGACGCGATCGCCCACGTGCAGGTCCAGATTGCCCAGGTCGCGCGTACCGATGCCGCCGTACTGTTGCGCGGTGAATCTGGATCGGGCAAGGAACTCGTGGCCTCCGCGATTCATTTCGCCAGCCGGCGGGCCGATGGGCCGCTGGTCTGCCTGAACTGCGCCGCCTTGTCCAAAGACCTGCTCGAGAGCGAACTGTTTGGACACGAAAAAGGTGCGTTCACCGGCGCGACGGATTCCAAGAAAGGAAAATTCGAAGCGGCTTCGGGTGGCAGCCTCATGCTCGACGAAATCGGCGAAATGACTCTCGAATTGCAAGCAAAACTGCTCCGTGTCCTCGAAGGACATCCGTTTGAACGCGTCGGGGGTCAATCGCCCGTTCACGCCGATGTTCGCGTCATCGCGGCCACCCACCGGGACTTGCAAGCGATGGTTCGCAGGGGCGAATTTCGCCAGGATCTATTTTACCGCCTGCACGTGATCGAGATTGTCGTGCCCCCACTCCGCCGCCGCGAGCGGGATGTCGTGCTGCTAGCGGAACATTTCGTCGGTTTGTTCGTGCAGTCGATGGGGCGGGCACCGATGAGCCTCTCGGGGACCGCCAAACAAAAACTGCTGAATTATGCGTGGCCTGGGAACGTTCGCGAGCTGCGAAACGCCATTGAACGGGCCGTCGTGATGGCGCCGCTCAACGCACGCGGGCCGTACGAGATCGGCCCCGACGAGCTGATGCTGACGCCCGCAATGCACGCTGGTGAGCCAACGGCGCATGATCCGTCGGTAGACGGGTATCAGGCCCCACCGGCGATCTCGCTCGCCAAATTGGAACGACAGCACATCGAACAAATCTTGCAGAGCACCGGTGGCAACAAAAGCAAAGCGGCCGGGATTCTAGGTATCGAGCGCAGTACGCTCGATCGCAAACTGAAACGCTACGCTGAAAATTAGTTCAACATCTCGTTCACTTGCTTCATCACGGCAGCAACGTCGACCTTGTCCGCCGCGAAGTTGTGACGTGCGACAACCTGCGAATGGTTCACCAGTACAACCGTGACGGCAGTGTTGGCATCGAGCTTGTAGTTGGACGGCCCGTTTTCAGAATCTTTGGCAACCACGATGGGTATATTCTTGTCGCCCAGCTTGCTCGCCATGGCTTGGCCTTCGCTTGTCAACTCTTTTTGTTCCTTGCCAATCAGCGTGACGAAGCCTTTGAGTTGGTTTTTGGAATGCTTCGCAACGGCCGCATCGAGTTGCTCGACCAGCTTCGGTACTGAGCCGTCGGTGACGCGGGTGAACACTATCACCATGGGGCGTTGCCCGTATTTGCAGCGGTAACAGAGCGAATCACCGTTGTCCACGTTGTCGTCTTTGGCACCAGCCACTTTCGTGACCAGAAATGCGCCAACGTCATCGCCGGCACTCAGGCCTTTTGTGGAGCAGTCCTTGGTGCAAGACTCCTTGGAGCAGCAGTCCTTCGTGCACGAGTCCTTGGTACAGCACTGCTTGTTGGCGGTTGCCGGTTCGTCAGCCGTCACGATCGGCGCGGTCAAAAGACAGAGTGCGGCGAGGGAAAATAGGATACGAGTCATTCTGGGCTTCTCCATTGAAGCAAGGCGAAACGGGGCCAGCGGACCATCGACGGCCGCGAAATCGATCGCGGGGCCGGTCCATCTCGGACGTGTAAAGGAAGAAATGGCCAAACCTGCCGCCCGTCCGCCACTTTGATGGAGAAACCGCCCCACTAACTGTCCAGCCCGAGTGGCGTAGCCTGCTAGCGAATTTTGTGCCAATTTTCCGGCGCAAGGTCCGAGAACCCTTCCCAGCTTCCCGATCTGATCGCGTCACCATGGTGAGCCGAGTGCCGTCAGGCACCGGGCAGCGCTGCCAGCCCGGTCGCTTAGCGACAGCGAATCAATAACCCGAGTAGTGGACGAGGCAACGAGTCCTGGGTGAGGGGACTCGTTGCCTCGTCCACTACCATTCGGCGCATTTTGTTGTTTCGCTGACGCTCACGCGTCTCGGCTCACTCAATCGACCGGACAAGACTCAATCCGCAAACCTTCTCGCGTCGCGGCGAGACCAACGATCACCGCAATATTCTTGAGTGAACCGTCTCGGCGTGCGAACAAATCGGCCCGTTAAGCAGGTTTGGGAAATTCATTCCGCATCACTGAGTGCCACGTTTTCATAACCCGACGCGTCAGCGAGGGATGGCGGCGTGAATCCCTCGCTGACGCG
>JBDNIG010000101.1:0-5305 GCA_041688415.1 Rhodopirellula sp. | reverse complement strand
TTGGATTTCAATACTTAAAAGCCGCACGACCTCTTCGTGGTGGAGAGGGGAGACTGGATGGTGTTTTTATCGCTCGGAACAAAAGTGTAAGGATGAAGCGTTGTGTCAACCCCAAAGTTCAAGCGGCGCAGTGTTAACCGCCGTTTTCCAGATTTCACGGTGGCTAGGTACTGCCAAGTCGCGTAAAATTAAGGTTCCCGCCGCCGGTTCGACCGGCATATCTTCCTGCCCCTCCCTGCTCATTCGGAGCACGCGATGCTCGCGATTCGTCCGATTACATGCTTCTTGTTCGTGCTCGCTGGCGGTGTGTTCAGCCAGGCGGAATCGCTGCAGTCCACGTTTGACGAAACCGTGCGCCCGGTCCTGCAGTCGAATTGTGTGGAGTGCCACAATGGGGAAACCACCGAGGGCGATTTAGATTTGACCACCGACGATGACCTCGCATCGGTCGTCAAAAACTTCCGTCGCTGGTCAAGTGTCTTGGATCGTTTAGAGGCCGGTGAAATGCCGCCTGAGGACGCCGAGCATCACCCCACCGCTGCCGAGAGCGAGGCCGTGATCGCGTGGATCGAGCAGGTCAAAGTTGCCGAGGCGATGCGGACCGAGGGCGACCCGGGCATCGTGCTGCCACACCGACTCAGTAGCAACGAATACAATTACACGATTCGCGATCTGACCGGCGTCGATATTCAACCCGCCGCCGCCTTCCCCGTCGATCCTGCCAATGAAGCCGGCTTTGACAACTCCGGTGAATCGCTGGCCATGTCCCCTGCCCTGCTGAAAAAATACCTCGGCGCGGCGCGCCAAGTCTCTGAATACCTGGCGCTGACACCGAGTGGATTCGAGTTCGCACCGCATCCGGTGATCACGCCCACTGATCGCGATAAGTTTTGCGTCAATCGTATCATCGATTTCTATCGAGATCAGCGGACCGACTGCGCCGATTACTTTGAAGTGCTGTGGCGATATCAAAACCGCGAGGCGCTCGGGAATGCTGATGTGACGCTTTCGCAATTGGCAGGTGAACACGACCTCAGTGAGCGATACTGTGAAACGCTATGGGATCTGCTGCGTGATAACAATGAACGCACCGCGGATGTTGAATCGATTGGGCCAATCGCAGCGTTGAGACTTTTGCTGAGCGAACTTCCCAATGCGTCAACACCCGAAAACGTATCGACCGCTCTGGCGGGATGCCAAACGATGGCTTCGTTCGTTTCGGATTTGAGGACGTCGTTGGTTCCCACAGTTCCCAATCTGACCGCGCCGCAAATCAATAGCGGTTCGCAATCGTTGGTGCTGTGGAAGAACCGCCAATTCGTTGCCAATCGACGCCGTTATGTCGAGGCCGAACTACCCGCTGGCGACTTTGGACTCAAGTCAGGTTCGGCGGCCGGCAAGTTGATGGATGTGACCGGGGACACGGACGAGCAAGCGTACAAGCAATCTCTGACGCGATTTTGCGACATTTTTCCCGATGAGTTCTTTGTTTCGGAGCGTGCTCGCGTGTATCTGGATCCTAAGACGGAGAAAAAACGAAAAGGGCGATTTTTGAGTGCGGGATTCCATAGTCAAATGGGATACTTCCGCGACGACGCGCCGCTGTACGACTTGATGCTCGATGATGCCGCACGAAAAGAGCTTGATCGCTTGTGGTTGGAATTGGATTTTGTGACGTCGGCTCCGATGCGTCAGTACTCCGGGTTCATCTGGTTCGATCGTACCGATTCCGGATTCATGCGAGACCGTGTTTTTGATCGTTATCGGGCGGAGGATAAAGACTGCACGTCGGCGGAGAAGGTTGCCGGGCTCGCCGATGATTACTGTGAGAAGGCGAAGCGGGTCGGTGCGAGCGACCAAGCTTTGGCGGCCATGCGGTTTTACTTCGCCGATATGTCCAAGACATTTCGGCGACTCGAAAAACTCAGCATCGAGTCACAGCCTCGCCAACTCGACGCGTTGGTCGATTTTGCGGAACTGGCGTATCGGCGTCCATTATCGAGTGACGAGGTCGCATCGATCCGTTCGTTCTACGATTCGATGCGTCACGATGAAGGGCTCAGTCACGAGGATGCGATTCGCGATGGTGTGGTCGCGGTCTTGATGTCTCCCTATTTCTGTTACCGCATCGATGTATCGAACGATCTTGAATCGGAATACGATGTCGCTGGGGCGGCCACGACGCCAGCGATACAGCCGCTCAGCGAATATTCTCTGGCCAGTCGGCTGAGCTACTTTCTATGGTCGAGCATGCCCGATCAAGAGTTGCTGGATTTAGCCGCGAATGAGCGTCTGCATGAGCCGAGCGTGATGATCGAGCAGGCCCGTCGACTGCTCGCGGATGAACGTGTCGACGGATTCGTTACCGAGTTCGCCGGGAATTGGCTGGATTTCCGCCGATTCACGGAGCACAACGGCGTCGACCGCGAGCGTTTTCCAGTGTTCACCGATGAGCTGCGTGAAGCGATGGCGGAGGAGCCGATCCGGTTCTGTCGCGATCTCATCGAACGCGACGCGTCGGTGCTAAAATTTCTGTATGCGGACTACACATTCGTGAACCCGGTATTGGGCCAGCATTATGGCGTCGCAGCCGACCGTTTGGGCAGCTCGAATGAGCAGTGGATCCGCTGGGACGAGGCCGGTCAGCACGGACGGGGTGGACTTTTACCGATGGCTGTCTTTCTAACGCACAACTCGTCGGGGCTGCGAACGAGTCCCGTCCAGCGAGGCAATTGGCTGATCAAACGAATACTCGGCGAAAAGGTGCCAGCACCCCCCGCGACGGTACCGGAGTTGCCGAACGACGAAGCCAAGCTCGGTGATTTTACGCTCCGTGAAACGCTTGCCCGGCACCGGCAAGATGTCGCCTGTGCCGGATGCCATAACCGCATTGACGCGATGGGGTTGGTGTTCGAAGGCTACGGCCCGATCGGTGAACTTCGCGATGCGGATCTCGGCGCGCGGACGATCGATGATTCGGCCGTGTTTCCTGACAAAAGCGAGGGGCACGGACTGGTGGGTGTTTTGGACTACATTGAAGCCTCACGCCAGGACGATTTTCTCGACAACCTTTGCCGAAAACTCTTGGCCTTTGGGCTCGGCCGGACGTTGCAGTTGTCCGACGAGTCGCTCATTACTGAAACGAAACAACGCCTCGCCGAGAACGATTATCGATTCAGTACGATGATCGATGTGATCGTGACGAGCCCCGCGTTTTTGAACAAGCGTATTCGCATTCCTCTTGAAGAGACGGTGGCAATCCCATGAATTCTGACAATTCGCAATCCAATCGTAGCAACCATGCCGTTTCGCGGCGGACGCTGCTGCGTGGGGCGGGCGTGGCGATGTCGTTGCCGTGGCTGGAATCGATTCCGGTCTGGGGAAACGAAACGGTCGCCGGCACCGAACCCACTGCGTCACCGCAACGGTTCGCCGCCGTGTTCATGGGGTGCGGCATCAACCAAGACCATTGGTGGGCCAAAGGCAGCGGCCCGGACATGGAACTTGGAAAGAGTCTTGCGCCCATGGAGGCGATCAAGCACAAGATGAATTTCATTACGGGATTGTTTAATGAAAATGCCACCCACGTTGGCATCCACCCAGGTCAAACCGGAAATATTCTGTCGGGTGCGTCGCTCAAGAAAGGCTCGGAACTGCGCGGCGATATCAGCATGGATCAAGTACTCGCCAATCATTTTGCCAACCAAACGGTCGCTCCGAGTCTCGTGCTCGGCTGTGAACAGCCGGTCACGGGGTACCACGAATCCAATTTTTCGATGGCGTACAGTTCGCATATCTCTTGGCAGAACGCGACGTCCCCCGTACCAATGGAAGTCTACCCGTCGCTGGCGTTTGATTCACTATTTGATAATCACGGCAGCCGACGGATGGAGAGCATTTTAGATCGGGTTCGCGACGATGCCGCTTCGCTCAGTCGCCGGGTCAGTCGATCCGACCGCACCAAACTCGACGAGTATCTCAGCAGTGTTCGCGAAGTCGAAAAGCGCGCCGCGTCGATGCGAGCGGCGCATGCCAAGGCAGCCACGCGGGCCCAGGATCGCGGCCAGAACATCGCTGCGATGAAACGACCGGATGATGGTTTGCCCGAAGACATCCGCGAGCACATGCGATTGATGTGCGATATTGTTGCGATTGGTTTCCAAACGGATAAATCACGGGTGGCATCCCTGCTGCTCAATCGAGACCTGTCGGGATTGTTCTATCCGTTTTTAGACGTCAAGAGCACGCACCACTCCGCGTCCCACAGCGATCGCTCGGACGAGTACGAACGGATCTCACGCTACTACTGTTCGCAGTACGCCTACCTCGCGAGCAAGCTCGACGCGATGCCCGAAGGCGACGCCACGGTTCTCGATCATTCGTGTCTCTTGTTCATCTCGAGCATGTGGTCGGGTAACGCCCACGACTCGAGCAAGGTGCCCGTGTTGTTGACGGGTGGTTTGTCGGGACAGATGGAAACCGGCCGCGTGATGGACTACGTCGGCAAAGACGACGACGATCGCAAGCTATGCAGTATGTATCTCTCGATCATGGACCGGATGGGCGTGAAGCTCGACCGGTTCGGCGACGCCGAAAAACAGCTCGCGGGACTGTGATAATGGGATCACGAGAACAATGCGTGACGTGGTGAACGAGGCAACGAGTTCCTTTGCGGCCCGAATTCGTATGAGTCCTGGTAGTGGCGATTAACGCGTACCCATTGTCGTCCGACCGCTCCGCCGGTCGGTCTCGGCCGATGTGCGTTTCGCACGAGGCGTCCGCGTTGGCATCAAACCACACCTCACTCAATTGCGGATTCGCGTTGCTGGAACTGGAAAAGATGGCCGGAGCCGATTTGTTTAGCTTCCGGCTACCTTTTGTTTCGATAACGGTGAATCGGATCACGAACCGGCTTCTCAGTTCGGTCCTGCTGTAACTTCTCGACCGATCTCAGCATCTCCGGAGAATTGCCGCCCTATCGAACAACTCATTCGGATCCACTGAAGCACTCCCGCCTGAACCGAATGCTTACCACTCACCGATCAAGAAAAAACCAGTCGAATCCTGTGAAACCTCAAGAAAAGTAAAAAGCAACCTTGCAACCCTGTACCTAAACCACCAAAATAACCCACTTTCCGACACCTCGCGTTTATTGCGACAGGGTGTCGCCTATAAACATGTTAGGCGACTCAGGCTGGCAGTTGCGTGGACGGTTTGTGGCGGCGAGTCTTGGTGGTTCGTACGTCGCGAGTTTCGCATGATCGGAGTGCTCGCCGATTGAATTGGCGCGTGTTCTTGGTGGGTA
>JBDNIG010000677.1:0-2628 GCA_041688415.1 Rhodopirellula sp. | reverse complement strand
CTGCCACTCGTTTTGCTCATCGTCAACTATCTTCCCGGCGCGAGTCGCGGGCGCAGTCTCTCCATCGCGTGCGCAAGTCTCGTGGGCACGGTAGCGATCATCGCCCTTGCCACACCACTCCATGTGTCCGGAGGCGTCGCGATCTCATGCGGTCGTTGTGCCGTTGCCACCACCTCGCTGATGGCGGTGGTGATGCTGGCGTGTGCTTTGTTCGGTTGCACACTTCGTCTGCCCATGTTCGCAAAGAAGTCGTGGTCGATGGTAGCGATGCTCGTGATGTTCGCCGCGTTCGTCCCCGTCGCTTATACCGACGCGGTCGCCGATGGCCTCCGCATCGATCTGGAAAACACCTTGGAATCACGCCGCTTCGCCTTGGCTCAGCGGCAAGCTCAAACCCTGACCGAGTTGAACCCGGAAGGCGTGGTCAATGACAGATCTTTGACGACGCTGGTGCCGGAACTCAATCGAACCGTCGCGCAGCTGGAGGCCGAGGTTCAGCGACCGCTTTCGCCACGACCACCGATTGCGGAGGTCGGACGCAGGATCACGTTGTTGATGCATCTGGATCGGATCGAGGACGCCCTGCGGCTCCTCAATCCGCTGATGCGGAATCCTGACTTCCGGCCAATCTGCTTGGATTATCAAGGGCTCTGTTGGCAGCGACTTCGGCAGTATTCAAAGAGCCTGGATGCCTATCAAAGCGCCATTGCGTACTGGCAGTCGAAACCCGAAAGTGATCGAAAGCGGGTCAGCTTAGCGAGTGCCTGGAAGGGTGCTGGATTCGCCGCGAGGCGTTTGAGTGATCGTTCTTTGGAAGAGCACGCCTACCGCACGCTCGTGGAGCTGTCGCCGACCGCCGAAAGCCATTTCCTGTTGGCACAGAGCTACAGTGAGCATCAAAAGACGAAACTCGCGGCGGAGCATTCTGCGATCGCCGTTCAGTTAGATCCAAAATTGCAAGTGCAATCCGAGTCCATGTTGACATCCATGTCGCGGGACCATTTTGGTTGCCTGCAAATCCCCTGACGTGGTGCCGTACGAAACGCGGAACATTGATTGGCGTAAGCTTCCAGCTTGCGTTCTCCAATGAGAAAGGCCACCTTGCGACAGCCTTTTTCAATTCGGTATTCCCCGGTGCAGCGTCTGATATCACGCCGAAACTACCCCCTTTGATCGCTCTAGATTTCAAAACTGGCGGCTGATGTATGGGCCGGACAAGCATGTGATCATTGAGCAGATTCACCACCCCAGCCAGAATTGTGCCAGCGTACTGATCGCGGCTCAGTGGTGCAGAGCCTTATATCGAAGCAGGAACCGGAAACGCCACCAATGCGTGATTTCGCAGCCCTCGAAAACATGCTCTGTCCCTCAGGTTCGCTCAGGTTCGCGGTCCTGCGGGTTCTCAGGTTTCCGTCCCTCAGGTTTCATCTTATCGGTTGCCTAGTTAAATCAGCTGGATGGCTTGAGTGAACAGTCGGTCCTCGCCTTCGATCTCGTCCGCTTCGACGCGGAGATAGATATGTTGTGCGGAACACGTTTTCCCCTCCGGCAGCGTCCAGGAAAGGGCGTTTCCGCTCTGTTGGTAAACGACTCCCTTGGCAGAGACGATACGTAGTTTGCTGGGGGCCGAAACTTCGACGGTTAAGGTGCCAGCGCTGAACTGAAATTGTTTGAGTTCTAATTTTCCCTCAAGCGAGCTGTAGAACTTACTTTCCGCACATCTCATTTCGAATATCTTGGAATTTCACGGCGGCGTTGGTGACTGCGATTCAGTCCATGTAATCGGCGGTCGACACGCCCAGCAGGTCCAGTATCGTACGGTGGATCGGTGAGAGTTCTGTTGCGAAAATCTCAAAGTCGTCCGTCGCGGTGCAGTTGAGCGTGTGCCGCATCAGCGGTTCGAACACGTCGATCAGTTGCCGCGTTGTTGGACGACGACACGCGCGGCCCTCAGGGTACAGCGGGATCGATACCGCACTCGCCTTTTCCATCGCTTGACGAAGCTCACGTTCCAACAGTGATTGAACCATCAAAGCGAAGAAGTAAACCGCCAGCAGGCCAACGATCCGCGATACGCTTTTCAAGTACACCGGAGCGACTTGGAAATCCGACTTTAGTTGAGAAAAACGGTTCTCGATGATCGGCTGCCGCTTGTATGCTTGCAGGATTTCCGCAGCCGACCAATCCGCAATGTTGCTGATCAGCGGAAACACGCCATCACCCGATAACGCCGCGTCCATTGCCTCGGTGTCGACTTTCCAATCGATATCGAAGCGAAGTTCGACTTCCCGTTTGTATTTTGTATCCTTCGTTGGCCGACCTCGGTGAGTTTGTTGGAAACGCTCCTGCTGGATTTCCGAGATCTCGAATTTCAGGAAATTGCCGACACCGCGTTTGTCAAGTATTTCCTGAGCGGCTTCGGCGACTTTGGGTCGTTGACGAAAGCGAGTGCGAGAGCTCCGCAAGCGGTTGCGTAGTTTCTCGAATTCCTGCATCGCCCGCTGCAAACGACGGGCTCGTGTCGCGGCATCGCTTTGAGCTTTGTTGCGACTATGAAACCAAAGCAATCGATAGCCCTCTTTACTGACTTGTTCGTCTTGGCAAACTCGGAAAACGTCTCGTAGTGTG
>JBDNIG010000676.1:0-20960 GCA_041688415.1 Rhodopirellula sp. | reverse complement strand
GGATGGCGGCGTGAATCCCTCGCTGACGCGTCGGGTTGTGATTGTCGATTCCACCGAAATATTTCCCAGTATCTGCTTAATCCCCGCCAACTGGCCGCACGCGGCCTATCTTTGTCAGGTGAGTCGCTCTCTAGCGGCTAACGAACCCATCGCATGGATTCAACGCCTCGGCAGGTCATTGGCTCGCTGGGGGGAAGGGGGCGGTTCGCGAACTCGGCATCCAACCAATCCCGAATCCAAGAATTCGGGTGCCAATTGAACGTCGTTGCGATCTCATGAATAATCCGGGCTAGCGCCCAAACGGCTAATCAAAGTGACGCTGTCCGGCTAGAATACCTCGCCCGTCGCGAGTCTTTTTATTCGAGAGTCAACAGAACGTTTTGAATCAAAAACCCAGTAGCCCCGAATTCACGTCACCGCTTGAACCCATCTCGGCATCGACCTCGTCCGCGGAGCCCATCGATCTGGATCAGATCAAGCTCGAATTCCCTGACGATCTGCCGCTATCGGAGCATCGCGAGGAAATCGTTGAACGGCTCCGCGAGCACCAGGTGATCGTCCTGTGCGGTGAAACAGGCAGCGGCAAGAGCACCCAGCTCCCCAAAATGTGCTTGGAAGCCGGGTTCGGACGCGAACGGATGATCGGTCATACCCAGCCACGACGGCTGGCCGCACGTAGCATCGCGGCCCGGTTGGCGGAAGAAACCGGGACAGTGCTCGGAAATGAGATCGGCTACCAGGTTCGATTTGGTGACAAAACTAGCGACCGCACCCGCATCAAACTGATGACGGACGGGATTCTGCTGGCCGAAACCGGCTCGGATCCCGACCTGCGTGCCTACGACGTGATCATCATTGACGAGGCTCATGAACGATCGCTGAACATCGATTTTCTACTGGGGCTGCTGCGACGGATGATGGACCGTCGCCCGGAACTGCGGATCGTCATCACCTCTGCCACAATCGATGCCGATCGGTTCGCGAAACATTTCGGAAAAGTGGATGCGGCGACCGGAGAGGTCGTCCCCGCACCGATCTTGCGAGTCGAAGGCCGTGGCTACCCAGTCGAGATGCGGTACCTGCCGTGGGACGATATCAATTCCAGTCCCATGCGTGGCTATGACTTGGCCGCCCACGTCATTGCCGCGATCGACTCGCTGCGCCGCGATGGTACGGGCGACACACTCGTATTCCTGCCCACCGAGCGTGACATTCGCGATGTGTCGCATCAAGTTGGCGTTCATTTCAAACGACTGGGGATCGAAAACCGCGTGGAACTGCTGCCGCTCTATGCGCGGTTGCCGCAGTCGGCCCAGCAAGCAATTTTTCATCCCAGCGGCGGGAAGCAACGCATCATTTTCGCCACCAACGTTGCTGAATCCTCGTTGACGGTTCCCGGCATTCGTTACGTGATCGATACGGGAACCGCGAGAATCAGCCGCTATAGCGTTCGCAGCAAAGTCCAACGATTGCCGGTCGAACCGGTCAGCCGCGCCAGCGCGAACCAACGCAGTGGTCGGTGCGGTCGCGTTGGACCGGGGATTGCTGTCCGGTTGTACGACGTCGAGGACTTTGAAAGCCGCGATGCATTCACAACGCCCGAAATCCGCCGCACGAATCTAGCCAGCGTCGTGCTGCAGAGCAAAGTCTTGGGGCTGGGCAAGCTCGAAGATTTCCCGCTGATCGATCCGCCGCGAGTCGAGGCCATTCGCGAAGGATTTCGCACGCTCCGAGAACTCGGCGCGGTCGACGATGACGGTGAACTGACGGAAATGGGTTGGCAACTTGGACGGATGCCGGTCGATCCACGCGTGGGTCGGATCTTAATCGGCGCGGCCGAACATGGAGTGCTGCCCGAAGTGTTGCCAATTGCCGCGGCCATGGAAATTCCCGATCCGCGAGATCGGCCGCCGGAAAAACGTGCCGCCGCAGACCAAGCACACGCCCAATTCGCAGACCCCGAAAGCGACTTCCTCAGCCTGCTGCGGATGTGGCGGTTCTATGATGAGATGAGTTCGAAATACGGGCGTGGCAAGATGACTCGCGTGCTGCGACAAAATTTCTTGTCGCCCAATCGTATGCGCGAATGGTCAGACGTCTATCGTCAGTTAAAAGAGCTGGCGGCCGACAGCCTGGGTGCGTCTGGCAACCAGCAGGAAGGTCACCGCTCGGGCACGCGACACCGATCAAGCAGAGTGCGCGTGTCGATCGGTCCGATCCGGTACAGCGATGCGGTGGCGGAGCGAGCCGATACGATCGCTCCGATCGTCGACGCCGATCGTTACGCATCCATACACCAGGCATTGTTGACTGGATTATTATCGGGTGTTGCGATGGCGGGGGAGAAAAATGAATACACCGGTGCCGGTGGCCTGAAGCTGTTCCTGTGGCCCGGCAGCGGTGTGTTTGAAGCGAAGCCAAAATGGATCGTGGCGGCGGAACTCGTCGAAACAACGCGGCAGTACGCGCGCACGGTAGCGAAGATCCAGCCGGCATGGATCGAAGGTGTCGGCGATCATGTGCTCAAGTCATCGTTCAGCGATCCACACTGGAGTCGCAAAGCGAGTGGCGCGTTTTGTTACGAGCGACGTTCGTTATTTGGTTTGCCGGTCGTCGTTCGCCGCCGCGTGCCGCTGGCGCCGATCGATCCCATCGAAGCTCGCAACCTGATGATTGGCAACGGATTGATTGGTGGTGAACTGCCCACGACCGCGAAATTTGTACGCCACAATCGCGGCTTGCTCGACTCGATCGAAAAGCTCGCTGCGAAGACACGTCGGCGAGACTTGGTCGTCGATGACTATGCGCTGCAGGCGTTTTATCATTCACGGTTACCCGATTGGGCTTGCGATCGAGCGAGACTCGAAAAATTCGATCGACAATGCGATCCGCCATCGTGGGCCGGCGGACTGCGTGACGAAGTCGATCTCGCCGCTTGGCTGGCCGATCCACCGCCGCTCGATGCCGAATCCGATACTCCATCCGATGCACCGGAGAACGAAGTTGAGACTCCGTACCTACGACCGGACGACCTCCTCGAGACCTCGGCGGCGCGCATCGAGCAGGAAGACTTCCCCGACGAACTTGTTTCTGGGGCCACTCGTTTGCCGCTCGAATACCATTTCCGACCGGGGACGGACGAGGATGGAATCCATCTGACGATCCATCCCGCAGCACTGCCGCAGGTGAGCGACGGTGCGCTCGAATGGTTGGTACCCGGACAGCTCGAAGCCAAGGTGACGGCATTGATCAAATCGCTGCCCAAGCGACTGCGACGATTGCTCGTTCCCGCCGCCGACGTGGCCCGGCGGGTGACGCAGGAAATCACTGCGTGCCGGGGTGAGTCTCCGTTCATGCTGGCGCTCTGTGAATCGCTGACGCGGCACGCTGAAACGCGGATCGGCGCGGCTGATTTCCAGAACGACAAACTCGAATCGAACTTGCGTTTTCTTATTCGGGTGGTCGACGACGAAGGCAAAACGCTCGCGACGGACCGCAGCGTCGATGCGATCAAACAATCCCTCGGCGCGGTGACGAACAGTGCCGATGATTCACCGGATCGCTCGAGCGAAGCCGAAGATTGGTCGCGTGAGCGGATGATGGCATGGGACATTGACCAGTTCCCCGTTGAGGTGATCCGGCGACGGGGCGGCGTCCAGGTCGCCCAATATCCAGGCTTGATCGATCACGGTGAATTCGTTTCGACGCGATTGTTTGCCGATGCGTCGGCGGCCGATGCGAGCAGCCGATTGGGACTGACGCGATTGTTCGCGACGGCATGCCGCAAGGACCTACGGGCTCAGGTACGTCATCTACCCGCGATCGCGGATGCGAAAATGAAACTCAGTCCCATCATGTCCGCGAGCGTGCTCGAATCGTCCCTGGCGGAGCTATTGATACGCCTCGCCGTCGTCGAAAAACGGCCGATGATTCGCACGTCGGAGGAGTACGCTGCGAGACTCGCCGAAGCCCCGTCGCGAATTGGTGAAGCGACGCAGGACGTCTCCGGTTGGCTGCCGAAACTCACCGCCGCCTATCACGCGATGCGGATTGCTCGGGAAGAGACTTCGCCGGCGAAGTTCCCAGCGGTGCTCGCGGATGTGGATGACCAACTCGCGTGGATCTTCAGCGATGGCTTTCTCTCGTGGACCCCGTGGCAGCACCTCCAATATCTCCCACGCTATTTGCATGCGATTGCGTATCGACTCGATAAATTGAAAGCGGGCGCCGAGCAGCGCGACGCGGAATCGCGTCAAGTCATTGCCACGCTCTGGAACCGTTGGCTGGCATCGATCCATGAAGAGGCACGCGCACCTCGCGATCAAGCCGAAAGCGAATTTCGCTGGTTGACCGAAGAACTCCGGGTCAGTCAGTTCGCCCAGCCGCTCGGTACCGCCGTAAAAGTATCACCGAAGCGATGCGAGAAACTGTTGTCATGACTGCACCCAAATCAACGCTCGTGATCGGTATCATTGGCCCCCCATGCAGCGGCAAATCGACGGTCGCGCAGATCGTCGAATCACGTGGTGGTGTTTGGATCGATGCTGACGCGATTGCGAAAGAACAGCTCAGCGATGCGGAGGTGATTGCCGATCTCGTTGAGTGTTTTGGGGCCGATATTGTTACCAGTGATGGCTCGATATCGCGCCGCGGGATTGCGGACCTGGTCTTCGGTGAAGAGGACGAATCGCATCGGCGGCTGAAGGAACTTGAGTCGATCATTCATCCGCGCACGCACGCAATTATTCAGTCACGGTTGCACGACGCCATCGCTGAGAAGGCTCCCTACGTCATGCTCGACGTTCCGCTATTACTGGAGAGCGGATGGGACCGTGATTGTGATCAGGTGTGGTGCATGCGGATTGACCCTAAGCGACACGAGCATCTACTAGCCGCTCGTGGCTGGAACGCCGCGGAACTGGCTCGTCGCGAGCAGCGGCAACTGCCCTGGCCCGAAAAACGCCGCCGCAGTTCTTGGGTGATTGAGAACGATGGGACCGTCGATGAGCTGCGAGAGAAAGTCGTCAGGGCGCTCAATCGATAATACCGGCCGGCGCCAACGTCTCGCCATAGTTGAGCACCATGTCTTTGATGCCCTCGCGGAGGAAGCCCGCTGGGCCGGCATCGAAGGCATCAACGATGATGCGGCGGTTGGCGTCCTTGGTGAACGGTTCGAGATTCTTCCGCACGTTGCCCGAAAGCTCCGCGTTGATGTCCAGGCACAAGACTGGAGCACCTTCGTGAAAATCCAACCCTGAAAAATCAATCCACCGCCGCTTGGGTGCGACACGCGTGGCGAAATTGATGCGCAGTGCTGCGGGCTGATAAACCAGACTCCACTGCGTGTGATTCTGGGCAACCCGGTTCAACGCCGCGAACGCATAGTCAACGAGATCGACATCCGGTTTTTGTTTTTCCGCATTCGCCACCAAGTGACACGCACGCATGTAGCGGTGTTCGCTACCGTTCTCGGCGCTGTTGTCGGTGACGGAGCGAGTGGAGTCCTGCCACGTCGAATTGGCGAGGGCGCAGACGGTGTCGGTGCCACGGTGGACCTGCGGCTTGCCATCGAGATATTCAATCACGGCCACGTCGCCGGAGGTGTCGGTCACGAAGTAGTGGACTTTTTCGAGCGTCGCGAGCAGCGGCATCGGGTTGATTTGATCGAGGCTGGCGATCACATCGGCAACGGTGGCGGACATATCGAGCTGGTACTGCACCCACTGCACCACGTTGACCGAAGGCGTGTCCGCATCGGCCTCGGGAAACACCGCCGCTCGCAACTGCAGCAGGTCAACGGTGAGCCCTTTTTCATTCATGCCGGCGAAGGAGAGCTCCCGTCCGAACTGGGCAAACGATACGCTACCGTACATAGACACCCAGTGTTTGGGATGGAGAGGCGTGATCGCGGTCTTGGCGATGCCGCGTGGATTGACGATCAGCAACCCGCCGTCGGTACCCCAGTCATGATTTCGCGCCACGACAACTTGCTCACCACGCTGCAAACGCATCACCGTGCAGGCCGCGAGCGGCGGAGTCGCGAAGATAGAAAAGACCACGCTGAACAGCGCCGACGCAATGCCTAGCTTGTTTGTCATTGAATTTCGATGTTCCCTTCGATAGCTGCCGCAACCATGGCAAAAAGCCCACGCTAATCCCACATCCGAGCATACCCATTCCGCTCAGCAGCTTCCAGCTCTTTCCTCCGCCGAGGGAAGGCCACGCCATTGGAGACAACGCAATCCTATGCGGCCCGCAGAAGACGGCAACGACTTCATGCCTATCCCCCCTTTCTCCTTCGAATCGGGTATGGAAAAAAAACGCGGCGTCCAGATGACTGGGACGCCGCGTGTTAGATTGTTGAGAACGACCGAAATGCCCGCTTACTCGCTGACAGATTCCTTGACCGACTCGGCTGCGTCGGCGGTCTTTTCTTTGACAACGTCAACGGCGTCGTCCGTCTTCTCGACAGCGGTGTCGACTGCGTCGCCAGTGGCTTCCGCGGCTGAATCAGCGGCATTGGAAATGTCGGTGGCAACATCGTTTCCTGACTCGTCGCAACCAGCGAAGGTCAAGCAGCATGCACAGAGCGCAATACCAAAAATTTGGAACTTCATTTCTTTGCCTTGGGAGAATTCGGATAGGGTCTTTTCGAAGGACTGCGGTTGTCGCCCATTGAAGACGCTGAGAATTCTTCCTGTGTGGAACAACGACGCCGCGAAGGAATATTGTGCTCAATTCGTCACGGGTCGATAGAGGGGCAAGCAGTATTTCTCTTGAAATGAGATGGATTGATCGCGTCATCTCCGTTTCACTTCACTCAACGGTGTTCGCTACGATTGTTAACTGACTAAATATTGATGAGACAAAATGAACAGAAAACCGTCGCTGCAGCAAATCATGATCGTCGATGACGAACGCAATATGTGCGAGCTCATCGAAACGGACTTGCGACTGCGGGGTGTCACCAGCCGATGGTACACGTCGGCGGCCGAAGCTCTCGCGGCCATCCACGAACACGATTTCGATGTGGTTCTCACCGATGTGCGGATGCCGGGGACGACGGGGCTGCAGTTTTGCCAGCAGCTCTCACAAACTCGGCCTGACATCCCCGTTGTCGTGATGACCGCGTTCGGGACGCTCGAGACCGCCGTCAGCGCCATGCGCGCCGGAGCGTATGACTTTATCACCAAACCGATCGAAATGGATCTGCTCTCGATCACTTTGCAGCGTGCGATTGAGCATCGCCGGCTGACCGAGCAAGTCCGCTTGCTCGAATCCAATCGCGACCCCGCCACCGCCTTTGGCGAAATTTTGGGGCAGAGTCCGACGATGCGGAAGCTGTACGATCATCTCGAGCAAGTCGCCGCGTCCGACGCCGCCGTGCTGATCACGGGAGAGAGCGGTACGGGAAAGGAGCTCGTTGCGCGTTCGATCCACACGGGGAGCCGTCGTGCGGGGAAACCGTTTGTCGCCATCAACTGCGCCGCCCTGACGCAAACGCTGCTAGAGAGCGAGCTGTTCGGTCACGTCCAAGGTGCGTTTACGGACGCGCGCCGAGAACGCAAAGGACTGTTTCTCGAAGCCGACGGCGGCACGCTGCTGCTCGACGAAATGGGCGAAATGCCGATGTCGATGCAGGTGAAACTGCTGCGTGCTTTGGAAGAACGCAAGGTTCGTCCCGTCGGCAGCGATCGAGAGCTATCCTTCGATGTGCGCGTGCTCACCGCGACCAACCGAGATTTGGAAACGGCGGTCGCCGAAGGACGCTTTCGGGAAGATCTCTTTTACCGCATTAACGTGATCGGCATCGAATTGCCCCCCCTGCGCTCGCGCGGTACTGATATCCTCCGCTTGGCCGAGCATTTTGAAAATCAATTTGCTGGCAGCGAGAACAAGTCCGTCTCCGGCTTCGCCGAAGGTGTTGCCGAAAAACTGCTCAGCTATTCGTGGCCGGGCAATGTCCGGGAACTTCGAAACGTGATGGAGCGTGCCGTCGCGCTGACTCGTTACGATAAAATCACGCTGGAGGACCTGCCTGAGAAAGTTCGTGATTTCCAGGGTGGTGCGCTGGTCATTGGCGGTCTCGATCCCAACGAACTGGTACCGATGGAAGAGATTGAACGCCGTTACATTCACCACGTGTTGGAAGTGGTCGGCGGCAATCAAAGTCAAGCCGCCCGCATCCTCGGCCTCGATCGCAAAACGATCTACCGCAAGTTGAAATCCTCTTAGGGATCATTCGCAAGCAACTTCACCATTCTGAACATAAAAGCGAAAAAAACTCTCAGAACACGGCTCGATCAGAAATTCCTAGAAGAAAACGCGAATATCTCATCGAATGTCTCGTTGATTCCGATGTTCGAACTATGACGGCGCGATCAATCCTTTCACCCAAAAGTGCCCTATCATGAACGCAGGCTCCTCTGTCGATCAACCGAACACCCTGGCTTGGCGAGAGCGTGTTGCCTCCTATACTGAAGAGGCGACAGGCATCGCGAACTCGATCGATTTGATTTTAGACGAAACTCGCATGGGGACCGCTAGCAGTCGCAGCGGCGAAATCGATGCCGCCACGCAACAATTGTTTGCGGCGATCTCTGATTTGGAGCGGATGGTGGCGCAGCGAGATGAGTTGCTGTGCGCTGCCGATGCGCCTCCCGCTGGGCTGAGCCTCTCTGAAAAACTGCTGTCGACGCGGCGGATTGAGGACGCCAGGATTGCGAAGTGCTGCGGCGAGGTTGCTGATTTGATTGCTCAAACGCACCAACGAGCCTTGTCTCTCTTCATCTGCCAGTATCATTTGTCGGAAATCCCCCGCGACTGGATCGCTCGCCTGTCCGCTGGCACCCGCCCGCGAACCTCGATGGGGTCGAGCCAGCAGCCGAGCGCCAATGGCGGACGGTACAACGAAGCCGCCTAGGCGAATACTGGAAGGCACAGGGACCGCCGCACAGCGAACCACCGCATAGCGGGCGTTGATTCGCCCTGGCGAGCGTGAACTGGTTCACGCGGAACCGCTCGCCAGCGATATCGAAGATCTAGCCCGGTTTCTCTCGCCGGAGACACCGCCTAAACTGCGCCCCTTCTGTTCTCGATCAAGCCCCGCCAAGCCGCCCGTTTCCAGCAAACGGGCCTATCAAAACCCCATCGAAGGATTTCCAATGGCTAAGGGACTTTTTACCCAAGGTATCGTGGTTTTACTGCGTCACAGCGTGAGCATCGAAGAAGTCGCTGGCGCCATCGACGATTTTTACCCGTCCGATCCCATCGCAGCCTCGGAGGACTGGACATTTCTCGGGCCCGCCGTGCTGATGAATATGGATGAGGATGGTAGCGGCAAAGTCGTGGTCGACGTGGTCGACCATCCGTGGCCCGATGCGATGGGCGGATCGCTCGACGACTCGTCTGACGCCGCGGAGTCAACGGAGGACCGTAAAATTTCCGACGCTTGGGGATTGGGTAACTTCGGTCCGCACAATTACCCCGGGTCGCTGCAGCGTGCCTGCGAACAATCGTGGGTCTGGGAGGACGGACGCGAACTCGGCGATCAACCCCAAGCGTTCATCCGGGTTCGCAGTTCGTACGTACTCGGTGAAGAGGACGATGCCCCGATATTGCCCGAGGGCTACGCACCTTTCGACGAACTGGCGTTGGTCACCGAGGTCGCCGCGGCGATCACGGAACTGCCTCAAGCGATCTGTTATTTCAATCCCAACGGTGAAGTCCTCCGCGACCTCAAGACGCTCAACGAGAGTTTCGAGTACGCCGAGGAGAATGATTTCCCGCCCCTGGACCTGTGGTCCAACGTGCGGTTGTTCCGACTGGAGAATGACTGGGCGGTCATGGATACCGTCGGTAATTCACAACTCGACTTGCTCGATGTCGAGGCTTGTTTCCACGCGGAGTCTTACGATTTCCCCGAAGTCGAGAGTTTCCTTCGCTTGGTCACCTGTTTCCTCGAAGAAGCCGAGGAACCCATCGAAGACGGCGACTCCGTCGAAGGTCCAGGCGACAAAGTCTGGAAGATCTGGCGGATGGACGACAGCATTGCCGCGCCACCACGACGCGTACTGCGGTGTCTACCTCAGGATGATCGAGATGTGCCGGAGCAGTACCGCACGCCGGGATTGGAGCAACCATCCGATAAGCCGGAACTCGCTTCATGACGTCGGTGTCTCCGATCGGTCCCGAGCTTTTTGAGTTTCTCGATGACTTGTCGCGTCACAACGATCGTGATTGGTTCCGCGCCAACAAAGAGCGTTACGAGCAAGACGTTCGTGAACCTGCGCTGGACTTGGTCGAGCAACTCACGGCGCCGCTGCGGCGATCGGCTCCGATGCTAGCCGCCGTTGCCAAACGCAGTGGCGGGTCGCTGATGCGAATTTATCGCGACACGCGTTTCTCCAAAGACAAAACGCCCTACAAGACGAACGTGGGCATTTCAATTCGGCATCAGGCCGACAACAATATTCATGCTCCCGGCATCTATATTCATTTCGCTTGCGACGAGTGCTTGGTCGCCGCCGGGTGTTGGCGACCGCACCGCGACACACTCGCTGCGATCCGCCGCGCGATCGACGCCGATCCACGAGCCTGGCGTCGGGCACGGGACCAGAAAAAATTTCGGGAGTCCTTTCGGCTCTCCGGTGAGTCGCTCAAAACCTCACCACGCGATTATCCGATCGATCATCCCGAGATCGAAGACCTCCGCCGGATTGATTTTATCGCCGTGGCGAACTTGACGCAGCGGGAAATCACCAGTGCGGGGGCGGCCACGCGAATCGTCGGCTTGATCCGAGACGGCAAACCGTTGATGCGGTTTTTGTGCGGCGCCATCAATGTGCCATACTAACGAATGCGCGAACATCCAGTGGCGTAAGCTTCCAGCTTGCGGTCCGAGAAACGCAAGCTGGAAGCTTACGCCACTGGATGTCAATAGTCGTCCGACGTCTCCGCCCGTCGAGAGTGATACGCACGTGTTCGCTCAACGGATTGGTGATTGCCCTTTCCAGCTCAGACCAGCGGAGTGGTCTGGCTACAATAATCCAGCTCAGACCAGCGGAGTAGTCTGGCTACAATCGAGAAAACAAATGAATTCGTCCACCGACCCGCTCGTGATTGATGCCGCCGCCCTGCCGATACCTGATACCCAGTCGCTGAATTATCTACCCGAAGGTCCGACGCCGCTAACGTTGGCCAGTTGTCTTTCTTGGGTTGGAATTCAACATGGACGAGATTCTCGCCACGGTTCGATCAACCTGCTCAACCTTGCCACCGGCGAGAATCAGTCATTCGATTTGCCCGGTCGACCGGGCTTCGCATTCGCGTGTTCGGGCACCGCGCCCGGCGAGATGCCGACTCGGTTTGTAGCCGGGGTGGAGCGGTCGCTCGGTGTTTTCGACGTCACCGATTCCTCGTGGACACCATTTTGCGAGGGTGTCGATGCGGATGTCGACAACACGATCATCAATGACGCAGTCGTGCTCGGTGACAATTTGATCTTCGGTACCAAGGATCTTGAGTTCTCCGAACCCAAGGCTGGGCTGTATCTGTTTCGTGGCCGTGACCGAGCCTTGATTCGTTTGCGTGATGATCAGATTTGCAGCAACGGGAAAATGATCCGCACGGACGGTTCGGGTCAACTGACGTTGATTGATATCGATTCCCCGACGAAAAAGATCGTCCAGTACAACCTCGACATCGATGTGGGGACGATCAGTTCGGAACAAGTCCTCGTTGATTTGACGGATGATCCTGGTGTTCCCGATGGCGCGATTCTGACTCCCGATGGCAATGGCATCATCGTCTCGATCTACCTGCCCGACGTTGCCGACTATGGGGAGACGCGTCAGTACGACCGTGAAACCGGCCAATTGCAGTGTGTTTGGCGAACGCCGGGTTCACCTCAGAACACGTGTCCCGCGTTGGTCGTCGATCGGGGCCGCGTGCGACTCGTCATCACCACGGCGGTTGAGAACATGAGCGATGGGAACCGCCGGCGATGCCCCAACGCGGGTCACTTATTTCTCGCGGACACGGATTTCCAAAATCCGGCCGAGATCGTACCGCCCATTTTTCAGTGGGATCACTGAGCCGAACCTGAGGGCCAACGGCCCAACCGTTTGCGGTCCTCAATCAATAGTCTGTTTCGCGTCTCGGTGTTCTAAATCGACAGTCGGTCTGCGACTCTGATATCATCAGACACATGAACACTCTTTTACCCATCGCTTTGTCGCTCGTCCTCGCCACTGCAACCTGCGCCGCGGAGGCTCCCGTCCCCGTCATCTTCGATACCGATATCGACACGGATTGTGACGACGTCGGCGCGGTTGCCTGTTTGCATGCGATGGCGGATGCGGGCGAGATCGAAATTCTCGCGACGACCGTCAGTTCGAACTTTGCTTATTCAGTACCTTGCCTGGATGCGCTCAATCGCTACTACGGTCGCCCCAATCTGCCGCTGGGATCACCCAAACGCGCCGGGGCGAGTGTTCACCGTGGATCCAAGTACGGCAAACAAATTGCCGAACGTTTCCCGAGTCGTTTTGAAACCAACGACGATGCGCCCTCCGCCGTGAAGGTGCTGCGCAAGACACTCGCGACGGCGAAGGACAATTCGGTGCGATTGGTCACGGTCGGTTACTTGACCAATGTCGCCGACCTCCTGCGATCGCCGGCGGACGACATCAGCCCGTTGTCAGGATTGGAACTTGCGCGGCAAAAAATCTCGCATTTTGTCGTCATGGGTGGACGTTATCCCGAGCACCTCGATCCAGGCAAATTCGGTAATTTGAAACCGGACCCTGAGTCCACGGTGTATGTCGCTAATCATTGGCCCGGCACGATCTACTTCAGTGGTCTTGGTGCAGACGTTGGCACCGGACGTGAACGAAACAAGCTCAATGAAGACAATCCGCTTCGCGTCGCCTATGACCTGTACCTTGGCGACCGGCCGACGCGATCGAGTTGGGATCAAGTCGCATTGTTGTTCACCGTTCGCCCCGAAGCACCCTACTGGAATATACAAACCGAGGGTGGCAACCACATCTATCCCAACGGCACGAATCGCTGGGTCGAAGACGACGAACATGATCATCGCTTGGTCGGGTTTGCCGACCGACAACGCGACAAAGTTCAATCGGAAATCGAACGATTGATGGTGGCGGGCGCGAAGCCAAAGCAGGTACTGATCGTGGTTGGCCCCAGCACGCATCCGCCGGGTTCGCACGAAGTCGCTGCGGGAGCACGGTTGATGGCATATTGTCTTGAACACGCCGACAACTTGAGCAATGTCAACGCGACCGTTGTGCAGGGTTGGCCCGATGACGAAGAGTTATTGACTCGCACCGACTCGATCGTCTTCATCGGTGATACATTTCCGCCGCAACGTTTGCCGGAGACAAAGCAGATTCTCAGCCGAATCGATCGCATGATGCGGCGCGGTTGTGGGATCGTTTGCGTTCACTTCGCAACCGGGTTGCTGGGCAAAGACGTCGCGGCCGATGGTGCCCACCCGCTGCTGGATTGGATGGGCGGCTACTTCGCTAACAAAACCTGCTCACACCACAAGGGAATCGCCAGGATCTACGAGGCGGCAACCGTTGTACCCGCCGCACCGCAGCACCCGATCTCGCGTGGTTGGTCGGAATTCACGCTCCACGACGAGCCCTACATCAACAACTACTTTGGCAAGAACAACAACCAACCCGCTGCGAACGTGACGCCGCTGGCGACTTCCATGCTACCGCCAGAGAAACCACAAGAAGAGATCGTCTCATGGTGTGTCCAGCGCGTCCGTGGCCGTGGATTTGCGATTGTGATGCCGCATTACTATGAAAACTGGAGTAACGACAACCTCCGTCGCTTCATCCTCAACGGCATCGTCTGGACCGCCAACCTCGAAGTGCCCGGCGAAGGCGTCCGCACTGAGCTACCTGACCTGGCAACATTCGATCCCGCCGCGGTTCAGCCATGACGTTAAGTCCGACGAGGCCAGACCTGTCCGGCGGAGTTCGCGTCGCTCGACCGCCGGCTAATTTTTTGTAACGCCCTTGGCGTTGCAAGCAAGTCTCTCACTCGTTCGGGCAGATCACGACTTTCATTTGTTCCGGATCGCCGCCGTATAAGCGTTCGAACCACTTCGGGCCGTCCGCGAGCGAAATTTTTGCTGTGATCAGCGGCTCGACGTTGATCACTCCACGGTTCATCAAGTCGATGCACTGGGGATACTCACCATTGCAGCCGCAGGTGCCTTGCAGGCGAATTTCACGCGTGACGACTGATTGCAGTGGTAGCTCGATCGTGGGCGCCACGTTGCCGACCAGGGTGACTGATGCGCCTTTGCGTACCGATTCGATCACGGTCTTGATCGTTGGTGTTGCCCCGACGACTTCGAAAGCCACATCCGCACCACGCCCTTCCGTCAGGTCGCGGATCGCGGCGGGCACATCGACTTGATCACCCCGGAAGACTTCCGTCGCACCGAGTTGGCGCGCGGTCTCGAGTCGTTTGTCGTTGAGGTCGACCGCGATCACGCGAGTCGCCCCAGCGGCCTGGGCGGCTTGCAAGGTCAACAGTCCGATCATGCCGGCGCCGACCACGACGGCGGTATCGCCGAGCCGAATCGGTGTGACGGCCGCTGCATGGACGGCGACGCTCACCGCCTCCACCAACGCGGCGTGTTCGAACGGTAGTGTTTCTGGTAGCTCGTAAACGATTCGCCTCGGCACCGAGATCCGCTGCGCGAACGCGCCGTGGCGTCGATACTCGCCACACGAAACGCCGAGCACCATGCGGTTGTCGCACAGGTTTTGATGCCCGTCGCGACAGAAGTGACATTGGCTGCACGAGACCATCGAGTCGAACGTGACACGCGTGCCCATCGCCAGATCGCTGACGTTGGCGCCGCACTCGACGATCGTGCCCGCCGCCTCGTGTCCCATGACCAGCGGCGGGATGCGGCGACCGGTGCTGCCGTCGTAACCGTGGATGTCGCTGCCACAGATCCCGCACGCTTCGACTTGGATCAATACGTCATCGTCACCGACGACGGGTTCGTCCACGTCGGTGTGCTGCATCTTCTTGTATTCGGTGAGCAAGAGCGCTTTCATGCTTGATCTCAATGACTAATGGTAGATAACAAATAACGAATGACTAATCCTCACACGGCGTCGGACTTCTCTCGCCGCGTCCCATCTCACGCAAAACCTCTTCCACAGCCGCCTGGCGACTCGCTGGCTCACCCGGCGGTAAATGTGCGATGCTGGAGATCGTTGTCAGGTGCGATGTCATGATAGCGTATTGGACGGGCGGATCTCCGTCCGTGGCAACTGGACTCGCGTAGGCAATGTTCTCGTGAACGGGATAGCGAATCGCGTCGAGCGTGGCCGCCCGCGTGGCTCCGGTTTGAGTGAGCAGGTGCCGGATGTTCTCAGGATTTTGGTCAACGGCGAGATCGTGGATCTGCAACAACAACCGCCAGCCCGAGTTGGCGAGGTGGGAAACGACAAAAGGTATGGCGGCGTTTCGGCCAAGACTATGGTTGTGCCAATGGACAATGGATTCATCGGGCGGCAGTCCCGACCGCCGCAGGGCCGCGTCGATTCGCTCAAAGAGATTGCGGCCGGCCAGCGACGCCTGACCGGAGACGGCCCGCCGAAACCCTTTGAGCCGACCGGTTGATTGACGCTTGGACGATTCGTCACTGGGATCGTGATCGAGATCGCGAATTTGAATGGCTTCGGTCCGGTCAAACGTCGGATCGCTCAGGCCCGAGACACGGTTGCCGGACAGTAGCACGATCTTACCGATCTCGCCGGTGATGTCTTCGATGATATCTTCGCTGCGAGTTCGCAAGCACTCGACATCGCTACACACCGCGTCCGCCACAACGCCGGATTCAAAGTGGCTGTGAATAATCGCGATATGGGTGGGAGGAGGGGGCACGAAAACTCTAGGTTGTTGATTGAAATTTGCGGTGTCGAAATCACGCGTAAGCCCCTCACCCCCGGCCGCTCTCCCCGAAGCGGGACGAGGGGAGCCAGCGTATTCGCGCTCGGCTCGGCGAACGTTGATTTTATAAATGCGGTTTTTGGCGGAATGACGCGAGCGGGCTGTCGATTGAATCGTCTTTACGAAATGAGCATGTAAATCATAACCCGACGCGTAAGCGAGGGGTGCAACCTGGTCCCTCGTTTACGCGTCGGGTTACTAAATCGACGTCCCGAGAGCCGAGCGACAATCTAGTGAACCCGTTGTCCGGGGAGTGCACCGTCGTCGACGCTCAATATGAACACATCGGCGCCTACCGGTCCGGCGGCGGCAACCATGCCTTCGCTCATACCGAATCGCATTTTGCGTGGTTTCAGATTGGCGACCATCACGACCATGCGGCCGACGAGCTTTTTCGGTTCATACGCCGCCTTGATGCCCGCGAATACCTGTCGCTGTTGATCACCACCGAGCCCGAGAGTGAGCTTGAGCAGCTTGTTGGCTTCAGGGACTTGTTCGGCGGCGAGCACGCGGGCAACCCGCAAGTCGATCTTCATGAAATCATCGATCGTAATTTCATCGGCGAGCGGTTCGTCTTTGAGCGGTTGATCGCTGTCGTTGAACGTGGCTGCTGGTGAGCCGGCGACATCCACGTCTACATCCGCTTCGGCTTTGCTTTCTTCGATCATCTTCTCTAAATCCTCAGTTTGAACACGGTCCATCATACGAGTGAATTTGCCGACGCCCGAGCCAACCAGCGGCGTTTGACTCTGGTCCCACGAAACGATTTTGTCGCCCAACAGTTCGCCGCAAGCCTCCGCCAGCGTCGGCAGTACCGGCGCGAGGTAGACGGCGAGTTGGCGGAACAGGTTCAGGGCGACGGTGCAAACGTCACGCAGTTCGTCCTGTCGATCCGCATCTTTGTTCATCTCCCATGGCCGAGCATGTTCGACGAATGGGTTGGCGGCGTCAGCCAGTTCCATGATCATCCGCATGGCCTTGGCATATTCGCATTGCTCGTAGGCTGCGGCAATCGCCTCGCCCCGACCCGCTGCTTTGGCAAACAACCCACCGTCGTCGGGATAGGATTCCGACAGCCCCGTGCGATTGGCAAACTTGCCAACCCGACTCGCCAAATTGACGACCTTGCCAATCAAGTCCGAGTTGATTTTGTCAACGAATTCGGAGATTGATAAATCGATGTCTTCGACGCGAGACGAAAGTTTCGAGGCGTAGAAGTAACGCAGAGCTTTCGGGTCGATGTGCTTGAGGAACGTCTCCGCCTTAATCAGCGTGCCGTCACGTTTGGACATCTTCATGCCGTTGACGTTGAGGAAGCCGTGGATGTGGACTTTCGTCGGCAATGCGTAGCCGGCGGTCTTGAGCATCCCAGGCCAGAACAGCGTATGGAAGTACGTGATGTCTTTGCCGATGAAGTGGTGGACTTCGCACTCGTCACTCTTCCACCAATCGGCGAGCGTTTCGCCGTGACGGTCGCACCACTGCTGCGTGCTGGCGATGTACCCGATCGGCGCGTCGAACCACACGTACCAGTAGTTACCAGGTGAATCGGGAATCTCGAAACCGAAATAGGGTGCCGGGCGGCTGACGTCCCAATCTCGCAATTCATCAGCGAGAAAATGACCTTGCAGGTAGTTTGCCGTTTCGCTTTGCAACGCCCCCGACGTCGCCACCCATTCACTTAGAAAACCATGCAGTTTTTCCAGTTGCACGAATAGGTGTGGGGACTCTTTGAGAATGGGAGTCGCGCCGCTGAGCGTGCTAACCGGATCAATCAAATCGGTCGGAGCGTAGGCGTGGCCGCAGGTGCAGTTGTCACCGGCCTGGTCTTTTCGCCCACACTTTGGACACGTGCCGCGAACGAATCGATCGGCCAAAAATGTTTCGGCTTCGGGATCGTAGAGCTGCTCAACTGTTTTTTCGATGACCAAGTCCTGCGACCGAAGTGCCTGCCAGAACTCGCCGCAAATTGTTTGGTTTTCGTCACTGTGGGTGCTGCCGTAGTTATCGAACTCGATTCCGAAGCCAGCGAAGTCACGCTGGTGCGACTCACTCATTTCGGCGATCAATTCGAGTTCACTGCGTCCTTCCTTCCGCGCCCGGATCATGATCGCGGTGCCGTGCGTATCGTCGGCACAGATGTACAGGCAGCGATGGCCGCGGAGTTTTTGAAAACGAACCCAAATATCGGTTTGCAAATACTCGACGAGATGCCCGATATGGATGGGGCCGTTGGCGTAGGGCAACGCAGCGGTAACGAGTAGGCGACGCGACATGAGCGGTAACGCAGTCTCAGCAAACAGGGCGATTGGGAAAACGGAGGATCCGGCCTCGGCATTCTTGCAAAGTCGCTGCGAATCGACCAGGACGGGCAAAATTAGCCCAATATTTGCGACTCCACCATGTCAGCGAACAACAGCCCGTGCTCGGTCAAGCGAATGTGGTCGCCTTGGCGAATGAGGGTGTCCGTGTTCACGAACCGCTCGATGACATCATGGATCGTGGCGGCGAAATCGTAGCCGACCCGTCGGTTGATGAATCGCAAGTCGATGCCATCGATTTGGCGGATACCGAATGCCGCAAGCTCGCGGGCGTGCTGGTCCAGCGAAATGGATTCCTGATCGGCGATGGCGGTCCCGTCCGCGAGCATCTGTTTCAGATACGTCGTGGGGCTGCGATGATTCACGTCACGTTGGCCGCCGACGAAGCGGGCCGCCGAGGGGCCGACTGCGTACCATCCGTAGCCGTTCCAGTACACCGAGTTATGGCGACTTCGAGCCGCCGGTTTGGCAAAGCTGCTGATCTCGTACTGTTGAAAACCCGCACCGGCAAGGACCTGACGTGTCGCAAGATACATTTCGATATCGGTGTCTTCACTGACAGGTTGGAGCGTCCCTCGTCGTCGCCGTGACCAAAACTCGGTGCCTTTTTCGTAAGTCAACGAGTAGGTGGAGAGATGCCGGATGGGTAGCTCGATCGCGGTATCGAGGTCTCGCCGCCAGCCCGCGAGTGTCTCGCCGGGGGCGGCGAAAATCAAATCAATCGAAATGTTCTCGATCACTTCACTGGCACGCCGGACCGCTGCGATCGCTTCCTCTCCAGCGTGGCTGCGCTGCAGCGTTTTCAGTTTCGAATCATCGAACGATTGCACCCCGAGGCTGAGCCGGTTCACTCCACCGTCGACGAGTCGCGAAAGTGTCCCGGCGGTGAGGTCTTCCGGGTTGGCTTCGCAAGTGAACTCAGCGCCCTCGGATAGCGAAACACGTTCAGACAGGATTGCAAACAATCGCTGTAGCCGCGGCGGGGTGAGTTCGGTTGGCGTGCCCCCCCCCAAGTACAACGTGTCGAGCTTGATCGGCCCCATTGTCGACCGGCGGCTCCGCCCGTCGTGAGCATCCAGATCCCCATCGCCACCGACCCCATTCGCTTGCTGCCTTTGGATTCCCGCCAATTCGATTTCGATCGCGTCGAGAAATCGATCTTGCAAGTCATCGCGACGGGCCAGCACGCTGAAATTGCAGTATCCGCAGCGGTGTCGGCAAAAGGGGACGTGCAGGTATAACGACTGCGGGACCGGCCAGCCGCCTGGCGGAGTATCGGCCAACGGGAAATTGGGGGCGCACGTCGTTTCCATGACCGCAGATTGGTTGCTGGGGAATTTGCTGTCAAGATGATGGGGGATTGGGTCAAGAAAGGTTTCCTCTTGACCCGATCGTAACAATGAGGAAGGATAAATAGCCCCTCCGACCCGTTTACAAGGACATTTACTCGGTGATTGCCCGGTTTCTCCAACGTTTGACGCTGATCGCGTTCACCGCACATGCGGTCTTGGGTTGCTGCTGGCATCACTCGCACGTGATCGGTGAAGAGGGTTGCCATCAGCGTGTCCACCGAGTTGAAGTGGACGCGGGGGCTGATTGCTGTGCCCACCTACCGGACCAGCGGAGTGGTCCGGCGACAGTAGATTCGGACCAGCGGAGTGGTCCGGCGACAGTAGGTTCGGACCAGCGAACTTGTCCGGCGACAATGGGTTCGGACCAGGCCGCTGAGCGAACCCCTTTGTCATTTCTCGCCTTGGGCGAATGTCCATGCGAGCACTCGCACGAGTGCGACGAGGCTTGCTGCCATTACGTGCCGCGAAACGCGAATTCTGCCAACGGATTTTTGAGCGTTTCGGTTGCTGATTTGGCACCGACGAATGTCGACCTGTTTGCATTGAGTCGCATCCGTGTTCGACGTGTTGACGCGGATCGAGCATTCGGTCTACCGGTGGAGTCGTCCCGGCAGCGCTGTGCCAATCTGCAATCTTGGCAGATTTGAGCCTCTTTCACGTCGTTTCTCGACGCCTGCCAAACTAACCGGCTGATTCATTCACCTTGCCGAGTGGAGCCGCGTCGTTTCGCGATCTTCCCATCGTGCTTTGTCTGAGCTGCAAGCTTGATCTCTAGCCGAGGTCAGTGCTGCGCCGAAAGTGTGCGCCCCCGTGCAGTCGGTCTCATCTACCCGTCATTTCATCTCCACCGAGCTTACTCGATGCGTTTGAACCTATCCAAAATACCGTGGCCGGCGATCCGGATCGCTGGCGGCCTGATTGCGATTGTTGTTGTTGTGGCCACCTTTTCGATGTGGTGGCCAGCCGTATCGAGGAGGGTCGACGCGACGCTCGCGTCGCGTCGCGGCAGCGGGCGATCATGATGACCATGATGGCGCGGAGTACAACCATGTCGCGGCGGCGACTTTGGAGCTGTCTGATCAAGCCCTCAGAAATCTAGGACTGACCGAGGAGTTTCTACGCCCCGTGGGACTGTCGAACTACCGGCGGTCGATTACGGTGCCGGCGATCATCGTTCCCAAACCGGGCCGATCTTCGATCATCGTCTCGTCACCGCTCAACGGCGTGGTCACGCACGTGCATGCGGTCACCGGGGAAGCAGTGATGCCAGGGG
>JBDNIG010000675.1:0-7412 GCA_041688415.1 Rhodopirellula sp. | reverse complement strand
GAGAGCCTCAAAGATCCGTTGATCTGTCGTGTTTTTCAAAAATTGGCGGTATCGTCCGATGTTGAGGGTGATCTACGAGTGATCTTGCAAAAACCCTCAGATCAATTGCTGCGAGAGGAATACCCAGCATCCAACCCTGAAAAAATCGCGGAGTGGGTTCCGGGCTACATGGCGTTGAAGACCGGAGGGGCGTTGCTGCGGGGCGACTACGTGTCGGGAGCGGACGCCACTTTCGCGATTGTCGATGGCGTGGGTGCCGCCTTTGGCGCTGGTGCCATCCTGGCCACAGCCGTCAAGACCACCGGCAGCCAAGTCGCCAAACAAACGCTTCGCAAAGCCACCAAGGAAATTTTGGAGGATGTCGCCAAGGATTCGACCAAAGGCTTGGGTCGTAAGCTCGCCGGGCGTCTACCTGGTTTCGCGACTTCGAGTTTTCGCTTGATCGCCCAAAGCGGTGGCAAATTGAATGTCACGCAAGCTGCTCGGATGACCTCAGAGGTGGGCAAAAAGTTGAACCTTCGTACATGGGGGCGTTTGGATCGTCGAATCATCATGCGAGGTGACCGCAAGGTCGTGATCGACTTCGCTAGCAATGAGGTCCGCGACGAAACAGGCAAGTTACTCGCCATCGAAGCTGCGGCAGGCCTGCTGGCCGATCGTGCGCCGTGGATGATGGAAAAAGTGATCCCTACTTTGGCGGTCGCCAATTGAATCGTTCCCGTCCATTCTCAGATGGCTACCAATTGCACCTCTCATCCTCTGGATCCGAATTATGAACCTTCGCTCTTTCGTCCCGCTGCTAGTCATCATCGTCTTCGTCGCAAATCCGTTGTCGATCGCGCAGGCGGGACGATTCGACAACCTGATCGAAGCAATGTTGCGCAAGTCGGTGTCCAAGGCCGACGACCTGGGCCCTCCACTCTTGAAAAGTTCCAAGGTGGACAACGTCGTCGTTGCGGCACAACGCAGCGACGATCAACTGCTCAAGGAATTCAATCGGCTCGGCGGCGTCGATGACCGTCTGCGGTCGACTTTCAAAAAACTATCCACCGATGAACGCACCGCCGTCGTCGAGATTGTGTCCGCCGGACAACGTGTCGCACTCGGTCGCAGTGCCGACGACGCGGTCAAGCTGATTCGCAAACTCGATGCCGATGGATTGGTGCAAGGTCGCACGTACGGAGAATTCGTCTATGCGGGCGTCGATAAAATGGGGCCGTACTACAAGTCCGTGGTCGCGAAAATGGGTGAGGGCGCAGGCGTCTTTTTCAACAAATACGTCGCACCGCATTGGGGGAAATGGTCCGCCGCTGGACTGACTGCGGCCTACCTCGCCGCACCGGAAAAGTTTCACTACCAATTAGGCAATTTGACGGAATACGCCGTTGGCAAGCTCACCGAAGCAGGCATTCGGGTGGGCGAGGCAGTTACCGGAGGCGTGGTTGGCGGAATCACCCAACGTCTCAAGACGAACCCCGTCTACGCCACAATCACACTCGCCCTGATCGCCTTGCTGGTGCTGCTGCAGATCCCACGGTTTCGGGCATTCGTGCTCAGAACCATCGTGCATCCACTGTGGTCTGCTCCCCCCACCAACGAATCCAACGACTCACAACAACACTACGAAGAATAAAAGAACCATCCTGATGAATCCAGAATATCGTATCGCAATGTTCGGGTCTAAGAGCTCGGGCAAGACGGTCTACTTAACGACGTTGTACAGTCACGGCGGAAATCACGACGATACAACGTCGGCTCATGTGCTCGCCTCGGGTGACCCCACCGACAACACGCATGTGTATTTGATGGGTGCCTACACACAACTGTGCAATCGCAAGTGGCCCGACGCGACCGCACTCGAAAAACTGAAGCCGGTGAATCTCACCATCACGTCCGCAGGCACCCAAAGCCGGGTAAGCTTGCCTGATGTGGCAGGCGAAATCACGGAGCGTCTTGATGCCGTGAAAAAAGACACATCCGACAAACTAGATGAGTTAAAGCAAAAGATTTTTGAAGAGTTCGCAAAATATGATGGCTTTTTCATCTTCGCCCCCTGCAATGAAAGCGGCCACAACGCGTTGCAACATAAAATGGAAGTTGACTTATTGCTGGAATACTTGAAAGAACGCTCGAAGGATCATGTCAAGATCACACGCCCGATCGCAGTGATCGCATCCAAATGGGATCAGGTCAATCATTCAGCAACGTCGCCCGAAGTAGAACTCGAGAAGCCCGAAACAGAACTCGAGAAGGCCAAACGGGTGTTCGAAAAAAATTATTCCGCTACGGCCAATGCGTTAAGTAATAGTTGCGAGAATTGGAAAGTGTTTCCCGTTTCGTCAACCGGGGCACCGGTCGACGACATGCCGCCGGATACGCTGCGTCCCCGCGGTGTGGCAGCACCCGTAATCTGGCTGCTCCGCACGGCTGAGAAAGCAGCGCTGAAGCGAGCCGACGAATATGTTGAGCAGCATAAAAACCACTTGTTCAAACACGTCAAAAACCAACCCACAGGAAGCAAACCTCCGACGTTCGCGGCCAATGCCATCACACGCTACGAGTCGATCCTCGCCAAGCGACCACCCGAGCCGATTCGTGCCGAGGCGCAAAACTCCGCTGATCGGTTGCGATCGCTGACCACCACGCGTCGCAATCAACGAAGGTGCATCGCCGCGTCCGCAGTGATGGTCATGATGCTGATCGGATGGACGCTGAGCGATTTCTACGTCGACCGCAGTTTGCGTCGCAACCTGATCGGCGCCTCCAAAACCAGCGACAGCCTCGACCCGGCACTACAACAAGCCCGCCGTTTCGTGAACTCGGATTGGCACATGCCCGCAAAGATGCTCGGTTGGAAGCAATCGCTCGCAAGACTAGCCGATACCCGTCAAAGCGATTGGGAGAAATCATGGGACTCGACAATCATATCAGCTACCTACCCAGACAATCCTGGAAAGGCATTGAAGGTGGCAGAGGATGGCGGGCTATTCGAGGAACGTTTCCCCGATTCGGAGTCTTTGGTCGAGGTGAAACAAGCGGCAGAAGACGCGAGCTTCTTTTTGGGCAATCTTGAAGCAACGCGACTCTTGGCATTGTATAGCGAAGAGACGAAGATGAACCTGGATCAGCTCACGCGGTGGATTGCCGATGCCAAGAGATTTGTTCAGAACAGCAATTATGCGTCCTCGGAGCCGAAAGTCCCATTGGCATTGGATGGTGCTGAACGTCAGTTAGCCAATATCCGGTCGGACCAGGAATGGGAGAAATTTAAACTCACCTATTCGGAACTTGCCGACCAGCCATGGCAGCAATACCTCGCCGCGCAACAATGGCTCAGTGAGCATCCTGAAAGCTCGCACATCGAAGCCGCCCAGAAGCTAGTCGTGCAATCGCTGGCCTCCGCCGATGACAAGGCTTGGAACCAGATCACGCATCGTAAAGCGAGGTTCGGAAGTGATTATCGTGCGCTCATCCAACTCGCCAACGAATACATCAGCAATACGGAGTTTGATCTACATCAGGAGGAGGCTGAGAAATTCCGAACCGATCAGCTCGATCGCTGGGATCAACAAACATATCGCGAAATCCAAGACGCCACGAAAAGCGAACTGTCCGATGAACGAATCGATACCATTGAGTCCCGGTGCCAGCGGTATCTGGATTCGACCGAACGCCCCATTAAAATGCAGTCTGAGGTCGAAAAATGGTTAAATTGGCACAAAAAGATCTCCGAAGGAATCCAAGCGGTGGTGAAAGTGGACTCAATTAAGATCGGTCGTAATTCCCGGTTCCACGGCTACACCTATTACCCGGATGTATTTGTGACGGTATCGGTGAACGGTCTCAATGATCGAACGGACAGCATTGAAACGAACATCGATATGGACACCAAGGGGATCCCGAATGACGCACTCGGCCCGTTCACTTGGCAACGCGGTGACGAACAGGTTGCGGTTGCCATTACCTGCACCGACTACACCTCTGAAACGGTGGACGCAACGCTCGAAAAAGATGGTTTTATGCTGCGGCAACTCAATGGCCCGGTGTCATTCGATGGCGGCAAGATCATTGTTCGCCTGAGTTGTCCCGCCGCGATCCCACCCGACCTTCCGAGCTATCACTGAGAAGCGAAGAATCTATCTGTTCATTTGTTCTCACTCAGTTCCATCCGCCCCTCCCCGTCAAAAACAAGCAATCCAGCGCCATGAATCCAACGTCTCACGCTCTTCAAGTTGCCGCACGAGTCTGGTTGCCAGAAAAAGGTTGTCAACATCTACATACCTCCGGGATCAGTGACGCGGAGGCGCACGCGTTGATTGAGCACTTCGCTGGCCAGACACCGCCGCTCTCAGATGAACGTACGTCATGGGAACCTCACTCCTGGAGGACCTACCCTACGGTGTACGTGATCCCGCAGCGTCGTCCCGATCCCAACAGTCCGCATCGGAACGTGACCAATTTGTGGATCCTACTCGATCCGCGACGACGCTTAAGCGATGTCAACGTGCGGCGGATCGCTGAGACTTCCGTTACGCCCAACGCGGATTCAGAATTCGATTCGGTGGTTCGTGATTGGATCAAGCTGGCCATCTCGTCACCATCGAGTGACAGTCAATCCGCTTCAACGTTCTCGACGACGACACTGTCGACCGCTACAGATTCAAACGTGTCACCACGCAGAGAGTCTCATCCAAAATCGCTAAAATGGGTCGTCATGGCCGCTATCTTGGTCCTCGCCGTGGTCATCACCGCCGTCTATCTCGTATCACAAACGAAAAGTTTAAGCAGTGAGTCCAACGTGGCCAAACCATCGAACCCGACATCCGAAATCGGTGGCGAAGGCACTTCCTGGAAGGAATGGAAGTCAAAAAAAGACAACCTTATAAAAGACCAGATGAAAGGATCGCTTGGACTGCATCGTCCTGAACTTGAAATTGATGGACTTGAGGACGCGGAAATTCTCGAAGAGTTTGTTTCGCTGTTCTACGTTGATCTTGATGATTTGGGACTCAACGACACAGAGAGTAAACATATGAACGATCAAAGGGAAAACACATCTCCGCATCCCATGATTGAATTTCTGGATCAATTCGAAAGCCCTTCTCGGCAAGTCACAATCAACAAAGACGAGTGGGGAAAACAATGCGCCACGAGCATGAAGTCGCTCACAGAGCATTTTCCTGATTTACGTCACGATGCCAACCCGAAATCTCAAAGTCCTATACCAATTGAGACTGTGAAGGCTTTGCGAAATCGCCTTGATTATGAGGCATTCTACCGTATCTGGCATGAGAACAATTATCGCCCAGGCCCATACGCCCCCTACCTAGACGGTACCGAATCCCTTCCAGAACATAACTGGGTAGAGAAAGTACGAACATATTTGAAGAAGCGGTTCTCGTCACCTTAGACCATATCGATCAACAGGACTTTGCTGAACCAGGGTACCATAGCAATAATCGCTACATTTAACAATCAACGACAACCAAGACACTATCAACTTTAACACCAGAAAAGTTAAGGGTCTTCTACGCCTGACACGTTGACAAACCACAATTCGCAATTCAATCTCCACCAACAGAACAACAACTCGATGGACAGCATTACCCAATTTGAGACCGAGACCACCAACCCGAAAGCTTCCCCGTGGCATATTTGCGGATGGATCTGTGCGATCGTCATTGGCTTGAGCGTTCTATCCTGCCTCGTACTTTCTGCGATCCAAAGCGTTGCGTTCACTGAGATAACGATAACTGCCCTTGATCGGGAAGCGGAACCGAAAGACCACCAACTTCCCTATGTGAAGCAACTTGATGCGTTGCCTGATTACGATCTGCGACTCATTCTTCGCCGCGGTGATTCAATTCAATTGGGTTGCAAGCCAAACTCGTCCGCAGCGGATGGTCTTACTTGGCATCTTTATACTCCGGTTGGCGTAGCTCGCGTTTCAACCATCAGACTCGAAGAACAGGACAAAGTGATTTCCGACACCCTTGCCGAGGTCGATTCCAACGGCAATTCCGTGACGCACAACGGTTACCGTTTCGACTTTACAACCGAACGATCGTTTTTGACGGGCGTGGAGTCATTCTTTGAACTTCCGATCGGAAAGGCGATTGCCACCGGATTCATGATCGCTGTGCTGATCCTGGCATTACGCATTTACATTGCGTTGCATTAGCCCACGACTGGCAAATTGCCAATGAGGATCGGGCTGCGTTGTCCCAAGAGCCAATTGAGTCGGTGTAACCGAGTTCAACAAACTCTGTGAGCGGCAAGGCGCTAGCCGCCGGTATGGTCAACAACGTTGCCTGTTGGGAACTCACGGAAGCATACCCAAATAGTTTTAGCGATTTCTTTCGGCTAGCGTGTTACGCCCTCGCAATATGTATAGGTGTGGAAGTGAATCGGCACCCTGCGACACGCAGATTCCAGTCGTATGCTGGGTGTGAGTGGGTCGCTTTCCGTCCCATCTTGACAACAGATCGATGGATGGCCGAATTCGACAATGCCATGAGGAACTTCGCTCAGTACCTGTTCGACTGCACCCTCGCGATGTCGCCAGCATCTGCATAGCTTTGTCAGTTCGATTACAATCTCGCCGTGAGTCGCTATCGTCGCGAATCTTCGTATTTTCCTCACTAAATCGCCGCTGGACGTGAACACCCAAACCAACTCGCTGACCAGTCCGGTCTCTCATTTCGTCTGTGGCGATCCACCTTCCAATAGCGATCCTGCCATTGTTTGGATGGCCGGTGACGAATCCGCTCTGCTTTCGATTTTGCAGGGTTTGGCGGCATTGCATCGCTTACCGCATGTTGCTCTCCAGGGGAACATCACCGAGCAGTCTTTTTGCCGTGACCAACAAGGGGAGCTATTCCTCTATTGCGGAGCGAAAACCCCGTCCCAGTGTGAGCAAACGCCGCTCAACGACCGAATGGCCAGGCTGTACGTTAACGCTGGAGCGACACCCCATTCTGTTGACGATTTGACCGCGATCGGGGTCGTGCTCGCCGAGTGGCTGGTCGGCCTCAAAAATTTGCCCGCTGTCGATGGCGACATGAAACGCTATCGCAGCCACCTGGCTGGAAAGCTCAAGAACGTTCCACGAGCGAAACGCCTTTCGCAGCCATGTCGAAAGCTGATTGACTCATTGCTGCTGGCCGATGAACATGATTTTAAGGACGCTGGCGACTGCCTGGGACGTCAATCGACATTTGCGACCTGGTCGACCGACGGCAAGCTGCAATTCGCGAGTGTACGGAAAATTCTAGTCACGCACGCGTGGGTGCCACTCATCGCGTTGGTGGCGGTTCTTGCCCTGTTGATGACCTCATGGCATTACCGGACTGCAGCACACGAAGCTGACGTGGCTTTAGAGCGGTCCGAGGGTCTCAAGAAGGAACTGCAAG
>JBDNIG010000100.1:0-2493 GCA_041688415.1 Rhodopirellula sp. | reverse complement strand
GGCGAGCGTGGCTACGCCAAAGGCGAGCGTGGCTACGCCAAAGGCGAGCGTGGCTACGCCAAAGGCGAGCGTGGCTACGCCAAAGGCGAGCGTGGACGCCAGAGGCGGATTGTTCGTCTTAGAACAGATTGGACTGGCCGAGGACCGCGTCGATGGCCTGCTCTCGCGCCCGTTGGTCATTGCGAGATAATAGCCCCTCGTCAACGGACACGACGGTATCATCCGGATTGCGCGACGGATTGGCCACGGGCAATGGCTCCGGGGCGGGGTTGTCAGCGACGTTACCCATGTGATTGAGCTCGTTGATCACTTGCAAAGCATCGAGATTCGTGACGAAGCCATCTCCCGAGACGTCGAGATAGACCAGATCGTTAGAGAGGCTTCCATTGGAAGCGACTGACGCCCCAGAGTCGTTGAGAAAGTTAATGATCCGCAGCGCGTCAAGCGAAGTCACTACTTCGTCATTCGTCACGTCGTAAGAATTGACGGGGTTCTGCAGCGGTGCGACGGGTAAACTGAATTCATGATCGACTGATAGCGGGAACGGGCCGACTTCCAGTGCGCGAAGGACGAGTTCGACGTCACCATGAATGGCACCGCCGGGTTGACCGACCAGTTCCAAGGTATCGGGGTTGAAGGTCAGCCAGGTGGGGAGTTTCAGTTTCACTCGGTCGCCGTCGTCGAGCACCAAGTTTCCACTTTCATCGCGTACCTTTTGGCCGATCCGAAGGAGGAAATCACCGCCTTCGAGCTCCACTGCGATGTCGTCAGGGATGGTCATGCGGAACGTGGTCCCCGTCACGATGCGCCGTCCGTTGAACGTGCTGGCCAGGAGGGCTTGATTGAATACCGGCGGCTCGTTGACTTCGTTCAATTCGATTTGCACGTCGATGGGTTGTACCGTCGCGCTATTGCCATCGGACGCTCGCACTTGCAGGTTAAGGTTGCCTGGATCGAGCGTTTTGAAGGCTGCGAGATTGAAATCGCCGCGCACCTTTAGTAAGAACGGGTCAATTTGCGAGAGCGGTTTTCCGGGTGCATTGGCTGGCGATTCAAATTCGAAGAACTGTTGCGCCGTGCCGCCGATAAGCTCGATTGATAGACTGCTGCCGGTGATGCCTGGATCGGGATCGACGACGTTGATGCGTCCGATTTCGTCGCCGGGGCTAGGCACTTGGGAGACGTAGATTTTAGTGGTTGTCACGTAGGCGGGCTCATTGACATCACCAACGTAAACACGGAATGGTTGCGTCGTGGTGGGCAATTGACCGGTCCGATCGATGACTTCAAAGGTGAGGTCGTGGAACGGTGCCGCTTCGTAATCGAGAGTCACGCCGGTGGCTAATTCCAAACGTCCGGTGAGCGGGTCAAACTGGAACAGATCGGCACTCGGGCCGGGCAAGAGTTCGAAGGCATAGTCGTCGTCGAGTCCCTCCGGATCGACGAGGGACAAATTGGCGATCAACAACCCTGGCTGGTTTTCACTCGCCGGGCTGTTTTGATTGTCGTGTCGATTGAGCACGGCGGGTTCATTGACGTCTTGGACATTCAGAACGATTGTCGCGGTCGTGGCCAGCGGCGGACTGCCGTTGTCACTGACGGAGACGTCAAATTGAACCTGGGGGGCGGTCTCAAAGTTCAGTTGCTGTCCGCGGTTGAGGATCACTTTGCCCTCCGGCGTGACGTGCAGCAACGAACTTGGGTTGACCAGTTCGAACGCGTGATTTTGCCCGTCATCGGGATCGCTGACCTCCAACGCTGCCAACTCGCCGCTGGCGGACTCGAGCACGTTCAACGTCGTGTTAACAATTTGCGGCGGATCGTTTTGATCCGAGACGCGGACGATCTTGTCGACGATGGCGACACCGGGCGTTTCTCCAGGAGCCGTATTGTTATCGCTGACGCGGACCCGTAGCACCAATGAACTGGTGGATTCGAAACTCAGTGGTGCCGTTAGGCGGACCACACCGGTCAGTTCGTCGACGGAGAAATAGGATGAACCGTCATGCTCAAAGAAGTCCTCGGGAGTGCTCGGAATCACCGTATAGATGATCCGTTGGTTCGGATTGTTGTCGGGATCGACAGCATCAATGCGTCCAATCACGGTTCCGGTTGTGGGACCCGCGACCGCGTCCTCGGGAACCGAAAGCTCGGCGTCGGAGATCACCGGTGCTTCATTGATATCATTGAGTCGCAGCGTGACTCGCGCCGTCGCGCTGGCACCGAGTTCGTCAACGGCCCGGACGGTCAACACCCGTACGGGCTCGGTCTCAAAGTCGAGATCCGCGTCGGCGGTCGCGCGGATCTCGGCGGTGAAGTCAGGCAGGGTAACCAGTTCGAGTCCGGTACTGTTGCCACCGACGAATTCGTACGTCAAACCGGAATTGTCCGCGTCAAAACCATCGACCGTCCCGATCACGCCGCCGACCGGTGGGTTCTCATCGAGTGTGAACTCGACGTCTTCACCATCGGGGAATGTGGGGGCGGTGTTGG
>JBDNIG010000674.1:0-5061 GCA_041688415.1 Rhodopirellula sp. | reverse complement strand
GGTGGGCGTGCCCGTTTCGGTCACAGTGCCTGCCGCCCAGTGGTCCGGGGTGACTTGAAGATAATGCTCGTTTGCTGTCTTGGTCGATTGCCCCATCCAAGCATTCACAACGTGACTGGGGAACTTTTCTTCCAGCTCGGTACGGCGGGTAGATCGCAGATTATTGAAGGTCCGGGGCCAGGGCAGACAGCCCGCTCGTTCGATAATCCGCTTCAATTGGGTGGCGAGGTTCGCGCCGGTTGCATGATTGCTTACGACGCGGCGGTTCATCACCAGATCGTTCTCACGCTCAGCGGCGGCGGCCTCCAGCAGTGGCCGAAGTTCGGGGAAGATCGGACAGAACCGTAAACCGGTTTTGGTCGAGTCGATCCGTAGGCGGTCCTGGTCCCATAAAACATCACTCCAGCGAAGTCGCGTCACTTCGCTCGGGCAGCGCATGCCAGCAAACCGGGCGAATCCGAAGATTAACTTCCAGTCGTGATCGGGGCAGGCATCCAGCACAGTGGCGGCGGTCACTCGATCGACGTAGTGTTGCCGATCCTTGTTTGCTTCGTTGCCGCCCTTTTGATCGGCGAAAGGGCTCTCCGTCAAAATGCGGTCGCGAACCGCATCATCGAACATCGTCTTGGCTTGCTTGACGCGTTTGCTCACGGTGGCAAGACAGTTTCGATGCAATTTCCACCGGACGCTGCCCGCTCGCGAGCATCCGCAAAACCAAGTCGTGCATGAGTGATTGACCGATGCAAACCGGTTCGTTCGGGTTGAGAATCCGAACTCCGGCCTCACCCCGAGTTCACCAACAAACTTACTTACTCGGGATTTTAGCAGAGCGTGCGAATAAAATCGCACCGATAAACGGGCGAAGCCCCCCAGGGCACCCGGTCCGGGGGGACCCGCTAGCCTGCGGTCGGGCGGCGGCCGATGGTGGTCTCTGGGCCGCGTCTAGGTGCACCGCTTGGTTACGGTTAATAGTCAGCCGGGCGTTGGTCCTGGGACACACATCGTGGGGTCGGGACGTTTCGCCGATCATTCCCATCTCCGATTCGACCTGGTTCCTACGCTGCACGAGGACGGGAGGGCGAGTCGGCAAAGCTTGAATAAATCACGCTGGCTCGATGGCTTATTGTGTGTACAATAAACGCACGGAGCAAACGTCCAGGAGAAACAACGTGAGCCACCCGAACAAACACATCCGTGAAGCGATCCAGTACGCCCAGGCCAACGGATGGCGTTACGATGAAGGTGGCAAAAGTCACAAAAAGGGCACGCTGTATTGCTCGTGCGGCGTGTGCGTGAAGTTCGTCTATGGGACGCCGCGAAACCCCGAAGCACATGCCAACCAGATTCGCCGCGCCGTTGACGCTTGCCCGAATCGTTACCCAAAATCACTCTGAAAAACTAACATGGAAACCTACAACTTTCGCGTCGTGATCACCGGTCACGAGAACCCCACCGAGGAGATGGCCAATGCGATCTTTGAGGCAGGAGTTGACGACGGTTCGCTCGGCCGCTGCGGCAATGTTGTGTCAGTCGACATTGACCGCGAGGCGTCGGACCTCGGCCAAGCGATCACGTCAGCGTGTCAGCAAATCCGCTCGGCGGGCTATCCAATCTCCGGCGTGGAGATTGGCAGCGCGTCCGTCGATCAATTACTCAGCAAAGTCTGACGCGTGAACGAGCGAAAGAACATCACACAACCACAGGATTGGTGGGTCGCGTTTGAACGCGCCGCCGAGAGGGAAGACTTGCACCTAGCCGAGTGGATTGGTGAATGCTGCAAAACCAAACTTCCGGACCGAATCGTCAAAACACTAACGCAGCGGACCAGACGCGGTCGCCCCAAGAAATCTAAATCGCAGACCTAACGCTTTTCTCGCAGGCTCCAAGAGCGTTTCCAACTCGCCCTCGGACCGCACCGCGTCAGAGCACATAGTGGGTCGGGGCGTTCCATCGATCATTCCCATCTGCCCCAGTGCGTCACTGACTTTGCCGATAGTTCGGGATCGGCACAATCGAGGAGGGCCGGCCAGCCCAGCGTGCTCCAACTTGGCGTCAACTTGGCCTCGGACTGCACCGCGTCAGAACACATCGTGGGGTCGGGGCATTCCATCGATCATTCCCATCTGCCCCAGCGCGTCACTGACTTCGACGATGGTTTCGGGATCGGCACAATCGAGCAGCGCCAGCCAGCCCACGGCGTTTTCAGAAAAGTGGCCCGCTTTTGTGCCCAGAATTTCCGCAACATGCGTATTTCCCTGGTATTGGCGTGATAGTGAGAGTCCCGTAGGGATCAATGAGGGTTCACTACCCAACGACACAGACCCCGCAGAACCAAGCGTTTTGCGGGGTTTTTTCGTGTCTGGGTTTTCTCCAGATCGGTTGATATCGGCAGGTACAAGACCGCCGATTGTGTTCGCTCGCGTGTCTCGGCGCTCAGTTCGACAGCCGCCGCTGCTGGCGACAAACAGCAGTGGCCGTTTACCGACACCGATCCGATCTTTCAAAACCGATGCACGCCGCGCGAGTTGCTGCGTCAGGCCGCGACTCGGTTCGATGAGCTCCGCGGCATGGATTCGGCGCCGGTGCCGCAGCGATCCGCACAACCGCCACTCGTCGACGAGTCTGAAAAACGCGTCGAGGCGGCCATCCGTGATCAAAAGCCCGAGGACACGAAGTCCTTGATCGCAGCGACCCAGTCGCAAGACGATCACTGGAGCGATCCAAACGAACCCACCCGGTCGCGTCGGCCTAGCCAAAAACTCGCGTGAACATTCACGGGTTGCCAGAAACGTGGTTGGCAGTTCATACTTCCGAGCCAATCTGGCAAATTTCAAATCCCGCACTCTCCACCCACGCCCGCATTTCGATGGCAAAAAGCAAGAAAAAAGCCGAGACCGTCTTCCTGGTCTGCGAAGAAACCGGCCACTACAACTACACTCTCCAGCGTAAACCTGGCGGCGAAAAGCTGCGGTTGAAGAAATACAACCCGCACGTCCGCAAGCACACCTGGCACCTGGAAAAGAAGAAATAGGCTGCCGGAATGAAGCGGCAATGGCGGATCACTCCGCACGACGCACCGTTGGTCGAGCAATTGATTCGCACGTCGGGACTTGCTCCCGTCGTCGCCCAATTGTTGGTCAGCCGCGGCGTGTACTCGTCTGACGATGCCGCTGCGTTTCTGGAGACGAAGCTCACCAACCTCCGCGACCCGCAAGAATTGCCGGGCATCCCTGAGGCGACAGCCCTGTTGCTCGCCGCGATCGATGCTCGAACGCCGGTCGTGATCTATGGGGATTACGATGCCGACGGAATGACGGCGGCCGCGATCATGGTCAACGCCCTGAGGCTGCTCGGTGCGGACGTGAGCTACTATGTGCCCAATCGGCTCGAAGAGGGCTATGGGCTCAATGAGGATGCGATCCGTAAGTTACACACGCGTGGCAAAAAGATCGTCGTCTCGGTCGACTGTGGGATCGCCAGCATCGGGTGCGCGCGGCTGTGCCGCGAACTCGATCTGACGCTGATCGTGACCGACCATCACCAGATGGGTGATGAATTACCCGACGCGGCCGCGATCGTCCATCCACGTTTGCCAGGTACGGCCTACCCATTCGGCGAACTCTGTGGTGCTGGCGTGGCGTTCAAATTGGCTTGGTCGTTGTGCCAAGCCAAAGCGGGCCAGAAAAAAGTCACGCCGCCGATGAAGCGGTTGCTGACGCAATCACTTGCCCTCGCCGCGATCGGCACGATCGCCGACGTGGTACCGCTGATCGACGAAAATCGCGTGCTGGTCAATCATGGTTTGAAAACCCTGCAAACCGATCCGTTGCCGGGGCTAGCCGAATTGATGAAGCTGACCAAGCTCGACCAAGTCTCCGAGTTGACGACTGAGAGCGTCTCGTTCACGCTCGCTCCACGGCTCAACGCTGCCGGTCGGCTCGGCCAAGCCCAGCTTGGGATCGAGCTGATGACGATCGAGGCGGGTGAACGGGCCCGGATGCTGGCCGAATACATTGACGGACTCAACGGCACCCGCGACACGTTGCAGCGAAGTGTTCAGTTGGCAGCGCAAAAACAGATTAAAGAACAGTTCGATGCCGAGTCCGACGCGGCCCTCGTGCTCGGCGGCGTCGGCTGGCACGCCGGCGTGATCGGTGTCGTCGCGGGACGACTCGCCGAACAGTATGCCAAACCCGTGATCATTCTGTCGCTCGACCAAGCCGGCAAGACCGACGCGGTCGGCTCAGGACGCGTGGGCGGGACGGGCATCAATCTGTTCGAGGCGTTGCAGGAATGCGAGAACCGTCTCGTGCGATTCGGTGGCCACCCGGCGGCGGGCGGTCTGACGATTACCGAATCGGAGATCGAAGCCTTTCGGGGCGACTTCTGCGAAGCGGTCGCGCGGCAGTGGGCGGAGCAGGAAATCGAGCCGGCGATCCAGATCGATGCCGAGGCACCGCTGGGCCAGTTGAACCTGCACATCATGAGTCAGATTGAAACCATGGCGCCGTTCGGTGCCGGCAACCCCCGACCTGTCCTGATGGGACGTGGCGTGGAACTGGCCGAACCGGCGAAAAAAATGGGCAAGAGCGAGCGACACCTCACCGTACGGCTCAAACAGGGCGACAAAGTCATTCGCGGAGTGGCATTCGGTGCCGCCGATTGGTGTGATCCGCTCAACGACTGTGCGGGCCCCATCGAGATCGCCTACCGCCCCGTCATCAATGAATTCCGCGGCTATAAAAGCGTCGAAATCCACCTCATCGATTGGCGTGAGCAAGCCGTGACTGGCGTGTAGGACGGGACAATGGTCCCATCCTACATTCGCTAATCGCTGGCATCGCTTGGTACGTTGATTTAATTACTGCGTAGCGAAACTCGCCAAGAGTTTCGGGAATGCTGGAAAACGAAAGTCTTGGCGACCAGGGCTTTCAACATCACGTTTCATTGCGTTTATCGAGAAGTCGCTTTGTGGAGACGTGAACGGACTTGCGTTTATTCGTTCGCTTTGGCGGTGGTTTCTTGGGGCCGCGTATCGATTTTCGATAGCGTCTCAGATTC
>JBDNIG010000673.1:0-7421 GCA_041688415.1 Rhodopirellula sp. | reverse complement strand
CGGGCTGAGCGTTGTGTACGGCAAACCGCATTGGCCACCGTCGCTGTGTAGGCCCCCTCCCTCGCGAACGCCTGAACGGCGCCTGCGGCGACCTCCCCCAGCTTCGCTGGGAGAGGTAAGGCGTTACACTACAACAACTTAAAAACTACACAATCTCCATGTCCACCCACTCACGCTGCGCGTTCCCGCGACTCCAAATCGCCATCCTGGCAACGCTGCTCGCCGCTACCGCCGCCCAAGCGCAGAGCTTCGCACCTCCTGCCTTCTTTGGCAGCGATGCGTTGGCCCGTCCGATGCCGAGTCCCGAGGAAGTCCGACCGTTTCAAAACGACAAATACGTTGGCATCTTTTACTTCGCTTGGTTGAAGCACATCGCGGCCCACGACAATTCGCTGATCCTCGCGAACAATCCCAATGCGATGACGACCAATGCTTCCCCACCGTGGGGAGGCAAGGGCGCATTCCATTTTTGGGGCGAGCCGCTGTTCGGCTACTACCGCAGCGACGATCCGTGGATTCTCCGTCGGCACGCCGATCTGTTGTCCGACGCGGGCGTCGACTTCTTGGTACTCGATACGACCAACGGGTTTATTTATGAGGACGTGGTCGCCTCGACACCCGCAGACACGGATTGGGAAGGATTTGAGTTAATGGTTCGACGAGGATCGATCGAAGCATCCACGGGTGGTTGGAACTGGAAACCGATCGGCGACGCACGCTGCCGCGTCGAGGGGAATCAGATGCACGTCGCGGTTTCGAAAAATGTGATCAAACCGTATTGGAATCGAGCGAACTCCGGCGCATCAATTGGATTTAAGTGGATCGACAACTCACAGTCACCCGGTGATATCATGGATGCCTACACCAACGGCGACGCGGCACCCGGAGGTCGATTTCGGTATCGGTATCGTCTGCGTTAGGAACGTGGTCTGCGGATTAGCAGGATGGAGAAATCCCAGGGCGTTGCCCTGTCAGTTACCCACAAGTCATTCTTTATCCCGAAGGACGACGATTTTATTACTGCGTAGCGAAACTCGCCAAGAGTTTCGGGAATGCGGAAAAACCAAAAGATCACGCATGTCACCCCTGCGGGGTTAGGCGGGTTGGTGGGGACCGATGTCCACTGACGCCCGTGGCTACATCATGTCGTCCCTTCGGGACTAATAGCCGCAAAGCGGCGGCATGTTGTAGCCATGGGCGCCAGCCCATGGACCCTCAGCGACTTCGTAGAGTTCGCTCCACAAATCTCGCAGGTTGCGGACGTCGTCAAGATTGACCGATCGCAGATGGTGTTGCAAATGAGATCGTAGCCCAAGCGGAACTTCGCCGTTCTCGGGAGATAGCAATTCATTCAATAGCCCACCGATCAGGGCGGGCGAGAGTTCGGTACGATACAGCGTTTCAAAGCCCGCGATTTCATGGTGGCTGGTCACGAGCGCGAACTGCCGCGACCCTCGGCATTTTCTGGCAATCCAGCGGCGGAAGAGGACCGGAACCTGCTCGGCGCCATCGATCACGAGCACGCCGCCCGGTGCCACCGTTCGCTGCACCCGCGCGATCGTGCGGAGATTGTCCAGTCGTTCGCTCACGCGCTCGCTCTGGGTAAGCTGCACCCAAGCACCACCGGGCATCTCATTGTCCAGATGGGCCGCCAGTTCACGCAGCAGCGTCGATTTCCCCGTGCCGTGGTCGCCCACGATCGCACCACAGCGAACCTCGCGCAGCCGCGTGATGAAGTTCCCAGCGAAATCGGACTGCTGGTGGACATCGAGAATTGCCGTCTGTCCAAGCACCGAACTCACCGGTTGAAACGCCAGCGCACCGGGTCTGACGTACCGGCTGGCAAATGGGTTGGAGTGAATCGGTGGCGGGTGTGATAGCGTGGACATCGCCCTCATCATAGCGGGGCTATTGCGTGAGGAAAACGTAACCGGGGTCCATGGTCAGATACCAATTTCGCCATTCCCGTTGAGCTCGGCGCAACTCGCCGTAGTCTTGCTTTTTGCCGCGTTCGATCTTCATTCCGAAACCCTCGAATTTGCGGCTGATGAAACGCAAACCATCGCGGGCGTACGTGCGGACGCGCGTGTCGGGGTCATCGAGGGCAAAAATCAACGACGGCACCACGCGGATCTCATCACTCTGGCCGAGTACTCTCGCGGCAACCCGGCGAGCTTGGTAGGACGACGAACCTCGCACGAGTCGCTCAAGACGCCCAATCTGGGCCCTGCGGGCCTTGGGCTCGTCGGGGAGTTCCATGTCCTCGGGCAACGATTTGCCTTCGAGCGCACTGGGGTCGTCACCTTCGAGCATATCGAGCAGATCAGTAACGGCCTCGGCGACCGGTTCGCCTTTGATCTGCCCCCCTTCGGCACGAATTTTCGTGGTGTCCGCCGGCAGCGTCCAACCGCCTGCCAACGCACCTTCGGCCTCCTGCTCGATCGCCTTCTTCGTCCCTCGGATTAAGAACAGCAACGCGAACGAACTCGACACGGAACTGGTCGTGTAAGTCTGTCCCGGCCAGCCTTTCCCTTTTACTTCCTTCGACTTCAGGTAGTTGACTCCGATATCATACCACCCAGCTAATTCACGATAGTCATCACCCATGATGACTTCGCGGAAGCTCTCGTAGCGTTCCAGCGTGTAGAGCTGATAGTAAGGCCAAGCCGATTGGTCTTTGCCGGGATCGGGCGAGTTACCGCTGCTACCGAGGTATCGCTGGCAATCTTCGATCGCTTTGCGAATCGGGACCGGGTCGTAGGTCGGTTTATCCGATGCGGTCTCGTCTTCGACGAAGTCTTGAAATAATTTGACGGCCTTGGGCAGTCCCACAATGCCGGTCTCGTCTTCATCCATCGTTTCGCCCCAAACATCGAGAATATCGGCGGCGATCATCAATGCACTGCCACCCGCAACGGCCATTGCAGGCGTCACCCCACCCTGTTTGATGCGTTTGGTGCTGCCAGGATCTTTTCCCTGGTACGGCCATCCGCCATCGGGATCTTGAACTCGTAGCAACCAACTGATCGTAGCTTGAACGCCCTTGTAATCAACGGCGATACCTGCCCGGTCCAATGTCCAGAGCGCCAGCACCGCATACTGAGTTTGCGAAATATCGCCTTTGTGGTCGCCGGGATACGTGTACCCGCCGTAGGAAGCCCGTCTGGCCCGAAGAAACGACTCGCATTTTTTCAATTGTGGACGGTATTCTTTCCGATTAACCTCAGCTAGCACCAGCACGGCCGTCGCGACCGTGTAAACAGTCTTATCGTGATCCGGAGTTGGATAACCGCGAATTTGACGTCCACCTAGCAACTTCACAAAGGTTAACGCAGCCTGGACGCCTCGGCGCACGACCGGATTACTCATGTCATGGTGCACTTTCATGACGGCGTAACCCGCTAAGCAAAGCTCACCATGCGCCCCCGAATAGGCTTTGTTGAGTGGGTAATATGGCTTGGCCTTGATGTTGGACAGTATGTCCGCCATCCCCCCCTTGACCATGTTGACTACAACGGCGTCGTCCACTGAGTATGCATGTGCCGATGTATTCGCGATTGTCGCGAACCAACACAGAATCCAGGTCATCAAAATACGAAAATTCATGACACGATCCGTCGGACCGAAATGGAGGAGAAAATCGTCGCAAATCAAGCGAGAAAAAGTTCTTAAAATTAGGTGTGCTTTGTCCCTAGCTGGACAGCGCCACTTTCGTCAAAAGTAACGGTTTTTGGTAACCCGACGCGTAAGCGAGGGATTTCACGTAACTTATTCCCTCGCTTACGCTTCGGGTTACCATTGGCGCCAAACTGGCGCTGTCCAGCTAGTGTACCGCAATCTCGCAAATGAATCAATGTTTTCTGTCTATCCTTGCGTTAACCGCAGGCACCCGTGGCCGAAAACAGCACAGGCCGAAGACGCCACGCTTACCCACTTCAAGACAGAGAATACTCGCGTGCGTCGAGGTTGTGCATCCACCAAACCCTCGGGGGCCAAATTCCAGACGAGTTCGAAAGCCCTTCACGAAAGCGATGTAGCAAGCTAAAAATGTAATCGTCAGAAGTCCACCAGTCGTGGGCTAACGCAGATTCCAACAAACCAACTCGAAAAGGTGTCGCTTTGAATTCGATTGCCATTCGATTTGCCAACGTGTCGAAGCAGTACCGGCTCGGCGAGATTGGAACGGGAACACTTTCTCGCGATCTCGGACGAATATGGGCAAAACTTTGCTGTCGACCCGATCCCTACGCCATGGTGGGCAATGAACATGATCCGCGCCGACGAGAATCGGGCTATGTTTGGGCGGTGGAAAATCTATCCTTTGACGTCACGGAAGGAGAAGTGTTTGGAATCATCGGTCACAACGGTGCCGGGAAGTCGACGCTACTGAAGCTGTTGTCGCGCATCACAGCACCGACGAGTGGAAGGATTCACGCCAACGGTAGAATCGCGAGCTTGCTGGAAGTGGGCACCGGGTTCCATCCCGAATTGACGGGACGCGAGAACATCTTTCTCAACGGAGCGATTCTGGGAATGCAACGTAGCGAGATCCGAAAGCGGCTCGACGAGATCGTTGACTTTTCCGGGTGCTCTCGTTACATCGATACGCCTGTGAAACGGTATAGCAGTGGGATGATCGTACGGCTCGGGTTCTCGGTGGCTGCGCATTTGGAGTGTGAAACGTTGATTGTCGATGAGGTGCTTGCCGTGGGCGACGTTGACTTCCAGCAGAAGTGTGTCGCAAAAATGAAGGAGATTGCGTTGTCCGGACGGACCATCCTGTTGGTCAGTCACAACATGGAAACCATGCTCCAGCTATGTGACCGCTGCGTTATTTTGAAAGAGGGGCAATTGAGTGAGTTGGGAAAGGCCCGTCCGGTGATCTCTCATTATTTGAAGCAGTACCAGGATTTACCAGCATCGACGGATCTTCGATCCGTGAGCGATCGGTCAGGTTCCCAGCGGGCGACGCTAACCAAGTTTTGGATCGAGAATGAAAACCAGGAACCACTTCCTGCAATCATTTCAGGGCATCCCTTCCAATTCTGCATTCAAATTGAGACTCGCGATGGTGCCGTAGACGATGTTTCCGTTGGTGTGAGCGTCCACGAGTCCAATGGTAAAATTCTCACCGGCGTGACTTCTTTCGAGACTGGTCAGTGCTATGACCTACCGACAGGAGCGAGCATCGTACGCTGTCGAGTTGACAAGGCACCGTTTTTTCCTGGTAATTTCTTAGTGGCAGCACGCTTAGTCTCTGGCGTAGAAGAGCTTGATTGGCCGCGAGAATTCATCGCCGGTTTTAAGGTGCTCCCCGGTGATTTCTATGGACTGGGAAGAATCTCGTCTCATGAACATTTGCAATTTCATCTTTCCGCGAATTGGCTGCCTGCGACAGCTCTCCCATTTCCCGATCCGCCACCATGCTGAAAAATAGCTTGATCGGCGTCGGACACGCCTTGAAATATGACGCTTTTATCTGGAGCCATGGGTTGCGCCAGGCCGACAAAATCGTGACCGACATGACCGGTCCAGAGAAAATTGCACTCTACCGACTCGTGCGTGAATCCAAACCACGGGTCATCGTCGAAATCGGGTCCTATCTCGGTGCTTCGAGTTCCTTCATGGCCAGGGCTGCCCAGGCCGCTGCGCCGAACTGCCGGTTGTACTGCGTCGATACGTGGCAAAACGATGCGATGCCCGAAGGGCACCGAGACACGTTCGCCGAATTCTCTCGCAATACGCAGTCACACCAATCGATGATTCAAACCGTGCGTCAAAAGAGCGACGACGCAGCGAAAGGTTTTGACGAAAAGATCGATTTGCTGTTCATCGATGGCGACCACGAATACGCTGGCGTGAAATTGGATTGGGAAAGTTGGTCGCCCCATCTTCGTGAAAACGCGACCGTCGTCATGCATGACGTGGGCTGGGCACCTGGAGTCCAACGTGTGGTGGATGAATCGATCCTTCCGGTGTCCTCCGACATCGGTCGTCTTCCGAATCTATTCTGGTCAACCGTCCGAGCGGAAAGTAGCAGCGTCCCTCCGAGACGCCCAACTGAGTAGGAGCGTCTCTCCGAGACGCTCAATCGAGTCTCGGAGAGACTCGACTACTCAATCTTATTAAATCATTATTTCGATATCCCATGAAACGTTCCGTGATCATCCCGACCGCCAAGACACTCGGGTGTGTCGATCAGACGTTGCGGTCGCTGGCGTCGCTCGATGATCGTCCTGACGAAGTGATCGTCGTTCAGAACGGATTGTCTGAGCAAGATCGTGACCTGGATCGTGCGAACTACGATCGTATCGCCGAGCAGTACGAGCGTTTGCATCTGAAGATTGTTGATGACGAGGTCCCCGGTTTACTTTCCGGACGACATCGTGGCATGGATGAGTCCACCGGGGAACTACTGGTGTTCATTGATGACGACATCACCGTCGCTCCCGGCTGGCTGAGGGAATTGTCCAGCGTGTTTGCTGACCCGGAGGTCGTGCTCGCGACCGGCCCCAGCCGACCCGCGTTCGAAACGGAACCTCCCGAGTGGCTGACGCAGTGCTGGCGACCGACTCCCTGTGGCGGCCGACAGATGGCACAGCTTAGCCTGTTGGAATTGAATACGAGTGACACAACGACGATCGACGCCGATTTCGTGTGGGGGCTCAACTACGCGATTCGCCGTCGAACGCTGCGCCAGCGTGGAGGCTTCCATCCCGACTGCGTTCCCAAATCGCTACAACATTTTCAGGGTGACGGCGAAACAGGATTGAGCCGCAAAATCTCCGCTGCGGGTGAGCGTGCGGCCTACCATCCGGCGGCCTTGGTCTTCCATCACATCGGTGCGGAACGAATGACACTGAACTACTTCGATCAGCGCGCGTTCTATCAAGGGGTCTGCGATTCGTACACGCAGATTCGCGCTGGTGAGGAGCCTCACCAGGACGCACTTGCGAACCATTCCGTAGTCCACCAATGGGCTCGACGGTTGAAGCACCTCCTGTTGCCACCGCAAGAACTCGATGCCATGCAGGCTCGTTTTCACCTCGCCTATCGTCGCGGTTTTGAATTCCACCAAGCGTGCGTGCGGTCTTCACCCACGCTGCTGCAGTGGGTGCGACGAGAAGACTATTTTGACTACGCGTATCCGACGCTCGAAACGGATTTCAAGGCGTGAGAGTTTTCGGTCTCGAAGGGTAACGATATGTCAGTCCCAGGCAACACCCTGTCAGCTATCCACAAATATCCCGAACGGGATTTCAGCCATTAGCCGAAGGTAAGCGCCGCGTCACCTACGGTCCAATCTGAAGTGACACTATCCAGTCTCCCCTCTCCACCGCTTCGGAGATCGTGCGGCTTTTAAGTGTAGAAATCTAAATGCTCTACGCACTTCACCCTCCCGCGGCTTCGCCGTGGGAGGG
>JBDNIG010000672.1:0-15653 GCA_041688415.1 Rhodopirellula sp. | reverse complement strand
TTGAAACGGTTGGCCGGCCCCCTCCCTCGCATTCGCCTGAACGGCTCTGCTCGACCTCCCCCAACTTCGTCGGGAGAGGTAAAATGGAGCTGACCAGTGGAACAAAAAGGGATGACAGAATAGTGGCGTCAACCCCAAAGATTTAGCGGTCCAGGCTAACGCCCAAACGGCTGATAGACCGAAACACTTTCCCAAACCTGCTTAGGACATGAAGGGACGCTAGATTCTAAGCTGGTCTTCGCCTGAAAAATACTCGCCGTGGTCGCGCCGGCCCGCCGCATTCGTATGCCCCGATGACCCGGCACAGGATAAAAACAAGGTCGCGTCGAGCTACGTGCTCAATTCCGGCGATGCGATCGAGAACGTTGGAGCCGCCTGGCACAACGCCGAGCCACCGGACTGATTCTCGATCCGTCACGTTGCATCGCTGCATGGCACCCTCGCAAAAGGAGATATGGGCAAGGCAAACCAAGGCCGGTCGGCTGACGTTGAATGTTCGGGGTGCCAATGGAGGGTTTCTCGCACAACGCTCGGTTGGGCATTGGAAGATTGTGCGGGAGCGAGCCCGCGATTGAGCGAATCGCAACCGCCCTGCCCTGCCCCGGCGGGTAAAAATTGATACTGTGGGCCGCCTGTTTTTAATCGCGAGGCGATGTCAGCACCTAGCCGTGGCCGTCAGCCCACGGAAAATAAATTGGTCCGCAAATCCCAGAGCCGCGAAGCGGCGGTAGCGAACCTGAGCTGTCGCCGCTTCGCGGCTAATTTTCAGTCTTGATCACCGCGTAGCAGTTCACCGTTGCTGTTGACCAAAATATTTTGGCAACTTCCCTCTTGGCGGACGGACTCGGTGACCAATCGGGAGAACTGATTTCCCGAAATAACGATGGCTTCGCAGTCTTGCAGCAGGATGCCGGTTGCCTCATTGGTATTCTGTTCGATCTTCGATGACTCGTCTGAGCGTTTTTGCAGCGGCTTACCATCTTCGTCATTTCCGATCCACGTGTCGCTGAAGTTGTTAGCACTGATCGTGATGCTGGCGGATTTCTTGCGAACAGCGATCGCTGCGTTCTTAACGATCGTGAACGTATTGGCAGAAATCGCACAGCCGTGGGCATCACGCAAGTCAATCCCGCCCGCGAAATCGTGGGCGATGACGTTGGCTGACATCGTGGTTCCATAACAGTCACGATCCAGCACGATCGCCCATCCTCGGCACTCCTCAATCATGTTGGATGAGACGATGCTGCCGTACGTGTTCTCGATGACCACGCCATCGCCCAAGTGGTCGTCTAGGTTATTGCCACTCATGGCGAGGTTGAACGAATCGATGCAACGAACGCCGTCTTGGTTTTCCTCAAACTGGTTGGCTGACACGATGATGTCGTGGCAGCCTTCGATTTGCAGACCAGTTTTTTTGTTGTAGGTAAACAGGTTGTTGCAGATCCGCGGGTCTTCGTAGCAGAAATGAAGTTTCACGCCGTCGCCACCGTGGTAACTGCTGGTCACGCCGTGGACGAAGATTTCCTCGATGTAGTGAGCTTCGATTCCCGCACCGCTCTTTTCATTGCCGGTCACGCGGAGGTTGGCAATGTTGACTCGCCAGAGCCGATCCTTTCTGGGAGTTTTTTTGCCAGCGTAGGCTGGGTTTTCAATCAAAATCGCGGGTTCGCCGTCCGTGTTCTGGTTGACGATATGCGTTGCCGTCCCGGCACCGACGATCCGTGTATCGCCGGTTTTGATACGTAGCGGCTGAGTGATTTCATACTTGCCCGGTGGAATGTGCAGCACACCTCCCGTGCTCGGAATCGCATCGGCGGCGGCCTGCAGCGAATCGTACTTGCTCGCGTCGATCACACCTTCGGAGTGTGCTGGCGCGGCAGCGAACAATCCCAGGGCGACGAACAAAAGGCATTTGCGAATCATGTTGGTTTTCTCGTGATGGGGTGGCTATTTCGTGCGGGTAATCTTGACGTTAACGGCCCAGCTCTCGCTGAGATGGGGCTCGCCATTCAAAATCACTTAGTCGTTTTGTGTTGTCGGCTGAGCGACGAGGTTGAGCAGACTCAATAACTTTTCGCGAATCTGCGGCTCGGAATCGGCGGCGAGGTAGGCGGATTTGGCGCGCCAGGTTTCATATCCACCGAGTGCGTGTTGCTCCGGCGTCGGCATATATCCGTTGTAGCCATTAGCCAACTCGATTGTGAACGTCGGTTTGAGCGGGCTGAGTTTCTTGATGGCGAGGCCTGTTTCGACAAAGGTCTCGCACGGGCTGCTGACGATGCCAAGTTCGCCGATTCGGATCGCTTGGAGTTTGACCTGGACCGTGGCGGGATACTTCGCCATGTCGAGGGTCTCGTTCGCGTAGATCAGTCGCCGATCGGTCCACGGGCCGGGCCCCGCCTCGTCGATGAGCTTCTTTGCATGCGCTAGTTCCTGCTCGTTTGGGCGGCGGACGTCCAGCTCAATTTTCGCTTCTCGCATTTCGATCGGAACCCATTTTTTGTATTCAATGCGTTCATAGGCGACCAGGGCGGACGCGGCGACGTCGTGGGCGACGAGCCGAATTTGTTCAAATGGTTGTTGACGTTCGCTGCCTTCAAAGAAATTGATGTTGTTGATATCACCACTTGTTCCATTGGTCATGCAAGCGACGAATGGCGGCTTGTTCTCGCTGGCATCGATCATTCTCGTGAGCTGACGAGCGAATTCGCCGTAGTAATCGGCCGACAAAGACGCCGCGGGCACACCGCCGACGTAGTGCAGACTGTAATTCGCCCACACGGCGATCGGACGACCATCCATGGCTTGGACGGCGAGCACGGGGACTTGAGGATCGATCGGCCCGGCGGGCTGGAGCAAGCTCTTGCTATTGGGACTGGGGTTCATCCTCACCCGATCCGAACCGCGATCGAAAGGGTCGGCGATCGGAGTGCCAGGACGGAGAAACCAGCGACGATTAAACACTTGGCGTGGATTGTTGCCGATCGCCCATCCAACCTGAGCGGGTTCGAGTTGCGAGTGGGCACGGATGATTCCTTCCGCGATCCGCTCGGTCAAGAATTCGACATATCGCTCGTCTGGCTCGCTTTGAAAGGTGGGCGCAGTGGTGACGGCTGTGTGCGTATGCGTTGCCGAGCAAAGGATATGATCGGTGGGGATGCCGGTTGCCTTCGATGCGTGCTCTTTCGCGGCGTCGTAGATACTTCGCGGTATCATGCAACTATCACAGGTCACCAGGGCGATACTCGTCGTACCGTTATCGAGCACGAGGCAACGGGCATGCAGTGGATCATGAGCCTGCTCGGCCACGCGAGGCGTCATACTGCCGGCCGAGCTGATCGGAAATTCGGTGGGGGTGATGTCCATCGCATAGGCACCGGCGCGAAGGACTCTTGCTGACGTGTCCGCTGCGATCGACGCAGTGGATGTCCACACCATCAAGAACGAAATGATCAAAATCGAAAGAAGTCGTTGGCTCATGGTTGCGATCATTGGGGAGGAGGGGAAATGTGGGACAGGTTTTCAGCTTGTTACTTAGCAACAAATCTGTTTTGTCTAGTAGCAAAACACGGATTCCTGTCGGACAAGCCGACAGGGGACCAAATCACAGGCTAATGGGTTGCGAGATTCGCAGGTAGGCAAAAAAGTCCCGGAGCTGTTCGTCGGTGAATTCATCGAGCAATCCGTTTGGCATCAGGCTGCGACCGACCGGTTCGATCGACTCGATGTCTGCTTGCTCAACGCGGATGTCTTCTCCCGATTTACCTCGCAGCGTGACGATTTGGTTATCTTGATCGGTGAGAAAGCCCGTGAGGATCCGGCCGTCAACCGTCAACAACATCACCTGCTCGAACCCTTCTCGAATTTCGATACTCGGTTGCACGATACTGCTCAGCAGCGTGTCCATATTTCCTCGTTGGTATGGCGTCAGGTCGGGACCGACGTTGCCGCCTTTATGGAACAATTGATGGCAGGCGGCACATTGCGTCATGAAAATGGACTCGCCCGCGTAGGGATTCCCAGTCCCATCTTCGACGACGGCGCGAATTCGCGAGATTTCTTCCACCGCTTCGGCGGGATTTTGTTTTTCGCTCGGTCCGAACTCTTGCTCCGCGAGGGTGGCAACCTGAGCATCAGAATTTCGTCTGAGTTGTTCGACCACATCGCTGGGAATCGCGTCGGCCGCGATCTTATCGCTTGCAATGGCGTCGATCAATTGCCGGGCCCACTCGGTTCGGCTGAGTACGCAATCGAAGAACGCGGGTAGTACCTCGTCAGAGAAAGTGGGGAACTGATTAACCAAGCGCTCACCGATCGATTTTTCCTCGAAAACAGAAACCGCCGTCAATGCGGCACGCTGGAGTTCCGCATCCTTGGCGGAGACGGACACGTCGAGCAGCGCCGCGAGTGAATCACTTGACTTGACTTCACCGAGGACTCTCGCAATCGCGATTCGCTCCTGAGTATCGGCGTCTTTGTTTTGCAGCACCGCAATCGCTTCATTCCGCGCGTCGGCATCACCCAAACGGACATTCAATTCGAGCGACGACCGGCCGCTGTCGACTAACGCGCGGACGAGTTCGTCGGGAAGGCCAGCCATCCGCCGTCCAGCGTAGGCCAGTTCAAAACCCTTCAGCAAGGCGTCGGTTTGCTCTCGTCCGTCAGCGAGCTTCAGCAACCGGGCACATTGCTGCAAGTCATGGTGACCTCCCTTGAGAGCAAGTGCTCGCATCATGCGAGAAAGGATGTGCTCGACGACGATCGGTTTGCCACGGAACGCAGGATCTTCGAACAATGCCATGATCGCGTCACGATCGCGGTCGAGGTTTTTCTCCAGCACCCACCAGCACATCAGCGGCACGTACGCATCGTCAACGTCTTCGTCATGCTCCAAGACCGCCGAAACCAATCGAAGCGCCTGGTCGACGGGCAAGCGGCGAGCCGATCCCGCGATTTGAGAACGCACCTCGGCGTCGGCCTCGATTTTGGCCTGCGCTAGGATGGCCGCGAACAAATCGTCCGCAACCCGATCCGGTCCGCTGGAGGATTGGTCACCGAGACTATCGGTCAATCCAATCGCTTTTCGTTTATTGGCGAACCCGACGTCATCACAGATGAAACGAATCGTCCAGTACCGGACTAAGGGCACGTTGTGAGCGACGCCCGCCAGTGCGGTCTCTCGATCGAGTCCAAAGCCTTGATACAGTGCCCACAATGCCGCTAACGATTCGTGAGCAGTTCCATCGGCAATCAACTGCCGCAGCTTGTCCGCCGATTCAGGATCCTTGCGTTCACCGAGCAACCGCACGGCCGTGTGTCGATGCCAACGGTTGGGATGATTGAGCAGCGAGATCAATTCGTCGGAGTTCTTGGCGTCCAGATTCAGATCTTTCTCCAGCGGTTCTTGCCGGCCACGCAAGCGAAAGATGCGTCCCGTGGTGGGATCGATTTGACTCTGGTAATGCTGGCCGTGCGCGATGTACTGTTCGTAGAAGTCCGCGATCATGATCGATCCGTCGGGCGCGTTGGCGATGTACACGGGACGGAAGGAGGGGTCGTCCGACGTTAAGACCTTTTCGGTATCGGTCGTGGTGAAGGTCGCCCCTTCGACGAGTCGTTTGCTGGCGATCACAAAGTTATGCAGCGGCTCGACGCTGAAGAAAGTGTCTTGATATTTCGCGGGCATGGCGGTCGATTCGACGAGCGTGGCAAAGTGCGTGAATCGAGGGATTGGCTGTTCACTGCCCATGCGCGGCAAGTGTCCAAACGCGAACTCGTTTCGCACCGGCCCGAACTTGTTCGGCGTCGTACCCTGCATCAAATGCAGTCCGCCTTGCATGTAGTGCCAACCACGTGTCTGGCCCCCGTTGTTGCCCGTGAAGAGCCGACCGCCCGCATCGACCTCCAAGCCAAAGTTATTTCCGCCGCCTTCGGAAAAAATCTCAAATCGATGGGTTTCGGGATGATATCGCCACACCATGCAGCCTTGGAAATAGACGCCCGTATCGTCAGCCGAGTCGATGCCAGGTCGAGTCACGTGGCAGCTCGTCGTGCTGCCCTGGGCTCCGTAGAGCCATCCATCCATGCCCCAAACAAGACCGTTGGCGACCGAATGGGAGTCTTCCAAACCGAAGCCTTGAAGATGAACAACAGGAGGTCCGTCGGGCACGTCGTCGAAATCGACATCAGGATAAAACAGCAGGTACGGCGTGTGCATGACCCACACACCGTCGCGGCCACGAACCGCCGCGTTGGCCATATTCAATTCGTCCTGAAACACCGAGTTCTTATCGTACTTGCCATCACCGTTGGTGTCTTCATGAATTGAAATGATGTCGCGTCCATGGTCATGATGCGGCGGCGGAGGCGGAACGCGGTCGTAGTGCGAGCGATAATACTTATCCCGACTGATCATCTTCAGACCCGCAGGATAGGGATACTGACGGTACTGCGAAACCCATAATCGACCCCGCGAATCGAAACTGAAATGAGTCGGTTGGGCAACCAGCGGTTCACTGAGCATGAGATCGACGGTCAGATCCTCGGGCGTCGTCATCTCCGCGAGCGAATCGGCCGGAGACATTTTGTCACCGTGAACGAGCGTGTCCGCTTCCCCCAGCACGCGATTGGATTCGTGAAAGGAATCAAAGGCGGAAGTGGTCGGCTTCGCCTCCACGGCACCACCAAACTCCGGTGCATCGTCTCCACGTCGAAACTCCCAGTCCCCCTCGAAGACGCACTCCCAGAAGTAGTTCATCACGAAGGGAGCTTCGGAGAGGAAACCACCCTCGCCCTCGGGGTTGTAAACGCGTACCGTCAGTTCGTTCCATTGTTCGGGAACCAAACTGCCCGACGGTATTTTGTAGCGATGGTTTCCGTCTCGGCCATCGACATATTCCGGCGGGAACGATCCACCGCCGCCAATTTTCTTTCCATTGAGGTAGACTTCGTGTGCCCCCGCGAGATCACGAATATTGAGGATCACCGACTCGCCGAACAGATCGCGTTCGTGCTTACTGAAAAAAGTCGGATGTGGTTTGAACCAAGTCCGATACCTTGCGTCGCCGGTGAAGCTTTGGCCCTCGGGGACGGTCACCGTTTCCCACTCGGACTCGGCCGCCCTCGTTGGCGAATTTGCGCCCAACAGCATGCCTACAAATAATGCGATAACGAAACGGAAGCGGGACTTGCTCATAGTGGATTATTCTCAGTTTTGTAATCAATAAAAAGTCGTAGGTGGGGACCATTATTCAATGGTCACGCTCTGTGCTGCCTGCATGACGCTATCAAGTGTAACGGGAACACCACCGCGGCGTTTGCTTTCATCAGCGGCTTCCATGAACGCGAAAATCTCGAGTGTCTGTTCCTGCGTGACGGGTGGTTTGCCAGACTGAAAAAAGCGGATGATTTCGACGATCAGTGGTTCATAGCCTCCGAATCCGCCCGCCCGCACGATTCCTTTGGTACCGAACACCGTCGCTCCGTAGCCGCGTTGACCTTCGCGAATGCCGCGAAACGTGCCGATCCGTCCGCCCTCCCACACGCCCACGCTCAGGTCGGTGCCGTCCGCGTGGACGCGAGTCACCGAAACGCACCCGCTTCCCATGATCGTGAACAACGGTTCGACACCGTGGATACCGTACCAGAAGAAATCGGGGTGGTGTTGTTCCAACGTGCATGGCGCGTACTGGTCGCAGCCCACGACGTCACCCAATTTGGAATTCTGCCCGATGTTTGCGGTTTGCGGGGCAAATCGAAGTGCGGAGCTGGAGAAGCAAGGCACGTGGTGCTGTTTCGCCAAGCGAAAAATTTCAATCGCGTCGGCGAGCGAACCCGCGATGGGCTTATCGATGAAGACGGGTTTGCCCGCAGCAAAAACTTTTCGTGCCGCGTCCAGGTGTTTGCGTCCATCGATACTCAACATCAACACCACATCGACTTTCGGCAATAGCTCGTCGATCGAGTCGACGATTTCCACACCGAGATCCGCGATCGGCTGGACGTTTGTTTCGATGCGTCCCATGCTCTCTGGAATATCGGTACTACCGCCCGGGAAACCGGCAACCACGGTCATTTCGGCCAGCTCACCTTTGGCATCCGGAGCGTTGATGATCTTCACCCAAGGCAACGCGTGGGCGTCCATCCCGATAATACCCGCTCGCAATGCGGTGGCGGGTTCATCCGCTCGCACGGGGCCAAACATTGCGATGAGTGAACATGCTATTGAAAGTGCAAATCGGATTGAATTCGTATTCATGGTGGTTACCTTGTTTGAAATTGTTTCGCAATCTTTGAATTCACGGCGTCGACGTCACGGATGCGGTCGAAGATTTCTGTTTCCGACAGTCTAAACAGATTGTCTCGAACCGGTCCATTTAACTTCACGGAATCCTTGTCGATGCGATGTTCATCCTGAAACGCTGCGCCCCGTCATGTTTTCAACGAACGAGATTGCAACACCGAGGACGACCCAACGAAGCTGGCCCGAAGATTGATTTCACTACAGTAACCGATGAGCGTTAGCCCCGGTTGCCAAGAAACTCGCGTCGCTCGCTATTGAGACCGACAATCTGACGTAGTGAACCTCGCGAAACACCCCGCTGTCGGGGACGTGTTGCCACGTCCACGACGATGAATCGGCATGTTCTTGCCACGAAAATTAAGCTTCACCGGCGGGATCTTTTCCATCGATCCAAGGCCCACCGTACTTCATGTATTCCGGGGTGGACTGCGTGCTGCCATAGTCGCCTGCGTTCCAACCGGGGATGTGCGAGGGTGGGCCACCGGCTAACGACCGGGCTTCCCATTTCGCGGCCCAGCCGGGGTCTTCGTCGGAGACCTTGCGATCATCAACAAAGTACACTTTGCCTTTACGATAGCTTTGTGCCCCCAGATTCACGACCGACATTGCGGCCGCCCCCAGGTCCGGTTGGTTATTGCACATCGACGGGTCATTCGCTTCGCAGGCGTTGAGCCAGTTCTCGAAGTGCGCCAAGGTTGTGTTCTTCACCGGAGTCGTGGGGATCCGTTCGGCTTCTTGACGCACGTGGGTGACTGGACCTCGTTCGGGAATGAAGTCGAATCCGTCAAAGCCCTCGCCGTTTCCAAAAGTGAAGGTTCCATAGTGGCCACGAATCAGTTGGTTAATACGCGATTTTTCGTTGCACATCGTGGCGGTGACCAATCCCTGGACACCTTCGTTAAAGTCGGCGGTCACGGTCGCCACGTCGGGGACACCGCGCCCGTCGTATTCCAAGAAAATCCCGCCCGCGCCGACGACACGGCCGGGAACTCGCAATCCCGTTGCTTTGAGCATCGACGTGGTTCGATGTACGAATAGATCCGTGAACATGCCGCTACCGAACGGCCAGAATCGACGCCACTGCCGGTAAACTTCACGATCAAACGGCATGTCTTCGGCAAGCTCGTGCTCGCGTCCGAGCCAGCGGTCCCAGTCAATTGTCTTGGGGGTCATGGCGGGAGTGAGCTTGTAGTATCGCCATTGCCCCACATCGGAATTGCGGAAATACTCGGTTTGGAATCCCAGAACTTTGCCAAGCTTGCCATCGCACAGAAGTTTGTTCACCTCGTCCCAAACGGGCAAACTGGTCGATTGCACGCCGACTTGCATCACCTTACCGCTGGCCCGCCATTTGTCTTCGACGTCAAACGCTTCCTGGACCGTTTTGGTCATCGGCTTTTCACAGTAGACATTCAACCCTGCGGCGAGCGCATCGATGGTTTGTTTGTGGTGCCAGTGGTCAGGGGTACCGATGCAAACCGCATCCAAGTTCTCCTTTTCGATCATGTCTCGATAATCGACATAGCGGCCTGGATCGGTGCCCGTCGATTTTTTGATATGGTCAGCGACCCGGTCTCGTTGAACTTGGAATACCTCCGCAACACCGACCAAATCAATCGCGCGTCCGGCAGCATGGAGTTCGCACAATGACTTCACGTGAGCACCGAAGCCGCGTCCACCGGGGCCGATGAATCCAATTCGCATCCGTTCGTTGCTGCCCGCAGCGGCGGATGCAGACTGGGCTGAAAGTGTGGACGTACCCAAGGCAGCCATGGTGGCCGAAGTTTTCAAGAAGTTTCGTCGGTCTGTCATGAGAGCAGTTTTTAAAAAGGCAGTGAGAACGGTGGACGCCGCGCCAATCCGACACAAGCATGGGCCCGCTAGCATACCCTTCGGGTAATCGTATTGCAAATTTTGGTATCCAGCTTGGCGTTGATTTCGGCTCCACCAGCTTCTCACATCTTCGTCTTCTTCAGAAGACAAAGATCTCTCCAGACCTCACTATCTTTTGAGACAATAGTATTGATTATTGATTCGTTCGTTGGAGACAAGCTGGCGAATCGCCATATATAGTGTGCTTCTTCGCGAATGGTTTCGATCCACTCCACACACGCCAAACGGTAGCCAATGAACGATCAACCTAAAAGTGTCTTTGTAACCGGTGCCAGCAAGGGTGTGGGAAGGGGAATCGCGGTGGGGTTCGCCGACGCTGGCTGGGACGTCGCGATCAACTATCACGGTGATCTTGATGGAGCGAACGAAACGAAAGCCGAGATCGAAAAGCTCGGCAGGCGATGCGTCACGTTACAGGGCGACGTCGGATCGAAGTTCGATGTCGAGGCGATGTTCGACGCGATCGAGTCCGAGTTCACTCGCATCGACTGTGTTGTCAACAACGCGGGGCGGCAAACGTGGGCACCGCTGTTGGAACTTTCCGAACAGGATTGGGACAAAACGATTGCCACTAATCTGAAGGGGACTTTCATGTGTACGCAAATCGGTGCAAGACTAATGAAGGCCCAAGGCATCAAAGGCTCAATCATCAATATCGGCTCGGGTGCAAACAAGCAACCGTTTCTGAACTTAGTGGATTACTGTGCTTCCAAAGGCGGCATCGACCAGTTGACTCAGGTCAGCGCCTGTGAACTGGGACAATACGGCATCCGGGTCAATTGTGTTGCGCCGGGAGCGATCGAGATTGAACGAACCCGCGAAGAGTCGCCCAACTACGCGAAAACGTGGAGCGAGATCACACCGCTCGGCCGCGTGGGCCAAGTGGAAGACATCGCCAACATGGTCACGTACTTGGCCAGCGATGCGGCCAGTTTTGTGTCCGGTCAAACGGTGTACGTTGATGGTGGCCTCTGGACAAAAGCACAATGGCCTTATGAGCAAGAGTACGACACATCCATTGCCGAATTCCGACGCGAAGGGTGCGTGTAACGACGACCTTTTGCTGCTGCGCGAACTACGCGAGGTTGTGGATCACTTTGGAGATCTAATTGATTCGCTTCGGCACCTCGATTCTGGATGTTGTGGGATGGCCGGATCGTTCGGCTATGGGCAGTACTATGACCATTAATCACGAGACTATTGATCTTGCTCCCTCGTCATTTTTTCGCACGCTGCGTTGGGATAGCGATGTGAATGATGTTGAGGTATTCGATCATGCGGACCACTCCTTTTCTCCACTCGATGGCGCAGGAAGTCGGTGGCATGCTCATGGCGAAATGGAGTTAACGCTGGTGACATCGGGCGTGGGGCTTCGTATTGTTGGAGATAACTCGACGCCGATCTTGCAAAGCGGCGACCTCGTGTTGTTGGGTGGCGGACTGCCACACTGTTGGCGGTTTGACGGGAATTCATCAGGCATCTGCCTGCAATGGTATGAAACCTCTCTGTTTGAATTCATTACCGAGCAAGCTCGCCTGGAAATGCTGTCGCTCATCGAGCGTTCTGGCCGAGGCATCGAATTCGGCCACGCGTGTCGGGCCGAGGTGTCTGTTTTGTTTCAGAAGCTAGCTTACGACTTAACGATTAGCGAGACCGAGCGGATTGGCATTTTTCTGCAGATACTCGGAACGCTAAATCGCGATCCGCAATCCGCCAATCAGCCCGTCTCGACGGTGCGGTTCGGAGCCAACATGACTCATGCAAACTACTCGTCGATTCAGCATGCAATCAGTCTTGTGATGGATAAATTTCAGTCAGACATTTGCCTCGAAGACGTTTTGCGTGAGACGCGCATGAGCAAAGCGAGTTTCAGTCGCCACATGATCAAATGCACCGGGCAGAGTTTTAGTCAATTCCTCAACGAAGTGCGAGTTTCCTACGCCTGTCAACTGATTCATTCGACCGATGATTCGATCAGCCAGATCGCGTTGAAATCCGGATTCAATAATCTGTCCAATTTCAATCGAATATTCCGCCGATTGAGAGGACGGAGCCCCACTCAATATAAGATGCGGTCGGCGTCATGAGCAACTTCCGTGGTGACAGTAACAACCCTTCATCCACTCCATCGGAACTGGAACCCTACTTGGAGGTAAACCCCAGCCCTGAGAAGGAGGCGAGCGATGAAATCGCGTTCGATATGATTTAGTAGGTAAGCAACAGTTTTAGGTCTATTTTCATGACAAATTCAGGGATTTTTAAGGTTAGGTTGACGCCCTTTGTAGAACAACGAGCGATTTGGGAGCAGATCAACAATCCGTATTGAGCTCCTGCTTTTTTAAATAAAATCTAAAAAGATAGCTGTCTCTTCGCTCCGAGTATGTATAATGGTCAGAAGCAAGAAGTTTGCTTATTGTTATGGTAGCGATAGCGAGACAATAAAACGCGTCGAATCTAAGGTAGCCCCCGTCGCCAGACGGTGGAATCCACGTTCTGGCGAACGTTGCTACTCGGTTTATTCATTCGCTGTCGCTAAGTGGAAATTTGTATTTCTTTCAGTTTGACTCGTCGTACCATCGATAGTGACTCTAATGACACGTCTTTACCCCATCGTTTTTTTTCTGTTTTGTTGGATTAGCTCCGCAGGTGTGCTGTTCTCGGATGCCCCCCGACTCGATATTGTGTCGCATGACAATCGCGAGCTGGTTGAAAAAATCCACGCATTCATTCTTCAAACCACAGGCGATCTACCCGAAGGCTCACTGACGAATTATCGCGAGACGATCCTAACGACGGGGGCTGAATTCGACATGGTGGCGATCCCTGGGGGACGCTTTCACTTCGGAGCCAGCGACTCCGATGCGGAGGCCGATGACAATGAAAAACCATCGAGGGAAGTCTCCATTTCTCCGTTCTGGATGGGCCGCTGTGAGGTCAGTTGGGACGAATATGAACCGTTCATGATCACCCAAGTCGATCGGGAAAAGCACGGTGCTCGGATCGACTTCGACCCCCAAGTTCACACCGTCGTCGATGGCATCAGTCAGCCAACTCCGCCTTATACCGAGATGAGTTTCGGAATGGGCCAGTCGGGCTATCCGGCGATCAGCATGACCCAACACGCGGCCAACAAGTACTGCCAGTGGCTGTCCGCCCAAACCGGTCACTTCTATCGTTTGCCGACCGAAGCGGAATGGGAGTATGCCTGTCGAGCGGGTACAACGACGCCGTATTCGTTCGGTCAAGATCGCATCGGCGACTACGCATGGTTCTACGACAACAGTGACGGCAAATACCAGTTGGTCGGCACCCGAAAACCGAACCCGTGGGGCCTGTATGACATGCACGGGAATGTCGCGGAATGGGTTGCCGATGCGTTCGAACCAGATCACTCGGCGATTTCCGACGGTGCGACTGACCCGTTGATCCTACCCCAGACGCTATATCCTCGTTGCGTCCGGGGCGGCAATTGGGACGATGATCCAGAAGATTTACGCAGCACGGCTCGTCGCGGCAGCGATTCGAGCTGGAAAGACCAAGACCCCCAGTTGCCACGTAGTATGTGGTACCACACCGATGCCCAAGGAATCGGCTTTCGGGTCGTTCGGCCTGTTGAAGTGCCTGATGCCAGTACAATGGATTCGTTTTGGAATTCCGCCACTGGATTTAGCGATTAGCTGCGGCAGCGGACGATCGCAGTGCCATCGCACCCTCCCTCCCCCCCCCCCCCCTAAGAATAGGAACGCCCGCAATGACCTTTCCACTCCCCCCACGCCCATTCGTTCAAGCGACTGCAACCGGTGCCGCCATGCTCGGCACGATGCTCTCTTCCCCAGGGACCTCGATGGTTCACGGCGAGGAACCTGGCGATAACGAAATTCGACTCGCCTTAGTCGGTTGCGGCGGGCGAGGCACCGGAGCGGCGAACGACGCATTACACGTCGAGAACGCGAAAACAAAACTGGTCGCGATGGCGGACGTGCGGACGTCGCGTTTGCAGTCCAGCATCGGCGCGCTGTCCAATCAATTCACTGACAATCCCGAAAAAGTGGACGTTCCCGAGGATCATCAATTCATCGGTTTCGACGCATACAAGAACGCGATGGATGCTCTCCGCCCCGGCGACATCGTAATCCTGACCACGCCGCTCGCGTTTCGAGCGTTGCATTTCGCCTACGCGATCGAGCGGGGCTTGCACGTGTTCATGGAAAAACCGCTCACGGCCGACGGCCCCACATCGCTCAAGATGATCGAACTGGCCAACCAAGCCGACGATAAAAACCTGAAGTGCGGCGTCGGTTTGATGATCCGTCATTGTCGTGCTCGACGGGCACTGCACCAACAAATCCAGGACGGCGAGATCGGCGATATTTTAATGATGCGTGCCTATCGAATGCACGGTCCCGTCGCGTCAGCCCATTCCCTACCGAAACCCGAAGGGCGATCGGAAGTATTGTGGCAAATCGAACGATTCCATAGTTTTCTGTGGGCTAGCGGCGGATTGTTCAGCGACTTTTATATCCATCAAATCGATGAAACGTCGTGGATGAAAAATGCGTGGCCGATCAAGGCTCAGGCGACCGGAGGACGACAGTACCGTGGTGATTACATCGATCAGAATTTTGACCATTACAGCGTCGAGTACACGTACGACGACGGGGCAAAACTGTTTTTCAGCGGACGAACGATGGTCGGATGTCAAAACGAAATGGCCAGCTTCGCTCACGGTACCAAAGGGTCCGCCATCATCAGTAAATCGGGACACACGCCCGGCAACGTCGCGATCTTTGACGACCAACTATTCAGGCGTCGAACCGAACGTTGGAAGTTCCAGCCACCCGAGCCCAATCCTTACCGCATGGAATGGGTCGACCTAGTCGACGCTATCATCAACAATCAACCCTACAGCGAAGTCCATCGCGGGGTCGAAGCCAGTTTAGTGACCAGCATGGGCCGGATGGCGGCGCACACCGGCCAAGAAATCACACTGGAACAGATGCGGAATTGCCCGCACCAGTTTGCGCCCGACGTCGCGTCGCTGAGCGTCGACGGACCCGCCCCGGTGATGCCCGATGCCGACGGAAAGTACCCCGTGCCCCAACCCGGAATCCTACGCGACGTCGAATACGCAACCTAAGCACATCGGCCTCGGTATTCACAACTAAGCAGGTATGATGAATTCATTCCGTATAACTCCATTAGCCGTTTGGGCGTTAGCCCCGGTTGAACGTGGGAACCGTGGCTAACGCCAAAACGGCTAATACACCGAAACACTTCCCCATACCTGCTTACCACTCGGCATTCAACGCCATGCATGCCCTAGTCCTCAATCAAGCGAACGTCGATTGCAAAATTCATAAGAGAACTCGAAAACCCCCGGCGTTTCCCGTATGATTCGGAGACAAATTCAAATTCCTTTCATACGCGCTAACGAGGGTTTCGAGTGAACGCTAAATTA
>JBDNIG010000671.1:0-2597 GCA_041688415.1 Rhodopirellula sp. | reverse complement strand
CGTAATTTAGCGTTCACTCGAAACCCTCGTTAGCGCGTATGAAAGGAATTTGAATTTGTCTCCGAATCATACGGGAAACGCCGGGGGTTTTCGAGTTCTCTTATGAATTTTGCAATCGACGTTCGCTTGATTGAGGGCTAGTTTGGAAGCGTCACGACTTGCCCATCGGACATCAACGTTAAGTGCTTCAACGTCGGTGTATCGATCGATTCAGTGATAAACTGCACTGACCCATCACCCATGACGAAGTGGCATCCGCCCGGGTGTAGGCTCGCCGCAGCACACCACCAACTGCGAGGTTGTCCTCGAACAGGCACGAAAGGAGGGCTCTGCCAGGTCGGGTGAATCCAAGGCTGATGCCAAACATTGATCCCCCCGTTCCTTCCACCGCGATAAGGATCGATGCCGTTCATCACCCAACCTCGATACGACCATGCGGAGGCTGCGCCGTTGCCCCATTTCTTCGTTGTTTCGCCAACCATAAAGGTATTGGAAAGGCCATCGATTACTTGCGCCATTCGAGTATTGACATCGCCACCAAACATTCTCTTAGTCGCAGTAGCGGCCGATGCGTAACTGTTGCAGGTACTGAATTCCCTGGACACATCGGCGATGAAATCGTAATTCGTCGCGGCCCCTGTAAATCCAGGTGCAGCACCATAGTGTATGCCATTGAGTGCACCAATCGCGGGATTATTGTCCGATGGGCAATTAAACGATGGCATTACCAGGCTGGCAAGCGCCGCATTGCCGTTCGTCACTGGATCACCAACAACCGTGCCGGTGGCGCGCTGACCACCCGCGTTGACCGAGAACGCTTGGTCAAGGTTGAATTGCTCATAAACGTTCTGCTGTTCAATGAACGGAAGCAGTGCAACCAATCCGTTCGCGTTCTTGATTTCGCCATTGACGGCATTCCCAACACAACCACCGTAGCCCCGACTTGAGGCAGGGAATTTCCGATGGGCGTCGGCATAGTTGTGCAGCGCCAAGCCGATCTGCTTCATGTTATTACTGCACTGCATTCGCCGTGCAGCTTCGCGAGCCGCCTGAACGGCTGGCAGCAGCAAACCGACCAACACGCCAATGATCGCGATCACTACCAGCAATTCAACGAGTGTGAACCCACGCGGGCGATTTCTTCGGGCCGCAACACCCAAACTTGCAAATCTCATGGTAAAAGCCTTTCTAAGGAAAGAGATTGAGAAGTGGCACGCCAGCGACACAGCGACTGAACGCACCTAAATCTCATTGTAGCGGTGCGATTAGCGACATTGCAACTCATTCAGATTGGTTTTTTAATTATTTTACGTGAAAAACTCTGTTCGAGCGTTCTTGGGGAGGGATGGTCGTGTCGTTCGATCGGAAGGACGGGCCTCGGATAGACTGTTTCTTGGCATGCTGTCGTGCGTGGATCGCGGCTTTCATTGACCTGGAGATTGGGCCTGTTGATTTAGTGAGCCGAGACGCGTAGGCGACCGGGGCCGTGCGTGCGTTGCCCGATGCCTTACCGCATTCGGCTCACCATTGCCGGTCGAACTTCGACTAAATCGACAGCCCCGCTTTTCTTCGTCCATTCCTCAACTTCGATGTACAATGGTGTATCGTTTTGCCACGTTAGGCGTTTGGAATGACATTCCGGTTTTCAAACCTGGGAGCTTCCATTCCAACGCCTGTTCCCTTTTTATCCCCTTTTAACTTGTCCCAAATGAGTCCGAAGAAAATGGAACTAACTAAAGAAGTTCGAACCGTGAAATCCTGGGGCCTTCTATTCGCAGCAACCGCGACGCTGATGAGTTTTAACTCCGGCACGTCCCATGCGGAGAATGCAAAAAACACCAACAAGCCAAACATCATCCTGGTCATGTCGGATGATCAGGGCTGGGGCGATACGGGCTACAACGGCCATCCATTTGTAAAAACGCCTACGCTGGATGCCATGACGGCGGACGGTTTTGTTTTTGATCAGTTTTATGCGGGCGCACCGGTCTGTTCGCCGACTCGGGCCAGTGTGATGACGGGGCGCAGCCCGGTTCGAACGAAAGTCACCAATCATGGCCGTTACATGCGGCCTCAAGAACAAACGATCGCGGAAACGTTGAAGGAAGCCGGTTATGTGACGGGTATTTTCGGCAAGGTACATCTCGGATCTGGGCAACCCGATTCGCCTTGCAACCCCGGTGGCATGGGGTTTGATGAATGGGTGGTGGGGCTCAATTTTTTTGATGACGACCCCTATCTCAGCCGAAATGGCACGGTGGAACGACGCAAAGGGAAAGGCTCCGTGATCGTGATGGATGACGCGCTCGCTTTTTTGAAAAAGCAGAAAGACAGCGATCAGCCGACGTTCACGGTCATCTGGTTCCCCTCGCCTCACGATCCGCACCAGGAGGTTCCCGCTGGTCCGAGTCTCTATGATGGGAAGAAACATGCGGGTTACTATCGGGAGATTACTTTGCTCGATCAACAGATCGGGCGGTTGCGGAAGGCGCTCAGAAGCATGGGGACTGCGGAGAATACGATACTTTGGTATTGCAGCGACAACGGCGGGTTGGTGCCGGAGACATCGGGCGGTCGAGAGAAAAAAGGCAGCATCT
>JBDNIG010000099.1:0-5360 GCA_041688415.1 Rhodopirellula sp. | reverse complement strand
TCCTGCAACGCCTCAAAAAACTGCGGGAAGGCTGAACGATGACCTACGTCTGGAAAACCATCGAGTTCCTTTCTTATGTCGAATGGATGCTCAGCCTGATCGTGATCACGCTGCAGCTCCTTGTCATGCTCCGGCTGTCTAAAATCTGGCGCAAGAACCGGGAGCGGGAAGCCAAAGCCCGCTCGCTGATCACGCTACGTCTCCGTGGCCCCATGAATGCACCGCAATCGGAGCAGCGAGACTTCGAAATCCCGTATCGACCGCGCCGCGACCAACTCTCCCGCAGCGAACTGCTCGGGATCCTCGGCATGTATTACGGACGGGAGCGATTCGACAGCAAGAGTCTTCGCCGGATCCTCGAAGACGGCGACCTCGACCGCGTGCTCGCCGGTGACGATCCCAGCAGCGATGACGAGCAACTGCTCATCCCCTGGGCCGACGACCCAACCCATTTCGACCCAGTACCGCCGCCGGACACATCCGACGGCGATCAGGCCAGCGGCTAGGATGTCTATCGTTGATCACAAACGTTGATACGCCGAAGGCATTTCAGACAATAGCCGGTGGTCGAGCGTAGCGAAAACCACCGGTAAAGTCCGTGTCTTCCAATCCTCCCATCTCACCCGTTTCATGAAAAACCCCTTCATCGCCACGATCCAGTCTCAGTCCGATCAATGCACTGTGATCCAAGTCAGCTTCGGCGCGCCCGCGAGCAACGACCGCTTGGTCAAGGCCGCCGCCGAAGCGATTGAGAACCTTTCCTTGCCCGGTGGACCGTTGCTACTCATTGACGGACCGATGTCGTTGCCGGTGGCATTTGTCATCGCCCATGCGGTCAGCCATCGCTACGGCAGCGTGGCGATACGCGATCCCAAACTCTCCGCCTTCGTCGTCGCCATCACGCACGACCCTGAGCACCCACTGGGCGAATTGATCTCACGTCCCTGAAACCTCATCATCAAAAAGGTAATTGGCTGCGGAGTTCTGCACGGCCCTGTACACTGTGGAATCCATGCTTGGAAACGCGTTCACTCTCTCCAAGCCTTCTTTTAAAAAAGAGCGTTGGGACACACCTATAAAGATGGCATGGTTTCTTGGCATCCGCTTGATGTCATCGAGTTGCATGGTTTCATAGCGGTTGAACCGTCGACGCTCCGGTGCCATCTCCGCCAACCCTGTTTGATTCCTGCGGTCATGGTATCCCGGTTCCGGGCGCAGGGCAGCCTTTGTTTGAAAAGCAGAGTCGCATGGGGGCGCGAGCCTTGGCAACGCGGAGTGCCTGCTTTTCTCACACCCAACACCCAACCGTGTTTTTTCTCCCCCGTGTCACAGAACACACGGCGGTTTCGTTTGTCCAGTGGCAGCAATCTTTTTTGTCCCTGGAGAATCACCCAACCGCCATGTTCCCTTCCTCGCCCCACATCGCCACCACACGCATTCTGAGCCGCCGAATGGCGATCGCGACCGGCGTGGCCGCCATGAGCGGCTCGTATTGGTTGAGCGAGAGTGTTGACAATTCCAATGCGTTGTCAACCGCGTCGAGCGATGAACAAATTCCAGTCACACAGGTCGATGACGGTGTTGATGAAACGAACGTCGCCGCCCTCTTCGAGGCGATTACGTCGCATCTCGACGCGGCCGATGTGACTGCCGATACCGTTGTCGAGGAATGCCTTCGCGGCGTGACGAATCGCTTCAACTCGGCAATGGCACATGCACCTTAGTTTGCTGACATTGCGATGAACTGGACGAGCACTAGCAGGATGATCTGGAGTGCGTTGCCAGGTACCGACAATGATCACCAGGAACGTTATCTACAACGGAAATTCAAACGACTCATCATTTCCGAAGCGATGCTGAAGAATGCGATTACGTCCGCCGTGACGCACTGGAATGCACGGATGCAAGAGATCGAGTCAAAGTTGTTGGTCGACATTCATGTTGATCTGGAAACGTTGGCTGGCTCGGATTCGTTACCGACCCTTTCTGCCGCGACACTGTCGACTCGGTTTAACGGGTCGATCCGAGACGCGATGAAATCCTCGTCCGAACACACCGTCGCGCTCGCGGGACAACTCGCTCTCGGCGGAGTCACCACCTCAATCGTACAACGCATTCTCACTCGCTCGGCAATCTCCGGCGGAGTGCTCTCCGTCGGCGCTGTCGGTTCCGTCGCGTCGTTGGGACTGAGTCTCATCATTAGCATCATTATCGATAAGATCATTTCGGTCTTCTGGGATTGGTACGCCGATCCACGCGGATCGTTGGTCTCGGCGCTGCGTCGCCGAATCGTGGATGTTCGCGATGAGTTAATCAATGGCCCCGTCGATCCCGCCAATGGCATTCGTAGTGGTGGGCTTCGAGACGAATTGACCGCCATGACGGTCGAGCGATCTCGACTGCGGCGAACTGCGATTCGGTCGGCAGTCGAATTTCCGAAAATATAAAACTGAATCAACCCATTCAACTCGATCAAAAACGTAAAATCATGTCCCCTACTCATATTCTCTATCTGTGTATCCTCGCCATTGCACTGACACTGGGCGGCATACCCCCGACTGCTGCTGCCGGTGGGAAATCCGCGGCAATCGTCGCGGGCAGCCGCGCCGTTGGGGCAAGGTTGAGCCGGTTGGTCGGTCGGCACGTGGATGATGCAACCGTGGTGCCTTCGCGTGTTGCCCGCACAGGCGTGCTCAATGGTATCGAACAAGTCGGGACCGACGCCCCGCACGTGGTCAAGCTGTTTGCACAACATGGCGATGAAGCGGTATGGATCGTCTCGAAGCCGCGGCGTTTAGCGATCTTCGTTCGACACGGTGATGACGCGGCCACGGCTCTGCTAAAACACCGCGACCTGGCCACCACTCTCATCACTCGGCATGGTCAACCCGCTGCCAAAGCTCTATCCGGCGTGTCCGTTCGCAACGGTCGACGACTCGCAATGATGTCGTCCGAGGGAGTTTTCGAGGCCACACCACGATCGAAACAACTATGGCAAGTGATCACGACGCATGGCGACGCCGCTGCCGATTTCATTTGGCGCAATAAAGGTGCGTTGTCTGTCGTCGCGACGCTCACCCTGTTCTTGAATGACCCTCAATCGTTTATCAGTGGATCTGTCGATCTCGCCACAGCAACCCAGGACAAGGTTTTTGAGGCGCTGCCGCGTATTCTGCCAAACGGTTCACAGTCAATCGCTCGTTGTGCTTTCGCTGGGATCATCGTAGCCGCAGCTTTGCTATGCCGAGGGATATTACTCCGGGTTTGGAGATTCAGACTCGTTCGGTGGATTCTCTCGAGCAAGTATTTCGACGGAGTGACAAGGCATTCTCTCAATCGCCGTCTGCGGAAGCGATCACATGGATGAACCTGAAAACGATGCATTATCGACTCACCGTACAAATCCATCTCGCTGGCCCGATCCTGTCATGAACTTCCTGATTGCGTACGACATCGCCGATCCGAAACGGCTCAAGGCCGTTGCCAATGAACTCGAACGGGTTGGTCGACGCGTGCAAAAATCCTTGTTCGTTTACACCGGCAGCCGTCGAGATTTGGATGGCGTGATCGGGGCGGTCGTCCAGCATATCGAGCCGTCAATCGATCGAGTTCAAGCTTGGCCGATTCGCACCTCGACGCGGGCGTGCCGCGTCGATGGCGGTGCCGCGATGCCCGACCGAGGCGTTGCCCTGATCGTGACGGCGTCCGACTGGACGATCATCGAAGCGATCGACGACGCCGGTGAATCCGATCATGAACCCTTTCTACTCGACTGAAGCTCAGAACCATGAAAAAATTTCGATTTAGTTTACGACCTCTTCAAAACAACACCCAAGTGCCCCAGGTGGCTGTGGGCGTCGTGCATCTGACAGGTGCGGGACGACTGCGAGTGGAGAAGGAACACTTTGTTTTCGCGGCCGATGGAAAACGGCAAATTCGGATCGACGCCGATGGATTGACCGAGATCATCGCCTATGATGAAGTGACCGCCACCACGTCGGCAATGCGTTTGGCCCATCAGCGTGGCGTGATGATCTCGTGGTGTTCGCGGCACGGTACCTTCCTCGTCGGACGACTCGCTGTGGAAACTGCCGATCGATCACTGACGCGACTGTTGCAGTACAACGCTTGGGAAGATTCGTTTTGGCAAACCAACGTTGCACGCGAAATCGTGGCGGAAAAAATCGAGTCCGTTCGTTCGGCGACGCGTCATTACCAACGTCAAGGCAAGCAGATCGAAAAGAACGCGATAGCCAACCTCGATCAAGCGATCGAGGCGACCGGTTGTGCCGCAGTCGATCAGTTGCGCGGGATCGAAGGTCGAGTGGCGGCCGCGTGGTATCGACGAATGGAGAAATGGCTGCCGAAGCAATGGTCGATGGCCGGACGCACTCGCCGTCCTCCCCGAGATCCCGTCAACGCCCTGCTGAGTCTCGGCTACATGCACCTGTATCGCCGCTGTGTTGCGAGGATTGAAGCGGCGGGCTTCGAGCCGGCGCTCGGTGCTTTGCACGAGTTTCGGCCTGGTCGAATGAGCATGGCCTGCGATATCATGGAACCGTTGCGGATCCCGGTGGTCGATCGCTTCGTGCTTTCAATGATCACGCGACGGATGGTCCGACTGACGGATTTTCAGACCGACACGTCGGATCAAGGCGTGCGATTGAAAAGCGAGAAACTGGGAGACGTACTGGGACGCTTGGAAGAACACTGGCATCAAGGCCTGTTCGTCCAACACCTCGATATCGCCATGAAACGCTGGTCCACTTCCATCCGCGAGCGGGTCAGTGAAAAGACGAGCCGGGCGTCGACCTATCTCAAACGCCAAGCGATGAAAAATGCACGGACTTCAGGCAAGTCGGAAACCTATGCACCATAAGAACTTAGCAGTTGGCAGCAACCTCCACCGGCGACGCATCGTGCGATTTTCGACCGGATTGACAACACTCAGGCAAACCGCCATCCTAAGTACAGTGTTGGCAAGACTTTGGACGCAGCCGCACCCTCACCCATCCCGGCCGTTACCAGGCCGTTGAAACTCAAGGATGGCGAACGCATCGTCGCCACCCTGTCCCTCCCTCACCCATCCCGGCCGTTACCAGGCCGTTGAAACTGGCTGCTACTTTGTGGATCTTCATCTTCATTCTCACCCTCACCCATCCCGGCCGTTACCAGGCCGTTGAAACGGCGGGGTGTCGGGCGGCTAGTTGCCGCGTGGATCTTCCCTCACCCATCCCGGCCGTTACCAGGCCGTTGAAACGCGGAGGTAGATGGCCAACCGGAGATCTTTTCTGCCCTCACCCATCCCGGCCGTTACCAGGCCGTTGAAACGAGGTTGCGGGGCGGGTGGGGTGTGTGGG
>JBDNIG010000670.1:0-3423 GCA_041688415.1 Rhodopirellula sp. | reverse complement strand
CGCCAGTCTTTCGCAAGCTCTCGCCACGAGTGCCTTTAACTTCCACGTTCACGACAGCGATTTCTGGACGTACTCATTCTTTCGACTGGGCGAGGCAATCGATCGATTCACAAGTATGGACGAAAGTGAATACTTTGGTGATGCCATTGGCGAAATCGATGACATGCCCGATGACGCTAATAATAACACCATGTCCAGCCTCCAGCAGCGTTGGGACTGCCTGTACGACTGTTTGTGTGAGGGAGCAACGCGAGCGGCCTTTGACGATGCACTGACGCCGGTCGATCTATCGACGCTCCAGAACTTCCCGCTAACGAGTGGCGAAGAGGGATTGGCCGCTTTTCTCAAACTGTTGGGTGCCGATCCTTCGCTAGCCGACCTGAGTTACCGCTATTGGCTGGAAGACGCAAACGCCCAAAGCTTGGTGCAGCACGGCCATCTGCTTTACGAGCACAGTGACGTGGCGGGCAACGGGAGCAATACGAATGGTGACGATCCGCCAACGATTGATGTATCTGTCTCCGCCCTGCATTCTGCCGCGGCAAGCAACGATATCGAAACGATTGAGGAATTGGTTGCTGACGGAACCGATATCAACGCGATTCCTCGAGGCTTTACCGTCACCGCTCTGGCGATGGCAGCGAGTTATGGGACCCCAGAAACGATCCGCAAGCTCGTTTCCTTGGGAGCGGACCTTCAAAAGAAAGGGAAGGAAGGAGCGTCACCGTTGAGGTTCGCGGTGCAGTCGGGCAACGCCGTGAGCGTGTCGGTGCTCATTGAACTCGGAGCCGATCCGCACGAATTCGATTCGCTCATCGGATCACTATTGCATCAAGCTGTACTCATTCAATCACCGGAAGTTCTGTCACGTTTGATTGAACACGGCGTCAATCGCTCGTTAAAGAATAGCGAAGGGTTCACACCTCTCGAATTCGTGAAGGTTCGACGAGCAGCCATCGAGCAAATGCTCGCCGGGATGGGATCACAAGACGTGTCGTTGCTCAAAGAGTGCCTCGACGCCTTCCTGGAGATGGAGCAGGTATTGGAAACCGATTAGAAACGCGAGAACATACAGTGGCGTAAGCTTCCAGCTTGCGATCCGGGAACCGCAAGCTGAAAGCTTACGCCACGTCAATACAGAATTTGGTAGTGAAAGATCCCTCTGCTACAAGGAACCACGGAAGTATCGATTTGAAAAGGACGTGTAGCCACCTGTCAGTTACCCACAAGTTATTCTTCATCCCGAAGGGATTTCAAGCCATTAGCCGTAGGTCGCGTTAGCGCACCTACGGCTAATGGCCGAGATCGGCATTTTCGACCCCGAAGGGCGTCGCAGCGACCGCGGTGGTCGGGCTGTGACCACCTTCGGGGTCAAATCGGTCGTTGTTTTCCTTTTCCAGTGGTGTTCGCTACGCTCGACCACCGGCTAATGGCTGTAACGCCTTCGGCGTAATTTGACTTGTGGGTAACTGACAGCGTGTAGCCACGTCCACTCTTTCCAGGATCGCTGAGCAGCCGTTCATGATTGCGCAGCACCTCGGCACGCGCCTCTGGCAGCCATCGCCGCACCGCCTCGGGCAGTTGGTCCAACCCCACCCGGGCCATGACCTGGTTGAGCCGCATCAGGAGCTTTTCATCGTCAGCGTAGTCGTACAGAAATCGCGTGGCCGCAAATCGCCGCAACGTCTCCGCAATTCGGTCACTGGGTTTGCCCGTGATCGTGTTGACGCACGCCTCAATCTTCTCCAGCGGAGCACCTTCGAAAAGGCCGTAGTACCGATCGACCCACTGCCGCTGGGCGATCACGTAGTTCGCATCGAGCAGCATTTCGATCAAGATATGGCCGACGAACGAAGGTCGAAATCCCACGTCGCCTGGTAAGCGATCCCGCAGCTGCACCGCGAACTCCAGATTCATGCGCGCAAACGTCTCACCGCCATGGAACCAGCGATCATCCGCGATATGAGAAACGATGCCGGCGGCGACGTTCCGCATGACTGGATCGTCCGAATCTAAAAATGGCTCCGCCACGCGGCTGCGTGCGCGAATGCGGCGATCGATCACCGATAAAAAATCGGGCATTCCCGTACAAATCGCTCGCACCGGTACATCCTTGGGAGGCGAACAGTTCATCGTCGGGAGCGCGTGGCAGAGAAAGTTCATGGTGCCAGTTGAGCAAGCCAATCGACCATCGACCACCGCAGAGAATCTTGATTTTTCGCGATGGATTTGTTGAGCCGGTTGACCAAGCGGGCGTTTTCCTTGCGAAGCCAGATCTTACCGATGGTGTGCTCGGCCAAATTGCCGATCTCCTCGGCCGCGTCACCGCCCAGTTTACTGATCCGCTCGACTTCGAAGTGGCTCACGACCAGCGAAGCCTGCTCGACGGCCACATCCAACTGCATCGCGGGTGGTATTTCGGTGACGTCCGCGGAAATCCCGATCGTCAGCGTGGTCCGCATCGCCAAGTTCATCTTGCCGGAGATTTCGATGCTGAACCACATCGCGCCCAAGTTCCACCGCTCGACGCGAACGGAGAAACGGGCGGGCGTCGAGACCGTCGCGTCGGCGCGCCAGCTCTGCAGTCCATCGTCGGTGCGAACCGGCGTCACGCTATGGATTTTGACGATTTCGGAGGCTTCAGAATGCTGGAGCAGAGCCGCGACATCACTACCCGGAACTCCGAAACTCATGGGTGCGACTTCAGCACCCGTTGGTGCGACTTCGGCACCCGTTGGTGCGACTTCGGCACCCGTTGGTGCGACTTCGGCACCGGCCGTACCGTTCGCCTGAGATGGCTCAGCGGCCAATTCGGGCAGGTTGATTTCATAGCGAACCCAGCGACCGTGCCGCAACTCACGCCAACGTCGATGCGTTCTGAGTTCCCAGCCATCGCGACGGACTTTCACTCCCGCCCACACCCTTTTTGTGTCGCCCCAATCATCGTCGCCATCAATACGATGGGGCACGTGCTGCATCAATTGGTCGGCCAGCCACTGAACCGATTGGCGGGTTTGGTCGGGTGACATCGAGACACCGGCAGCGGGCCTGGACTGTGCCGGCAATGCGGTTGCCCCACCCATCACCACCGCCCCCATCACGATCATACGAAAGAGGAACGTCAACAAATCACCACCTAAATCGTCGCTTCGGTCGCCCGCAGATCGAGATTTTTGATGAAACATCAGGTCACTCCGTCGTCCTGAGAAAATCGACTTGGAAAAAAGCCCTCCATGTGATCGCGGGCCCGAGTTTCCGCCGGGTTCGATGAATCATTTCAAAAAAACCGGCATTCTCTTGGGGTTTCGCCCCCCCGTGACCAAACGTGTCACTGGCCTCGGCGATCATGTCAGTACTCCACCGAGCCCAGTGGCACGGGCTTCCAGCCTGTGATTTCGACGTGGCATTGGCTTCCAGCCTGTG
>JBDNIG010000669.1:0-4874 GCA_041688415.1 Rhodopirellula sp. | reverse complement strand
TCGCTTGAACCGGAGATAGTGTGCTGAGTTCCTGGGCGAGGTCCAGCGGCGTCTCCGACAGAATTCCTCGCTGCCAACGGCCTACTATCCACCGCGCCCGCTCCGCCGCCTCGGGATCGTCGCTGCGGGCCGCCGTCAGAATCGACTCGCGATACCGATCTCGATCTCGCCAGAGATCCATTGTCGAACGACGACGCAACGAAAATTCGTCGCTCCCGAGCGGACGTGTCGCGTTGAATTCGGGCTCGCCAACGACCTGCACGTTATCCGGCACGCGTGGCGACTCGGCGTCGTCCGATGCCGTGACAGACACCGTTGCCGTCGCCATCGATACGGCCGTGAAAAGTACTGTGGCGAAACGATTCATATTCAGTGACAGACGTGGGAAAGAAATTGTCCAGACGGGTAGCCACATCCATGATGGCAAGTTCGCGTCACCCTCGGCCATTGCTACCCTCGGTCATTCTAACACATGCCCACTCGTGGCTGATGATTCCCAGCGACGAGAGCATCCTTTTTTACTTGCCCGCCGGCGAGACACTGCCTATTAATAACTCGACGCCAAAGAGGAATTGCCGGCCGGCAGACGCGGTCGACGGTGTGTTTCACGTCGGAATATCGTGAAACATGCCCGCGACGATTTCTCTTTCACGCGCAGCGGAAGCGCAAACCGCCGGGAATCAGGAGATCGATGCGATGTTCGCACTCGTCTCCGCTTCCTCCCAACCGAATCGACCGCACCTGCTCAGGTCGGGTTGTTCGGGTTAGAGGAGATGAAGCGAATTTTTTCGGCGAGGTTTTTTGACCGGGCACCAATTGTGACCTAAGTTTGCTCAGCCGCGTTTTCTCGAGTGTCGATCACGCGGCGTTCCCCCTCCCCGCCTGGACACTTGAATGGAATATTCGCATGGAAATGTTGTCACGTGTATCGTGTGTTCGCCCACATCGATGTTGTCACCCGAGTAATGCGCTGGGATCGTGGGTTCTGCTGACCGCAATCACGCTGGCGGCGCCCGCGGCGACGTTGGCGCCCGTGGCGACGTTCGCACAGGAGCGAGCGGTGGCACCCACGCGGACTGCCCCGGGCAGCGGTTCGGCCACGACGCCTCAGTCAGCTAGCGGCGAATCGCTCAACGACACTGCGGCGCGGGACCGATCACTCGAGGCCGGCTTGGAACTCGAGCGGGCCGAGCAGTGGGGCGACGCGATCGATCACTACGACTCCGCCACGCGGGCGTTCCCCGATGATCGCGTCCTGTATCAGCGATTGCTGATCAGCCGGCTGCACTTTGATGTCAAACGGCGTTATGACGATCGTACGTACCTGCAGAGCGTTCGTGAAATGTCGACATCACAAACGTTGGATTTATACAGCGAGATTCTCGCGAACCTGCAAACCCATTACGTCGATACGATCGAGTGGTCGCGAGTGCTGCTACACGGCACGGCGGCTCTGGAGGTCGCCCTGACGGAGCCCGATTTCATTGACCGCGTGGTCGATGCGGATCGACGCGATCGGATCGAAGCGTTTCGTCAAGCGATCCATCGCCGGATCGCTGATCGCTCCACGCAAAGCCGCTTCGACTTGCGAGCAACCGTCAATGCGGTCGCCACGATGGCTCACGAGGAACTCGGTATTTCCGGCACCGTTACGGTGCTCGAGTATGTCAGCGGCGCGGTCTCGACGCTGGATACTTACACGCGGTTGCTCTCGCCAGGCCAGTTGGACGAGATGTTCTCGACGATCGAAGGCAATTTCGTGGGGCTGGGCGTCGAGTTGAAGGCGGATGACGATTCGCTGCTGATTTTATCGGTGATCCCCGGCGGCCCGGCCGCGGAGGCCGGCATTGTTCCTGGTGATCGCATTTTGGCGGTCGGCGAAAATCGTGCTGATGAGCAAGAACCCAATTACGTCGCCGATCTACTGCGGGGGCCCGAAGGCACCGCAGCGGCATTAACGATCTGTTCTGCTGACCAAACCGAGCGTCAACTATCGGTGACGCGGCGGCGCGTCGATGTGCCCTGCGTCGAGAATGTCCATATTGTCGATCCGGACCACCACATCGGCTATTTCCGATTGACCAATTTTCAAAAATCGACGCCTCGGGAGGTCGAACAAGCGTTATGGGCTTTGCATCGAACCGAAATGAGATCGCTGATCATGGACCTTCGTGATAATCCCGGTGGTTTGCTGTCCGCCGCTGTGGACGTCGCGGATCTCTTTCTCAGTGACGGACGGATCGTGACCACGCGGGGCCGCAATGCTCGCGAGAATATCGATTACACCGCTGACCGCCAAAATACTTGGGATGTACCGATGGTCGTACTGATCGATCGCAATAGTGCCAGTGCCAGCGAGATCTTCTCGGGTGCGATTCACGACAGCCAGCGGGGGGCGGTGATCGGCGAAACGAGCTATGGAAAAGGCAGCGTGCAGGGGATTTTTCCGATGCAGTCCGGCAAATTCGGCCTGTGCCTGACGACGGCGAAGTTCTATTCCCCAAGCGGCAAGGCGATCAGCCGCAGTGGCGTTGAGCCGACCGTCGTTGTTCCACCGACCTACATCGCCGCTCGCCCCGACGCCAATGGTCACGTCGCCACCGAAGTTGACGATGCGGTGTTGCAAAAGGCGATCGAACACCTCGGTGCGAGAGGTCGCTGAGCCGTTCAAGCCATCGCAATCGGCAAATCCTGCCAAATTCACTCAACCCTCCCAACCCGCACGCCCGATATCACTGTCGGGCGTGCGTCTTGCGCGGCCGCCTCGCTTGGTATGTCCCGGTTGAACGGACCTCGGTTGAATGAATTTTGTGATGACCCCAACACCCCGTCGAATGAACGCTGGTCCTCTGGCCGGCGCACTGCTCGCGATCACGGTGTCCAGTGCGATCGCGGTGCCGACATCGGTGACGGCTCAGGTGCGAACGAAGCTGCCCGACCGGGCGACGTACAACCCCGCGGGGCCCGCGACGCCGCCACCACAACCTATTCGGACGCTGCGCGAATCGGACGTCGCGGATGTCAAGAACGAATCGCTCGCCGAGTCGCTGCGTCAATCGCCACTTCGGGATGCCCATGGCGAGATCGAACCGGTGAATCTCCGTCCGTTGCCGTCGATGGTACCGCGTGGCAAAGCACGGGTGCTCTCACTCGCCGCTGATACCGACGAACGCGCACCTGAATCCGCACCGCTCCGCGAACCGGCCGCAGTTGAGCAGACCTCCTATGAGCAGCCACCACGCGTCAGCGGTGGCCCACAGCGGTTGCAGACTCCGGCGCAGCGACGGACGATCGCTCGCGGTCCACAGCAGAACATGCGGCGCAGTTCGCGTGGCTCGCGGCAAACCTTGATCCAGCGCGGCGGACCGGAAGAAACGTGGGTCGAGGGTGGCATCATCGGTTCCGGGACCACGCAGTGGACCGACGACGTCGGCTTGGGTGGCACGTGGTCGGACGGCTGTGACGGCGGTTTTGTTCAGTGTGACGGCGGGTACGGCGACTACGGTAGCTGCGACGGTCTCGGTTGCGACGGTTGCAATCGTTGCGCTGATTTGAGCAACGCGTCGTTGAGTTTGGATCCCAGTCGATGGTTCGGGTCGATCGAGTTATTGCTGTTGTTTCGCGAGGGCGATTCGATCCCAGCGTTGGTCACGACCAGCCCGTCCGGAACCACGGCGGATGATGCGGGGCAACTCCCCGGTGCGACCATTCTCGCCGGTGGCGAGCAAGCTTTTCACGACCTCACCGCGGGTGGACGTTTAACGCTCGGCACGTGGCTGGACGATTGCCGTAACCGCAGTCTCGTATTTCGGGGCTGGACCGCGACGGAGGCGGAGCTTTCTTACTCGGCGCGCCAGGGTATCAATGCCGGACCCATCCTCGCGATCCCGACGACCAATGATGGGGTGCCGGACTCGGTGCTGATCGCGTTCCCAGATTCCAACGAAAACTTCGGTCGCTTCGGTGGCGTCAGTCTCAGCGCGAATAGCAAAGTCTATGGCGGCGATATCTCGGTACGCCAGTTCCTGACCGGCGGGCTGGGGACGACCTTCGATGTGCTCTACGGCTACCAGTACATGCATCTCGACGAAGACCTGAGCCTGTCAACGACGAGCACCAAGACGCAAGATGCTTTCCCAGATCAAATCGGCAATAACCTGACCACGTTGGATCAGTTCGAAACCACCAATAATTTCCATGGTGGCCAGTTCGGGTTCGCCGGAGGATACCGCGAAGGTTGCTGGAGCTTCGATTGGTTGGGCAAAATCGGTTTTGGACAAATCAAACGGCAAGCCGAACGGCGTGGACGATCCGTGATTACCACCAACACACCCCCACCGGCGATCAACGATACCGGTTTATTGGTCAGCAGTGCCAACAGCGGTTCGTACTCATCGAGCACGTTCGGATGGGTGCCAGAGTTTGACGTTTCCGTCGGCTGGCACAAATACCCAAGGTTCGACGTCACGTTCGGCTACAACATCATCGCCATGACCGACGCCGTTCGACTGTCCGGCATCATGGATCCCACCAACACCTTGGACACCCCACGATCGAGCGTGAGCAATGGCACATTCATGATGCAAGGCATGCACTTCGGTATCCGGCACGCATGGTAAGGATCCAGCGGTTTGAGTGTCGTCGTTCGCTCTGCAAAAGCAACGCTCCACGCAACTTTCGCGGTGGACGTCGATTTTATTACTGACGAATCTGCCGGTAGCGGAAGTCGCCAAGACCAGGGCTTTCAACATCACGTTTCATTGCGTTTATCGAGAAGTCGCTTTGTGGAGACGTGAACGGACTTGCGTTTATTCGTTCGCTTTGGCGGTGGTTTCTTGGGGCCGCGTATCGATTTTCGATAGCGTCTCAGATTC
>JBDNIG010000668.1:0-12693 GCA_041688415.1 Rhodopirellula sp. | reverse complement strand
TTCGGAATCCAAGGAAATCAATTTGCCCGAATGGACGGAGATCAAAATCGAATCTTTGCCAGCGACCGGTTCCACGAATGTTTCGCCGACTTTCACTCGCCATTGCAATTCGCCATCCTTGCCCCGGTAGCTCTGCACCTCGTTCTCATTGAGATCCGTGAGCAGCACGGACCTGCCGTCGTCGAGCCGAATCGGTGTGTGATCCTCGCCGTAGCCGGTAAATTTCCGCCACAACAATTGGCCATCGTAAGCCGAGAAAGCGAGCACGCTACCGCCTGCGCGCAGGTAAAAAATTTCATCCTGCAATCCAGGCACGGGCGGTTTGATCTCAACGCGATTGGTCAACACGATCGACTTCAGCGACCCTTCTTCGATCGGCGTCGTGATCGATTCGGGTTTATCTTTGGAGAGGGAAACCAAGGTCTCTTGGATTTCACTGGCTTCGCCGACGAGTACCGTCAGACGCGGATTGACGGCGAGTTCGGGAAAATCCCGCAGCAGTTCGTTGCGAAGGTCGTAGGCTTGCTTGGTGTCTTTTTCGGCGAGCGCCTGTTTCATCGCCGCTTCGGTTTCGTCTAACTGGATGTTGCGGACGATATCGCGTTTGACGCGGTTACGCGCCTCGGTGACCTGCAGCAAACGCCCTTCGAGCGTGGTTTTCATCGAGGTCAGCATGTAGTTGGGATTATCGATCAGCGTCCATTGTTCGTCGAGTTCATCGAGCAGTTGCTGTTTCTCGACCGTCTCGGTTGCCTTGCGAGCTTCCTTGGCGATGTTCTCGGCAATGTCCACAAGAAGCGCCGCGAGGTTACCGCGTTCGTCATTCATGGCGGGTTCGTCAATGATCCGCGGCAATACCTCCTTGGCCTTATGCAGTCCTTCGGTGGGATCGGTCATCTGCGCGCTGCGGTAGATTTCACACATCCCGATGCGGGTTCGGGCCCGCGACGAATACTGATTGTCTTCACCGTACTGCGCCAAAAATGAAATGTAGGCGTCTTGAGCCGGTTGATAGCTCTGGCTGTCGTACTGCTTATTGGCAGCATCGATCACGTCGTCGGCGCTGGCTTTTGTGAGGATAAAATAGAACCCGTATCCGGCGATGGCCAAGAAACCAATGATGCCGAGATAACCGTAGATTTTGAACGAATCCCACACCGACTTGTGTTCGGGCGGTGCGACACGGCCGGACGGTCGTTTGGGTCGTGGGCGTTTTTCACCGACGTCCTCGGCAACGGCGACTGCTTCGACCGGTTCAGCTTCGACGGCGACCGCCTCGACCGGTTCGGCGTCGATCGGCTCGGCATCGAATACTTCGTCGACCATCATCACGTCGTCTTCGCCGCCGATGGCGGCCAAATCATCATCGGCGTCGACTGCCTCGACCACATCTTCGTAATCAGGACTGCGAAGTTCACCAATCAATTTGGACGCTTGAAAACGCGTCAATTGTCCATTGTCAACGAGCAATTTTGCCACGGCCTCGGGCGTCACTCGGGCACCGCCCTCGGTCAGTTGTTCGCGGAGGGCTTCGATAATTTCTTGGTCCAGCAAACCACGGCGTTCCAAGCGGTCAATCAGTTCGTTAGCAAGCATAAAGAACAGTTATTAGCTGCTAGCTGTTAGCGTCTAGCTACTAGCCCAGCAGGTGAAGAGGATAGAAGAGGGGGAGAGCGGGAGAGAGGGGGGAGCTAGAAGCTAGTAGCTAGTAGCTGTGGCGTTTCGCCACCTAATCAAACCCGTCGACTTCGGCGACCTGGATTTCTTCGAAGCCGGCGATGATGCCGGCGTCCATGCCGTCGACGAGCATTTGCAGTTGGGCGTTCTCATGGACCTTGATATCCAGCCGCATGCCGTCCTTGTTCGCTCCGATGGCTTGCTTGAGCGCGCTGACCAAGTTCTGTTTGCCGGGTGTTTCTCGTTCCCAGTCGGCTGCCAGGACGAGGAAGCTGCCGTTTTCTTCGATCTCCAGTTCGATCGGATCGAGTTCCTCGGTGGGTTCCTCGACATTGGACATACTCGGCAAATCTGAGTTTTGCTTGGGCATCTTGATGGATTTCTGCAGACTGAAGCTCGCCGTGACCATGAAGAAAATCAGCAGTAGGAACGTCACATCCACCATCGGTGTCATGTCGAGTTCGTCGTCCTCGCGTTTCTTGCGCGGCGGCATCGCGTCTTCCTCATCTTCGAGCAGCAGCGCCGACGGTGGGTGCTCGGCATGATGCGGTTGGCGTGCGACGGCCGGTCCGGCCGCCACGTTGTTGGCGGGAGGACGAGGCTTCGATGTCGCGGGGGCGGGTGTGGCTTCAGCCGCAGTCGGGATTGCCTCGACCACGGCGTCATCGGCAACCGCACTGGAATCAGTCACGTCGTGCGGTTCCGCTTCCGTGACGGCAGGGATCGCCAGCGGTTGGTCACATCCCGGGCAACGGATCGTCCGCCCGACCAACCTCTCGTTGACCTTGCGACGCACATTGCACGACGGGCATTGGACACTGATCGACATTCGACGACTTTCCTCGGTTATTTTTCTTTGACGGCGATGTACGTGAACTGCATGTCGGTGAATTCGTCGCCGATGATTTTTTGCACGCGGGTGACTTCGGAAACCTTGACTTGACCATCCCCGAGCAGCATCACCTGGTCTTTGTTCTTGCTGATTGATTTTTCGAGTTCGTCGGTGATGTACTCGACAATTTCAGTCGCCTGAGCTTCTTCGTCTTTGCTGAACTCACTTTGATCGCGTCGCTTCAGGATCGCGGGGGCGTCATCGCCAGCGGGTTCGATAAAAATGATGGCTGAATCTTTCGCTGAAATCGCCAATCCATTCTGGGCCTCGGGGATGTTGCCGGTCTGGGTGGGATCCATTTTCGACGCCACCACGAAAAAGATCAGCAACAAGAAAGTGATGTCGATCATCGGCGTGATGTCCATCTCCTCCTCTTCGCGTTTTTCGCGACGCGGGACGGCGTCCATCTCGTCTTCATCGTCGTCGATTAGGTCATTGCTCATGATGGTCTACCCTTCACATGGTTTCCACGTAGTCGGCTTCCTCGGCGTCGGCAGCGGTTTCGGTTGCCGCCGGAGCCGGACGGGTGGCGGCGACCGCCAATCCCGCTTTGAACGCCTCGAAGAACCGAGTCAGGCCGGAACCGACGAGGTCTTCCATTTTGGCGATACGAATATTCACCGACGCGACCAGGATCATCAATGGAATCGCGATCGCCAAACCGCTGGCCGTCGTCACGAGGGCCACCTGAATATCACCGGCCAATAGTGACGGTTCGACACTTTCGGCGGTCGCGAGCGTCTTAAACGCACCCATCATCCCGAACACCGTCCCGAACAACCCGATCATCGGCGCGGCCTTGATCACCGTGCTGACCCAACTGAGTCGGTATTCTAAATCGCTCATCACGTCGCGTTGAAACCGGTCCATCATGATCTGGCGGGCGCGGCGGAAACCTTCGCCGCGATTATCGATCGCCATGTGCATCATCTGCGGGATCGCGCGGACGTCGCCCTCGCAATACTCCTCGACGCCCTCAAAATCGGCGACTTTGAGCATTTGCTCACAATCGTCCATGAACGCGTCCTGTTGCTCTTCCGTTTTAAACCGTTTTTGAGCCACACGGGTCCACACGATGACAATTTGATACAGACCCCACAACGCCACGGCCGCCAACGCACCGTAGGTGGAGTTGGAGATCATCGTGTAGAGGTCAACGGCAGCGATAAGTAACAAAGGTCAAATCCTACGAAATGTTCAGAGAAGGAGGGTTCAGGGAAAGAGAGTTCAGGCGGCGATGGTTGTTTTGCGGAGCGTGGCGAGCGGGCTGTCGATTGAGTCGTGTTCACAATTTTTTCGGAAAAATCGTAACCCGACGCGTCAGCGAGGGATCAAATCGAAAGTCCGTTAGTGAGGGTTTCGGTAGCGTTGTTCGATCACTTCAAACGCGTATCCGCTTCCGGCGGGCTTGCTCAGAAAGACCGTTTTCGCGATTTCGGTGACGCTTTGGTGTCCTTTGCTGGCAGCGTACTCCAATTCCGTGTGAGCTAATATATTTTCGAGTTCCTTGGGGATGAATTTGATAATTTGCCGTCCCCCGGTGGTGATGCCAGCCTGACCGAGTAACTGGATATCATAGCTCTTCAGCGGGCTGTTGGTGGTCCACATGAAATACAGTCGTTTCTCCGCCTGGCTGTCGTCATCGTGTCGTGACTGCGGACGGGTGGAGAGATTCGAGGCGTAATCAACGCCTTGCGTGCCGCCGATCGCGCCGAGTTCGATTTCGTAGAAGTCGAGTTGCTGCGAATAGCCCTTGATGTTTTTGGCAGTAAAATTGAGCTGCCAGCGTTCGAATCGCGGCACGATGTCATCGCCTTCGCCCTCGGGCCCCGGCGGTCTACTGTCGCCCTTGCCCGATCCCGCCGTGCTCGCCGAGGCGTTCGTGTTCATCGTATCGAGCGATGCGGCCACGCTGCTGACCGCGTCGGTGACCGCTTCGATGGTGTCTTGCAGTGTCGGTTCGGTCAATTCTTCGACTTCCTCCGCCCCTGGCGGTTCGAAATCGCGTTCGAAACCTTCCGCGTTGTCAGCCCGACCGGCCGCATTCTCGATGATCGGCTCGATCGGTTTAACGCGAATGGGCATCCGCATCGTCAACCACACGATAAACAGCATGAGCACGAACACGCCAAGGAACAGGATCATCGCCATGAACAGCGACGAAACGGCGTCGAATTTGCTTGTTCGTAGCTTCTCCCGCTCCGCCAACCGCTTCGCTTGAATGGGGCTGAGTCCAGCATTCACGGCGGAGGGTGAGCTGCCTATCCCATCTTTTTTGCGGACGACGGCGTCCTCGGCGTCGATGACTTCGGCGGTGTCGGGGTTCGAGTTGGGGGGTGCGGCCGAGCCCATGAGGAGTCGCTTTTGAAAAAAGAGTGGTGGGGCCGATTGACGTGAACCCACATGATAGCGTAGTTTTCTACTTAGTTGAACAAAAAAGCCACCCCGTGACAGCTTCAAAACTGTTTGTATCCTATGTGGGCGATAAATTGTTCAGGTTAGATAGCTCAGTTGGTAGAGCACGGCCCTGAAAAGGCCGGTGTCCGCGGTTCGAGCCCGCGTCTAACCACTTCTTTTCGGTTGGCCCGCTCTTAGTCGACCTTCGCGTCACCGCGCTGATGCCATCTGCTGCAAGCGGCGGTTGAGTGATTCACGCCGCTCGCCATGTGCCTGGTGTCTATCACCGAAATCAGGCTGAGAATCCATACGCCGGTATTTGGTATACCGGCCGAACTCTCTTTTTCAGCCGCGCCCGTTTGAAACCTTCTCGACGCCGCCTCGATTCCCGCTACGCTATCGGTAATCGGTCTTTTTCTCCCTTCGTTTCGATTCCGGCAATTTCCCTATGGCTGCTGAACAACCTGAATCTCGCTCCCATTCCAAACCGCTCCAAGGCCAACGCGCGGTCGTTTCGGGCAGCTCGCGTGGAATCGGGCGCGGGATCGCGATCGCGTTGGCGCAGGCGGGAGCGGACGTCACGATCAATTATCATTCTCATGCCGGAGAAGCCGATGAGGTCGCCGCAGAATGCCGCTCGCACGGAGTCATCGCCCACACCCTGCCCGCCAACATGGGTGAGCGGGAATCAGTCGAGCGATTGATTGACGCGGCGGCGGAGAAAATGGGCGGTTTGGATATCGTCGTCAGTAATGCCGCCTACAGCGACCGGCACCTGATGCTGGAGTCGGACCTGAGTGAATTCCAGAAAACGATTGACGTCAGCATGTGGGGCGCGTTCCACCTCGTCCGCTGCGGCGCTCAAAAGATGGTGGACGGCGGGGGCGGCGGCAATATTGTCGTCATTAGCAGCCCGCACGCCAAAATTGCGATGCCTGGGGCGATGGCTTACAACATGGCCAAGGCGGCCAATGACCAAATGGCCCGCACCGCCGCCGTGGAACTGGCCCAGCATTGGATCCGCGTCAATTTGATCCATCCCGGCTGGATCGACACGCCCGGCGAACGCAAGTTCTTCACCGAAGAAACCCTGCAAAATCGGGCCGCTGAGCTGCCTTGGGGACGACTGGGCCGGATCGACGAAATCGGCCGCGGTGTCGTGTTCCTATGCGATTCCGGCAGCCAATACGTCACCGGCAGCACGCTGACCATCGATGGCGGCATCCAACTACCATGGCAAGAGATGTACCGCGTCGACGAAGCCCGACGGGAAGCCACGAAGGCTGCCTCCTAGCTTCCCAGCACGGAAACTCGAGCGAATGAGCGGTGGATTATTCCATCGCGTTGGACCGATCATGCCTGAAGGTTTCGACAACGCGATCAGCACCAAAGGCTTATTCAGCGACGGCGACAATGGTGCTGACCCGATGGTGTTCTCTGACTATCAGCATGAACCATCGATCCGCAATCCGCTGGCGCCGCTACTCTCCTTCGCCCCCACCTACCCCCGCAGCGCCTTGGCCAGCGGGCAGTGTTTCATGGCGTCGAGATCGCCGCTGCGGTATCTTTTGAGCAAGCGGCGTGATTCGGCCGCGAGTTGCCGGCGGACTTCACGTCGCTGACCTTTTACGCGGGCGATCGACATGTTGTCGTAGGCGGTGGTTTGGTGCCGCATCCAGGCGATCACGGCGGACTCGGCGCGCTGCTCGATCGGAATTCGCTGCGTCCTCGCCACCGTGCCACTGCCGACGGGGGTGACGTGGTGGGTGACCGCAGTGGCGAGTCGCTCGGCAACGCTGGCGTAGTCCGCGTCGAACGCCAGAAACGCGGTCACCGAAGCGTGGAAATCCTCGACGTATTCCCCCTGTTTCTCATCACGGCGGGTCTTGGCGGCCGCTTTGGTCTTGGCGTACTGCGGCGTGTTGCGGGTTGCTGCCATGGACGCCCGAGCGGTTTCGATCTGGGCCGAGTCAGCCCACAGACCTTGCGAGAACTCACGCCGGCCCTTGCGTTCTTTGACAGTCCAAGTCGGCCCCGCCGCTTTGACCCGCCGCGTCACCCCCGCGTCTCCGGGCGGCAGCAGTTCCCAGGTGTCCGGTACGGCCACGACTTCGCCGGCGGGCAGGGTGACCGCACGATCGCCGGGGCTGGGACCGACAATCAGTGTCTGGCGATCAAGGGGCTCGTGAGGATCTGGATCGGGGTGACGGGACTGCTTTTTGGATTTCGTTTTCGGCATGGAATGCGAGCAGTGAAAAAGGTTCAGGGGATACGATTTAGCGGGCAAACGTGTTGTGCTGATGAGACGCCCGCTAGCCGAGGGCAAGGCATTGCCCGCCCCCCAAACAGGTAGGCATGGGCGTGCAAGGGAACCAAATGGTTGCGGCGAACGTCAAAATGGGTACCGCCGGTGCAGCAGTCTTCGTACAAAAATCCCACACTTGCGTCGGACAAACCCGCTGAAATGCCATTTTAAATGATGTTTATCGGTGACCTGGGAACGTTAATAGAGTGTTTTCGGTTCGCTGGGTGTTCAACTGGGTGCTAGAGTTTTTTCGCTGACACAACTGGAAACTTCCTGGCTAGCTGCGAAGACTGAGGCGAGTTATCCGGTTGGCGAACCCTCTCCGGCTGTGCTGAAATACCTTGTTAACACGACGGCTAATCGTCGACTTTTCCGATATCTCCTGCGTTTCCACGCCATGGTGGCAGCAGGACTCAACCCATCCTATTGAACGCGTTTGCTGATGAATCTCGCTCATAAATTGCGCCAACGTCTCGCCCGCCTGATCGCCTTGGATGCTCGCGGTGGGGACGCGGCAAAAGTTTCCGCTGATCGTGGGCGATTGCTGCTCGAGACGCTCGAAGGTCGGCAAATGATGGCGGGTGACGTTGGCATGTGGTTCACCGATCCGACCCCGACGACAGCGGACGACGTGTCGAGCGTGACGGATTCCACGGCGAGTGATCGCGGCATGTCGAATGTTGCCGCCGAAGGTGAAGCGCCGGTCGATCTGGTCCAGCTCGCCAAGCACCTCGACCAGGAGGGATTTGAATTCTACGGGGCGGCGTGGTGTCCGGCCTGCACGCAGCAGAAGCAATTGTTCCAGGACGGCCAGGAGTACCTGCCATTCACGGACGTGACGCTCAATGACGCCGCCCGGTCGCAAGACCCGCAGTATGCGGACCTGAATATTACCGAATATCCGACCTGGATCTTCCCGGATGGTACACATCACTCGGGTGTGCAATCCATTGAGTCGTTGATCGACGCGAGCGGCTACGTCAATCCGGCTGAAAACCTGCCGACGTTCCAGCAGATCGGCCCGCAGACCGTGGCGATCGGCTCGCCGCTGCACATTCCGATTGACGCCTACGACGCCAACGGCGGGCCATTGACGGTGACCGTCTCTGTTGAAGATCCCTCGGTCTTGTCGGGCACGGTTTTGACGGGTAACCGCTCGCTGCGACTCGACATGGAGGGTTATGGCGACATGGTGTTCGAATTATTCGAACAGCGTGCTCCCGAAGCCACCGGCCGCGTGATTGAATTGGCCGACGACGGGTTTTATGATGGGATTTTGTTCCACCGTGTCGCTGACAACTTTGTCATTCAGGCGGGCGATCCCAACGGCGACGGCTCCGGCGGTTCGGATTTGGGTACCTTTGACGACGATTTCAATCCCGACCTGCAACACAACCGCTCGGGCGTGCTGTCGTTCGCCAAAACCACCGATGACACGAACAATTCTCAGCTCTTCGTGACAGAAGTCCCAACTCGATACTTGGATTTCCAGCACTCCGTATTTGGGCAGCTCGTCGAGGGCGAAGACGTCCGCGAGGCGATCAGCGGAGTCAATGTGGCAACGATCGGGGGTGCGAAATTAAAGCCCACCACTCCCGTAACGATCAGCCACGCGACGATTTTCAACGACACCGAAAACAGTGTCGTGATGCTCAAGGCCCTCGGATCGCCGGGCACCACCAATGTGACATTCACGATCACCGACGGAAGCGGCAAGCAGCATCAAGAAGTCGTCCCGGTCACCGTGACGCAAGACGTTGACGGAAACGGGAACGAAATCAACAGCCAGCCCTTCCTGAAACCCATTGCGGATCCGATTGTCGCCAGCGGTGACGGGCCAGCCACCTTGCAACTCGAAAGCGTCGACGTCGAAGGCGACCCCGTTCGCTATTTCGTTGGCGGCACGAGTTCGGACGATGCGACCGCCACCGTCGACCCCACCACTGGCATACTCACGGTGACGCCAAAAGCCGGTTTCCAAGGCGACGTGCTGGTCGGTGTCGGCGTGATCGCGGCGTCCATCACCGCTCCTGATGACAAATCGCCCGTGGACACTCAGGTCATCACGTTCACCTTCGACGATTCCGCCATCGCGGTCCCCAGTGCGATCGATCTGCGCGCGAGCAGCGATTCGGGAAGCAGCAACACCGACAATGTCACCAATCTCGGATCGATGACGTTTGACATCAGCGGAGTCACCACCGGCGCGACCGTCCAGATCATCGATACCGCCGACAACACCGTGATCGGTGTGGGCACCGCGTCGGGCAACACGATTTCAATCACAACGAACAACATCGCGGCAATCGGTCAAGGCACGTATGCCCTGGCGGCGCGGCAGGTGATCGATGGGACCGCCGGCGAGGCGTCCGCACCGATCTCCGTCACCTATGACACGACCTCGCCAACCCTTGACACCAATACGGTCAAAACGACCGGTAACGTCAACACGCCCTACCAAACCAATCTGGTCAGTTCCGAAGAAGGTAGCGGGGTCACCTACGCGCTGACGACGCGCCCCAGCGGCGCGACGATCGTCGCCAGCACCGGCGTGATCAAGTGGACGCCGACGGCAGCTCAAACCGGGGACAATCCATTTACCGTCACGTTGACCGATAAAGCCAGCAACGTGAATACGAAGTCGTTCAACGTTGATGTCACCGGCGAACCGCTCGCGGGCATCAAATTGGAAATCACCGATCTGGACGGCAACGCGATCAGTTCGCTCGACGTCGGCGACAAGTTCTTGCTGAACATGTACGGCACCGACCAACGCGGTCGAGGCGACCGGGGCGGCTTGTACGCGGCCTACGCGGACATCGTGTTTGATGGCACGCTCGTGAGAGTCGTTCCCGGCACATCGATCAATCATCCGGTCCAGTTCCGCAACACGCCCTCTGGGACGGTCAACACGGGGTTGATCGACGAACTCGGTGGTGTCAGCATCGGCTCGAAACCAAGCAACGAAGACCAATCCTTGGTGGCCACGCTGCAGATGGAAACACTCGCGGCGGGATCGGTCAATTTCGCGACGAACCCGGCGGACGGCACCAATCGTGAGGTGCTGTTGTTCTCCAACAACGAACGCGTGCCCGCTGAAGCAGTTAGCTACGGCAGTGCTTCGCTCGCCGTCGGCCAGAGTTTTACCGCGAACCCGGATAATTTCTCCGTCGCCGAAAACAGCGGTGCGACCGAACTCGACGTGCTCGCCAATGATACGATCGTTTCCGGGACGGGGGCGCTGTCGGTCGTCAGTGTGACGCAGCCGAGCAGTGGCGGCAGCGTGTCGCTCGATAACGGTGTCGTCACGTTCACACCCACGGCAGACTTTGTCGGCAAAGCAGAATTCACTTACTTGGTATCCGGTCCCGGCGGCGTGCAAAACACCGTGCCGGTAACCGTGACGGTCACCGGAGTCAACAATCCACCGGTCGGTGTGGACGACACGTTCATCGTCGACACGGGGTCGGGTGCGAACACTCTCGATGTCTTGGCCAACGAATTGCAAACAGCGGATCCGGGCGAAACGCTCAGCGTGACCGACGTGACCGCGCCGAGCTCGGGCGGCACCCTGACGATCACGGACGATGGTGGTGCGGTGAACTACACACCGCTGGCCTCGTTCGTGGGCACCGATACATTCGAGTACACGCTCAGCGACGGCACGAGCACCGACACGGTGTCCGTGACGGTGACGGTGCAACCAGCCGATGCACCGCCGACTGCGGTGGACGATTCGTTCCCCGCCAGCGGTAGCCCCGCGATCAACGAGGATGCTCCGCAGGCGAGCTACGACGTGCTCGCCAATGACACCGCCGATGACGACAACCAAACCTTCGTGATCACGGCATTGGGCACACCATCGGCGGGCGGCACGGTCTCGATCGGTACCGATGGCGCCTCACTGATGTACCAACCCAAAGCCAACTTCAACGGTACCGAAACAGTCACCTACACGATTCGCGATAGCGGCGGTGGACTGGCTACCGCGACGGCGACGTTCAACGTCACGAGCGTCAACGATGTCCCACCGATCTCGGACGGTTCGATCACGATCTCGAAGGGTGCCGATCCATCAACGGTGCTCTCGATCTCCGATTTGCCGGCGAACGTGGACATCGGTGAGGCGATCAAGTTCGTTGACCTGAGCACACCGAATAGCGGCACGGTGGCCGTCGCTGCTGATGGTCAATCCATCATCTTCACTCCCGCCGCTGCTGATTTTACCGGAGAGGTAACGTTCGATTTCTCGGTCGAGGATGCCGGTGGCTTGCAGAGTGGCCCCGCCACGATGACGATCACGGTGGCGGAATATCTGCCGCGTGCGATCGAAGTGCAGTTCAACGGAAGCTCATTCGGATTGCTCAGCGGCAACCTGTCTCAGTTCACCCTGACCGGCACGGATGTGCAAAACAATGCGGTTAACATCCCACTGAATGACGCCCGCGTCGTGGTGACGGACAACGGTGTCCGAGTGCCCAATCTGTTGCCTGGATCCTACCAACTGAACGCTCCCGCGATCCCGTTCCTGCATCATGGGGAGACCGCTCAAACGATCAACATTGAAAGTGGAGTCGATGCGGGCGACGAAATCGTTGAATTGAACTTCGGTAGCGTCAAAGCCGAGTACTACAGCGTCGCTGACTGGCTCGGGTCCGCACCGCGATTGTCGGTCCTCGCGGCCGTCAGTCCTGGTGGTGAGGCATTGTTTGCCCAGTCCAGTACGGCGGCAGTCGGTGCGGTCTCGGGACTGCAAGTCAGCCTCGATGACACCGGAGCGGCCATCACGGTCAATGCGAACAGGCCGGCTGCGACCGACGCCACCGACCAGGCGCCGGTACCGGTGAGTTTATCCGCCAATGTCAACGATGATTCCGTCGTGCACGTGGTCGGGAAGTCGGGTGATATGCAGTTGGTCCGTATCAATTTGCAAAACAGTAAAGGCGAGTTGAATTTGACTTCGCCAGACTCCAGCGGATCGAACGGGTCGTCCGGTTCCACCGGGGCAACTGGCTCGAGCGGTTCGACGGGATCGAGCGGCACGGGGACGCCTGACGAAACCGTCCCACAGAGCCCTGGTGATCTGTTCAACCCCAGTGGCGAGCCGTTGCCGAGCACCGATTCACAGTCGCTTGTCGACGCTGGTAATGGCGTGTCGAGCCAGCAGGCTGTTGGGGAACCAGCGGCGACATCAAACACCGCAGCCAGTATTGATGCTGCAATGGCCGACGTAACGGACGGTCTGAGGCGGATTTCGCCAGCTGGAGATCGGATTGCCGAAGTCGGATCGGACGGGGTACAAACGTTCTCCGCAGCCGTGGATCAGGTATTGACAGACGGCTCGGAGGCCTGAAACGGTAGCATTTTGCCACAATTTCGGTAAAAACACGTGAAAACACACGGTTTTTGTCGGTCAAGTGGG
>JBDNIG010000667.1:0-3179 GCA_041688415.1 Rhodopirellula sp. | reverse complement strand
TTCGTCCACTTGGGTGACACGGACCCTCGAATACTCCCGCGAGACAGTAAGCCCGAGCGGATGTGGGTATCTTTGCTTGCTGGCTGCTTGGATTCCAGCACTATCTTGTACTGGACGGGTGAGTTTCGGCATGCCGGGTCGGGATTGCGGAGTGTGACGGATGTCGGGATCGATACCAGTACATAGACCAAGGTCGTGAAGATCGGCTGGATGAAGAACCAGATCGGGCCGAGGATGGTCTGCTTGTAGAACGAGACGATGTCTCGCCGCGTGAATAAATACAGCAAATCCCGGTACCGCCAGACTTCGCCAAGTTGCAAGGAGAAGAGCGACGAATGCGGCTCGAGGACCAAATCCCAATGCGCATCGTTGTCGACGACAGAGGCGAGTGGCGAGTCGCTAGATTTCAAAGTGACCAAGATTGATTAGCTGTGGGTTGCCTGGCCGAGTCGATCGAGGCGATAGTCGCCCGAGAGGATGTTTTGCCACCAATCTTGGTTGTCGAGATACCACTGGACCGTTTTTCGAAACCCGGAGTGGTTGTCTTGCTTGGGTTGCCAATTGAGCTCGCGACTGATTTTCGTGGCGTCGATCGCGTAGCGAGCGTCGTGGCCGGGGCGGTCGGTGACGAAAGAAATAAGTTGTGAGTAGCGAGTTTCGAGTTGCGAGTTGGGTGATAGCCCCTCACCCCCGGCCCCTCTCCCCGTTTGCGGGGCGAGGGGAGACATGGAGTTTCTCTGGCGTTCGCGACTCGCTGCTCTTCGTCATTGGACGAAGCTCGTCCATGACTCGGCACAGCAGATGGACGAGATCGATGTTCCGTAACTCGTTGTTGCCGCCGATGTTGTATGTTTCCCCTGGCGTTCCTTTCTCGACCACGGTTAACAACGCGTCACAGTGGTCGTCGACGTACAGCCAATCGCGAATGTTTTCGCCTTGGCCGTAGACCGGAATCGGTTCACCGCGAAGGCATTTCAGGATCACGACCGGAATGAGCTTTTCGGGGAATTGATAGGGCCCGTAGTTGTTGCTGCAGTTGGTGACCAGCACCGGTAAGCCGTAGGTGTCTTGCCAGGCACGGGCGAGGTGATCCGACGAGGCTTTGCTGGCCGAGTACGGGGAGTGCGGGTCGTAGGGGGTGGTTTCGGTGAACTGGCCGGTCTCACCGAGGCTGCCGTAGACCTCGTCGGTGGAAACGTGCAGAAAGCGGAATTGGTCGGCTTTTTCCGGAGACAAGTTCCGGTAGTGCTGCAGGCTGGACTGCAGCAGATTGAACGTTCCGATGACGTTGGTTTGAATGAATTGATCGGGTCCGTCGATGCTGCGATCGACATGGCTTTCGGCCGCCAGATGCATGACCGCGTCGGGGGCGTAGTCTCGCATCGTTTGACTGACCGCTTCCGCGTCGGTGATGTCGACGTGCGCGAATTGGTAACTCGAGTTGCGTTCGACGTCTCTCAGTGAGGCGAGATTGCCCGCATATGTGAGTGAGTCGACATTGAGCACCTGATGGCCATTGGCCAGAGCGAGCCGAACGAGGTTCGAGCCGATGAAACCGGCACCGCCGGTGATGAGGAGTTTCTTAGGGTGAGGCATGCTGTTGTTTGCGTGGACTCGACACTCGACGATGAGGGCGAGCGGCTATTGTTCGACCGAATGCGACGAGCCTCTATGCACATCTTCACAATTGATTCGGCATAACATGTTAAACCGTGTGCCCATCGGGCCACGTTCTTCGTGAACGCGCGGGGCGTTGCCCACGCGGTTTAACCGAATCAATTGTTCAGATGCGTTTAACCGTCTCGAAATGAGGAAGGCAGTCAAGTGCTGAGTTTCTCGTTGCGAGAACGTCAACGCTTGCTCGCAACTCGCTGCTGTTGCATCTTTCTCGCCGCTCGCGACTCGCTGCTGCTGTGTTTTTCTCGTTGCTCGCAACTCGCGGCTCTCCGCGCAGACTTCGTCCGTTTGGGTGACACGCACCCCGCGGACTTTTGACCGGATTTTTGGTCCCGGTTCCAGGTAATATGACCTTCTTCGCAAACGATGCTACCGGGAAGAAGATGAAATTCGCAAACTGGGGGGGGCGTGGTGGTAGCTTGTCACGGTTTTGGGAGTTGGGAGTTGGGAGTTGGGGATTTTGACCACGAAAAACACGAATGACGCGAATAAGAAAAGTGGTGAGGGGGGCTCTGGGCGAAGCTTTCGTTTGCTTTGTGTTTTTCGTGGTAACGGTCCGCTGGGGGAACTGGAAACTCAGACGATCGCTGAAACGCTCGTGGTCGGCTCACTCGATCAACAGGCCGCCGTTGGCAGCGGGTGCGAATCCCATCGTCGTTGTCATGGCTGGCGGTGCCGGATGGGGCCTCGTCCGGCCGCGATCACGTCGGCCACGGCGACTTCCAGGCCGGGGAGACGACGCGATGTGGCAGTACAGTGGACGTCACATTTGGAGGCGATGTACTGCGTTCCGGCTAAGTGATGGATGCTGACGGATTGGTCTTCCGGGTCGATGATCCAATATTCGGCGATACCGGCTTGGGCATATTCCTGCAACTTGACTTCCGTGTCGCGTCTGCGATTCTCTGTCCCTTCACTGACGACCTCCATGACGAGATCCGCTCCGTCGGGATAGCCGCCGGTTTGACTGCGTGCCGAATCGAGAAAAAGGACATCCGGCTCACGGTATTTTTTTGCCCAAAGCCGCACTGGCAGCGGTGCAATGAAAGCCTCCCCGCAGCGATTCGATTGAACGTAGTTTTGCAGCAGCATAAACAGGAATTGAACGATTCGTTGGTGTTCCTTGGTTGGCATGTCGAGTATTTCCACGCATCCGTGATCGTATTCCACCAACGGCCCACCGGGCAGACCCAAGTAGTCCGCTTCGGTCCAGCCACCCTGTTCTGGGTAGAACAACGCGACACGCCAAGCCGGTCCATCGGATTGTGAAGTTCGAGAGGCTGATTGAAATGACATGGTGGAGACGCTAACAGCTAGTTGTGCGAGGTAATCGCCGGGGAGACAAAGAGGCTAGAGAAATCAAAGGTGTCAGGACTGAATGGCGTTGTCCCGTGTTTTTGCATGTATTTCCCGCACAATCTCGAAGACTGCGCAGCAGACAACCACGCGTTCCGTCGCGCTTCGAAATTTTCATATACTTCACGCGTTAGCAAAATAAAGGA
>JBDNIG010000666.1:0-4764 GCA_041688415.1 Rhodopirellula sp. | reverse complement strand
TTTGAAGTCGTTGATCCGGCTGATCACGACCTCGCAGTCTTACCAGCGGAGTGCTTTGCCGTAAAAATTCAATGAGATCGATCGTCAGAACTATTCACGATACTACCCATCGCGGCTATCAGCCGAGGTGATGCTGGACTCGATCGATCAACTCGCGCAAACGCAGACAGATTTCCCGAACCTTCCTCAAGGAACGCACGCGATCGCGCTGCCGGACAATAGTTACAACAAATCTTCGCCTTTCTTGAAAACGTTCGGGCGCCCCGAGGGAGCAAGTGTTTGTGAATGTGAGCGAGTGCAGTCGGCCACTCTTTCACAAAGCCTGCATCTTCTCAACGCAGCGGACATCAAGTCGAAGCTCGACAGCGGCACCGGTCGCGCCGCGCTGCTCGCCAAAGCCCATTTTACGAAGCCGCCGGTGCCGATCCATGAAATTGTTGACGAAATTTATACGGCCGCGTTCGCCCGATCCGCATCCGATGCCGAACTTGCAATCATCGTCGATTACATCGGCGAAGCGGAACTCAATGAAAATCAACTACGCGAGAATTTGAAAGACGTGTTATGGGCACTCATCAACACAAAAGAGTTTCTGTTTAATCACTAGAATCGTTCGGAGAAGTCTTTTCGCATCATTCATCTTCCACGTCCTCATAACCCGACGCGTAAGCGAGGGATGGCGACGTGAATACCTCGCTCACGCGTCGGGTTATGATTATTGAGTCCTCCGAATCAGCTCCCAATACGTTCTTACCGATCGTTCACACCCTCCGTTAAAGGATATGCCATGAATTCATTCAGACACGAAACTCGCCAAGAGTTTCGGCCTCATATTGTTTCCCAAAATTCTGGTGAAGTTCATCGCCGCGTGCTGGCCGTGATTTCCCGTGTGTTGCCTGTCCTGTTCGCCTGCATTCTTTTCGCTCATGCCGCGTTGGCGCAATCAGTCTGTCTTCCGGCGCCGCGCCTGTTGACAACGATGCCGATGGGTGGGCAAGTCGGAACGCAATTGGACGTGATTGTCACAGGCGAACTATTGGATCCGAATTCCGAGTTATTGTTCTCACACCCGTCGATCACCGCAGTACCCAAAAAAGACAAAGATGGCCAGGCGATTGCCAACCAGTTCGTGGTGACGATTGCAAGTGATTGTCCGGTGGGCGTTCATGATGCGAGAATGTTGACGCAGTACGGTATTTCGTCCGGTCGCGCATTCAGCGTGGGGACGTTGCCAGAACAAACGCAGGCTAAACCGACGACAACATTGGAGTCGGCGTTGGAACTGGCCGTGCCTTCGGTATGCAACGCGTTCTTGGCGGCCAGAGGCGTCAATCATTATCGATTCGAAGGCCAGGCGGGGCAGCGGATACTGGTCGACTGCGCCGCGTCGGGCATCGATTCCAAACTCAAACCAGTGTTGATCATCGCCGATGCTGCGGGCGACGATTTGATGGCCCAACGACGAGGCGATTGCCTCGATTTTGTGTTGCCAGAAAACGGCACCTACGTGTTGAAGGTGCATGATCTGACGTTTCAAGGCGGGCCGAATACGTTTTACCGATTGATGGTCAAGCAAATGCCCGTGGACTCGCTCGCCGAACGCGTGGCATCAACCCGCGATGTATCGTCTTTCTCATGGCCGCCGATGCACATCGTGGCCGACGACGGATCCGTGATGGAAGCGTCCGCCCGGGAAGCGAGTCTCGCGGCAGACGGTCCATCCGCATCAATGGCGATCGAGTTACCGTGCGACATCCAAGGCGTTTTCGAAGTCGCGGCGGACGTCGATCAATACGAATTCTCGGCCAAAAAAGGGGACGTTTGGTGGATCGAGGTCGCTTCGCACCGTTTGGGACGACCGACCGATCCGACCATCTTGGTGCAACGACTTGTGCAATCAGACAATCAAAAAAACTGGGTGGATGTGACGACACTCAACGACATCGCCAGCCCGATCAAAATGTCGTCGAACCATTACTCTTATGACGGACCGCCCTACAACGCCGGTTCGTCCGACCCGATGGGCAAACTCGAGATCCCGCTCGACGGAGTTTATCGCCTGCAAATATCGGATTTGTTCGGTGGTACCCGCGCGGACGCTCGCAATATCTATCGTCTTATCATTCGCAAGCCGACTCCGGACTTTGCGGTCGTGGCCTGGCCGTTGCACCGTCAACTCCGCAACGGCGACCGGAATGCACTGTCCAAACCCATCGCACTGCGTCCAGGACAAACGATGCCATTGGACGTCGTTGCAATTCGCCGCGATGGTTTTGATGGGCCTATCGAGGTTGGCTTGGAGGGATTGCCCGATGGCGTCCGGGCGGCAGGTTTAACGATACCGACGGGACAAACTCATGGTCACTTGTTGGTGACCGCTGATCCCGGTGCAACCGCTACTTACTCAATTGCAAATTTGTACGCGGACGCGGTGGTTAACGAAACACCGATTCGCCGATCGGGTTGTTTCGCTTCGATGACGTGGCCCGTGAAAGACCATCGCAAGGATATTCCGGCACCTCGTTTGATGGCGGACATTCCCGTGTCTGTCGGGTCAGCCGAGAAAGCGCCAATCGCTCTCGTACCGCGAAATACGGGAGTGATCGAAGCGATCGAAGGCGAGAGCGTGACGGTGGAATTGACCCACATTCGCGAGTCGGAGTTCTCGGGAGCGGCCGTGTCGATGCAGACGCTCGGTGCCGGGTTCACCGCGCATCCCAAGTTCGATATCAAGCTCAGCGATGAATCATCCAAAACGGTCATTGATCTCGCGAAACTCAAGGTCAAGCCCGGTGATTACCGGATCGCGTTCATCGGTAACGCCGTTTCCAAGTACGTACCGCCAGTTTTGACCACGAACTCATCGCAGCCAACCAAAAAGCCGGCCAAGCCGATCGATATCGCTGAAATCCTTGTTTCTCAACCCATTACCATTCGCGTTTTACCGCAGCCGACGACCGAACAAGGAGCCACGTTGTGAACAAAATTCCAGTTTGTCCAGGACCCATTTCGACATCCGGCACGAACCGAGGGCGTCGCAGTTTTATGAAACTGGGCGTTGCGGGCTTCGCGTCGTTGAGCCTCCCGGGCATGATGAGACTGCGTGCGGCGCATCCAACCGTGGGCAACCAGGCGCGCAAGACCGCCGTGATCATGGTCTGGCAACCCGGTGGTTGTTCGCACATCGATACGTACGATCCGAAGCCCGATTCGGGCACCGAATATTCTGGGCCGTTCAAAACAATCCAGACCAAGGTGCCCGGACTGCAATTTACGGAACTGTTGCCTCGCCAAGCCGCGATCGCCGACAAGCTCACGGTTTTGCGGGGAATGCACCAAACCGCAGGCGGACATCCGGCCAGTTCGATGCAGTTGCTATCGGGCGACCCTGACACGCGAGACAAACCGGAACCGAGGTATCCTGACTGGATGTCGGTCGCCAATTATTTGCGTTCGCAACAGGGGCCAAGGGACAATCCCTTGCCTCGCTATGTCGGCGTCAATCCACCCGTCCAGTACAACGGACCGGCCTACTTAACCGACGCGTACGCGCCGTTTTCATTGACGGGAGATCCTAACTCGCCGAACTTCGTCGTCCCCAACATCGGGCTTTCTGACCCGTCGCAGATCGAACGATTGCGACGACGCGTCAGTTTGCGAGAGCAGCTCGATACGTTATCCAGAGCGATTGACCAGTCCGGTGAAATGGGGGCTCTCGACGAATTTGAATCGCAGGCGATGACGCTGCTCACCAATCCTAAAACCAAGGATGCGTTTGACCTGACGCGCGAAGACGACGCGACCCGAGATCGTTACGGCCGGAACACCTGGGGCCAACAACTCTTGCTCGCCCGACGTCTCGTCGAAGCCGGTGTGGAAGTATTAACGAGCAGCCTCCGCGGACCACTTTGTGGACGAGTCGGTAACTGGGACGACCACGCGGTGAATCATCACGTCTTCGACGCACTTCGATTCCGCGCCGCCGCCTACGACCAAGCGGTAACGGCGCTGATCGAAGACATCCACGAACGAGGCTTGGACGAACAAGTCTTGGTGGTCGTCACGGGCGAATTCGGTCGAACGCCGAAGATTAGCGAACAACCCAGTACGGGCGCGGGCAACGCCTCGGCGCCCGCGGGAACGAAGCAACCCGGCCGTGACCATTGGCCGCGCGCATTCTCAAACGTGTGGGCGGGGGGCGGGATCGAGACCGGAAAATTCTTGGGCGCCACCGATCGACGCGGCGAAGATGTGATCGAGGGCCACTGCGGTCCAGATGACTTCCTGGCGACGATCTACCAGCACTTGGGTATCGATTCGTCCAGCGTCTTTATCAAGGATTTCAATGGTCGTCCGACACCGATTGTCAATCACGGAAAACCTGTCGAAGCATTGTCGCGTCAATCCTAGCTGCGCAGCGTCACCTTGATTCGCCGTTTGGGCGGTCGCTTGGGCTGTTCAAATCTTTGGGGGGGCAACTTCTTGGCTTGCGCGAGTGTTCTTCACTTCTCCACTAACTCCCCCAACTTCGTGAGACTGTTGAAATACCAACCCGACGCGTAAGCGAGGGATTCCACACGGCCGCACGCTTACGCGTCGGGTTACTAAATCGACAGCCCGTTTGTTCGACTGTCCTAGATTATTCTGCGTTCTAAGTTAAGTGGTGCCAATCGGTTGTGCCTTTTCCAGTGATACAGGCGGGCCAGCTGGTTTCGCCGCAATCGACGCTCGACGCGGAGTTTGACGACGGGCGGTGAATCGCAT
>JBDNIG010000098.1:0-13542 GCA_041688415.1 Rhodopirellula sp. | reverse complement strand
GGTAAATGATGGATGCACGAAAGTCGGCTCGCCGTGTCCTGATTCACGCAATCCGCTTGAGCCTGTTCGCCGCGATCATACTGCTAGTCCACTGGCGGTTCGCGGCGGGCTCGGCTCATCCGGCCCGCGAAACCAACGCGCGACTCGGCGATGTGATCCGCCTTATGCCGGACGCCGCGTCGCTCGGCCAGGTCAATGACGACGGCTCGGTGAACGTCCTGAACTCCAACGACGAATCGATTGGATACGTTCTACAGACGTCACCGTTCAGCGATCATATCATTGGATTCTCAGGGCCCACGAATGTGCTCGTGGCTTTTACGCCCGATGACACGGTCGTCGGGATTGAGATCCTCAGTAGTGGCGACACCCGTGAGCATTTGCGCGAAGTCCAGCGGAGCGATCGCTTTCTGTCATCCTTTGATGGAGAGTCGCGTCGCGACGTCAGCAAACAAACCGCGGTGGACGCGGTGTCCGGCGCGACGTTGACGAGTCTGGCGATCTCCGAGTCGATCATCCATCGGCTCGGCGGAACGAAAACCTCCTTGCGTTTTCCAGAGCCACCACCCTTGTCGCAAATTCGCATGCTGTTCCCCACCGCCGATCGCACCGCCGCAGACGATGCCTCCTCAGGGATCGACGTTTTTAGTGAAGACCAACCCATCGGGACGATCATTCGCACCTCGCCGGCAGCGGACAATATCATCGGTTATCAAGGCCCCACCGATACCTTGATCGGATTCGATCTCAGTGGCCAAGTGAATGGCTTTGTTGTCGGGAAATCGTACGACAATGAACCCTACGTGGGTTACGTGCGCGAGGACGACTATTTTCGCCAGACGTTTAACGGATTATCCGTTGACGAGCTCGCCACCTCGGATCTGCAAGCGATGCAGGTCGAGGGTGTCTCGGGCGCCACGATGACCAGCATCGCGGTCGCCGAAGGCATCACGGCGGCAGCACGCGAGCACTTGCAATCCGAACGAGACACGCCTCAACCGAGCACATGGAGTTGGTTGGGCATCCATGACATCGGTACCGCACTCGTGATTGTCGCGGCCATCATCATCGGGTTTACCTCGCTGCGTGCGAACAAGCGACTGCGGATTGCATTTCAACTCATGCTGATCGTGTATCTCGGCCTGATGACGGGAAATCTGCTCTCGCAGGCGATGATCGCAGGCTGGGCAAAACACGGCGTGCCGTGGCGAAACGCCGCCGGACTCGCGATGCTGGCGATTGCTGCGTTCGCTTGTCCGATCTTTACCAAACGAAATATCTACTGCTCCCACATATGCCCTCACGGAGCGGTGCAACAGCTCGTCAAAGGCCGGATCGGTTATCAGGTCACCCCCAATCGGACCGCTGCCAAGCTATTAAAACTCATTCCCGGATTGCTACTGCTGTGGTGTTTGATCGTCGCGCTCGCTGGCCTGACGTTCAGCTTGGTCGACATCGAACCATTCGACGCCTACCTCTTTCCCATCGCGGGTTGGGCAACTCTCACCGTTGCGGTTGTGGGAATCGTAGCATCGCTGTTTGTTCCGATGGCCTACTGTCGTTTCGGCTGCCCGACCGGAAAGCTGCTAGAATACCTGCGTTTCAACGGCAGAAGCGATCGTTGGACCGTGCGTGACTGGATCGCCACCGGATACCTATTTCTGGCGGTCGTGATCTGGTTTGCCTAAACACCAATCAACTTACTACTCTCTCATCGGATTCTCAAACCATGCTTTGTGCTTGTTTGCTTCGAACTTCCTTGTTTCTCATTCTGTGCTACGCGACTTCGGCCTGTTCGATCGTGCGAGCTACGGATGCGACAACGTATGACGTCGTGATCTACGGCGGAACTTCGGCTGGGATCGCCGCAGCGGTCCAAGTCAAACGGATGGGCGGTTCGGTTATTGTCATTGAACCGATCCAACGTATCGGCGGTCTGACGACGGGCGGTCTCGGACAAACCGACATTGGTAACAAAGCCGCGATCGGCGGCATCGCCCGCGAATTCTATGAACGCGTCCAGAAATACTACCAACAACCTGAACACTGGAAGTGGCAGCGCCGCGAGGACTATCGTGGCGGTGGCCAATCACGCACCGGCGAAACCGAACAAACAATGTGGACATTCGAACCGTCCGCGGCCCTTTCGATCATGCACGACTTGGTACGTCAATACGACATACCGGTGCAGTATGGGCAGCGACTTGCCCGAACCCCCGAGGCAAACGCCGCTAATCATTCCGAAGGCGTGACACTCGATGGGAAACAGATCACCGTGCTGACAACCGAAAGTGGTCGTACTTATCGGGGTAGAGTCTTCATTGACGCGACCTATGAAGGCGACCTGCTAGCCGAAGCCGGCGTCACCTACACGGTCGGCCGCGAAGGCAACGCAGTCTACGATGAGACGTTGAATGGTGTGGAGACGCAGTATGCACGATATCACCAATTCGTGCCCGGAGTTGACGCGTACGTGGTACCTGGCGATGCGTCGAGCGGTTTGCTGCCTGGCATCGATCCAAACGGACCCGGCGAGGAAGGCAGTGGCGATCAGCGGGTGCAAGCGTACTGCTATCGGATGTGTTTGACGGATGAACCCGAGAACCGGATCGCGTTTGCAAAACCCGAATCCTACGATCCACTCGACTACGAACTCCTGCTGCGTAACTTCGAAGCGGGCGAAAAGGCAGTTCCCTGGATCAACTCAAGCATGCCGAATCGCAAAACCGATACGAATAACAGACTGGCGTTCTCGACCGATTTCATTGGTCAGAACTATGACTATCCCGACGGCAGCTACGCCGAGCGAGAAGAAATTGCTCAGCGACATCGAACGTATCAACAAGGATTGATGTGGACGCTGGCGAATGACCCGCGAGTGCCCGAGAACATCCGCAACGAAGTCGCTCGATGGGGAACCTGCCGGGATGAATTCGAGCGGGAAGACGGTTGGCAGCAGCAACTCTACGTCCGCGAGGCGCGGCGAATGGTCGGAACCGTCGTGATGACGCAACATCACTGCCAGGGGCGTCAGGTTGCCGAAGACCCCATCGGATTGGCCGCCTACACCATGGATTCGCACAACGTCCAGCGTTACGTCAACGAGGACGGACATGTGCGAAACGAAGGCGATGTCCAGGTCGGCGGTTTTTCACCCTATCCTATTTCCTACGGTTCATTAACACCGAATGTGGACGAGTGCGAGAACCTGCTCGTCCCCGTTTGCTTGAGCGCGTCGCACATGGCATTTGGATCGATCCGCATGGAACCCGTGTTCATGGTGCTCGGCCAATCCGCCGCGACCGCCGCGATGCAGGCCATCCAAGACGATGTCTCCGTGCAAGCCATCAGCTATGGCGCGCTGCGGGAACAACTCGTCGCCGACGGCCAAGTCTTGAACTGGACCGGTCCCGTGCGAAAATCCGCCACGTCGATCACGCCAAAGTCGCTCAGTGGAATTGTTGTCGACGACGAAGATGCCACGCGAACCGGCTTTGACGAAGCCAGCGCCGTAATCGGTCCCTACGTTGCCGCCGGATATCGCCACGACGGGAATGCGGACAAGGGAAACCAGAGCATCCAATTTCCCATCACGATCGAAGATGCTGGCCAGTACGAAGTTCGCATCTCATACTCGTCCAACGCCAACCGGGCGACCAACGTTCCCGTCGTCGTTCACACGGGTAAAGAGTCACACGAAGTGAAAGTCAACCAGCGAAAGAAACCGGAGCACGGTGCCTTTGGATCAATCGGAGAATTCTACTTTCCAGCCGGCGATGCGTTGATCGAAATCAGCAACGCTGATACCGACGGCCACGTCATCGTCGACGCCGTTCAACTGTTGCCGCAGAAGTGAATGACGGCTCACGAATCAGCGCACGAGCCTCCCCCTGAACCTCGCAGCGTGAGGCCGGTCGTGCCCGGGGTGGCAACCCAAATTTCAGGGAGTTTGTAGCGGCACGTCGCAAGCGAGTGATTAATCTATTTATTGTTGGCGAACACTAACCCGAAACGCAAGGATCCGACGAATTTTGGTGGGCGTTAGTTTCGCTTCTGGGTCGTCCGGACATTGAGGACTTTCATTCATCCACAAGGTTTTAACTGACATGCTCGATCGCCGCCAATTTGCCCGTTCGGTTGCTGGGTTTTCTGCAATGTCTCTGGCGATGCGGACCGCATCTTCGCAAGACACGGAAGATTCTGATTTAAGTAACTCAGGTTCGAGTGCGGGACTGAGCGAGCGATTGAACCCGAAAATCCAGGCTTCACGCGACGTCGCGCTCGCGGCTCTCAAACCATCGGTGGCAGAACTGGATCGTGGATTCAAATTGCATGCCGAATCGATCGTGTTTGACGCTTACGGTTTTGGCCCGCGAGCGGCCGTCGACGGCGATGCACTCGCCGCCGCAGTTGACGCTGGTGCGTCAGCAGTCGAACTGAAGGATCTGCGGGAAGATATGACGATGACTCGGTTCGTCACCGATCCCGTCGAACATCAGGAATTTCGTGATGCCTGGCGGACGTCGGGGGTGACCTGTGTGTTCAATAACGCCGGCGAAGAAGGTCAGGATCCCATGCGGTTGATCAAACGACTCGCCAGACACACGTACGTAACGGATATCCTGCGCGGATTTGTTTTCAAGGCGGCGATCCCCAGTGACATCACGACGGCCAAGGCAGAAGGTCGGCACTGCTACTACTTGACCGGAAACGGCGTCCCGTTGACACAGCAATGGGTATCCGTCGAAGACGAACTTCGTTACGTCCGCGTGTTCTATCAACTCGGTATCCGCATGATGCACTTGACGTACCAGCGGCGGAATATGATCGGCGACGGGAGTGGTGAACCGAGCGATGCCGGACTAAGCGACTTTGGCCGTCGAGTGATTGCGGAACTGAACCGCGTTGGAGTGATTCCCGACTGCGCTCACAGTGGGTGGCAAACGAGTCTCGAAGCGGCTCAAACGTCATCGCGTCCCGTCGTGGCAAGCCATTCAACCTGCGGTGGCGTTTATGAGCATTTTCGCAGCAAACCCGATAATGTCATTCGAGCGATCGTGGACTCGGGAGGTTACATCGGGATGTGTTGTATTCCGCGGTATCTCGGCGGCACGGGCAACATCACAGCCCTGCTCGATCATGTCGACTATGCAATCAAGAAATTTGGTCCCGACGCGGTGGCGATTGGCACCGATGTCGCCTACACCTCACAGGCTTCCGGTGTCGAGCGAGCGAAAGTCCCCCGTCTTCCCAAGCGGCGAGAAGAGTTTCGCATGCTGTGGCCGAAAGACAATTTCAAGACCACCAAAACCATGACCGAGAGTCTGGCGTGGACCAATTGGCCACTGTTCACGGTCGGGTTGGTCCAGCGTGGCCACAGTGACGACGTCATCCGCAAAGTTATCGGTGGTAATGTGATGCGTGTAGCCGAAGCGTCGATGTAGAACGACATTCATAGAATCCTTCCCAACTCAAGAGACAACAAGTGATTTTCTTAGTCAATGGAACTGAACGTTCCCGCCGATTGATATGTCAGTTTTCGTCTGCCTTCGTGATCGCGACGCTGATTTTCGGCGGAACGCTACATGCACAAACCGATCAAGCCAAGTCTCCCGCGACGAAGCCGCTGATGGCTTACGTGGGCACGTTCAGTTCACCGCTGGGCGATGTCCCGCCGACTCAAGTTGATTTGCCGGCTGGCAATGGTCGTGGAATCCACTTGTTTGAGGTCAATCGCGAAACCGGTGCCTTGGATCCCGCCGGGACGGTTGATATCGGCACGAGTCCGGATTGTTTGGTGGTCAATGCCGCCGGAGATCGTCTTTACAGTAGCAACGAGACGGATCGATTCGGCGAAGCGAAGCAAGGATCGGTGAGTGCCTTCTCGATCGATCCGAGCACCGGACAGCTAACGCTGCTCAACACGGTCGCGTCCGAAGGTGACGGCCCCACCAACGTCAGCATCCATCCATCGGGACGATTCTTGTTTGTGGCCAACTACTTTAGCGGATCGATCGCGGTGCTCCCCATTCTGGCCGACGGTCGCTTGGGTCAAGCCACCGACGTTAAGCACGGTACGGGGAAGATCGGACCGACGAAGGCAACACATGCTCCACCGGGTAGCTTTGCCATCAGCGGTCATGATGGTCCGCATGCGCACATGATCCATGCCGATCCGTCAGGACGTTTCGTGCTGCACGTGGATCTCGGACTCGACAAAATCTACGTCTGGAAATTCGACGATTCGGCTGGCACGTTGACGCCCAACGAACCGCCCAGCGTCACGTTGCCTCCGGGAGACGGGCCCCGACACTTTGATTTTCATCCCAATGGCCGTTGGATGTACTCGATCCAAGAAGAGGGATCGACAATCGTGTTGTTTGACTACGATGCGACCGCCGGCCGACTGCATCCACGCCAAACCATTTCCTCATTGCCGCCGAACTTCGCCGGCAGTAATTTTTGTTCTGCAATACTGGTTTCCGATGACGGGAAATTTGTTTATGCGGGCAATCGATTGCACGACAGCGTGGGGATTTTTGCAATCGGACCCGAGGGCGAACTCAGCGAGGTGGGAAACGAATGGACTCGCGGCGACTATCCCCGCAGTTTCAATTTCGACCCCAGCGGTCAGTTCCTCTATGTCTGCAATCAACGAGCCGATAACGTCACGGTTTTTGATGTGAACCGTCAAACCGGTTTGCTGGAATTCACGGGGAACTACACCCCGGTGGGCAATCCATCGAGCATCGTTTTCGTCGACCTCGAAAAAAACAAATCGAAATGATTCATAGGTGAAACGAGAAGCGAAGAAATAGGATGACGCATAGGGAGACGAGCTTCTGGCGCTCGTTCTCCCACGACAGCGAATGAGAGCACCGTAGCAGGACTCGCTCAGAGTTCAGGCGGGATGTTATTGTCGAGATGAGTCATCGCTTGTTTTTCGAAGACCGTGGACGACTAAATCCACGTGAGCTTCGAGCCAGCGTTTGGTGTTGAGCTTTTCTGAACTTTCGAAAGTCATCTTCCAGATCGCAGCCATGAGGGCCGGGCCTACCAGCACGAGCGGTTCGTCGACAATGGGCGTGTCTCGGAACTCCCCTTTGTTGACTCCGTTCTTGACAATGCTTCTAAGCATTTTGCGAGCGGGAACCAGAATTTCCTTGTGGTAGAACTTCGCGAGTTGTTCGAAACGATGACCCTCGGAAATCAACGTTTTCAGGATCATGCGTCGCATGTCATTTTCGACGATTTCGCTATAAAAACGATTCATGATCTGTTTCAAGAGTGTTGCCTGCGAGCCCGGCCACAGTTTGACGATACCCGAAATGATTTTGAACACGGGGCTGATGTGGTCGCGGACGATCGCCTCGAAGAGCTCTTCTTTCGTCGCGTAATAGAGATAAACCGTCCCCTTGGCCACCCCCGCTCGCGCGGCAATGGCGTCGATTTTTGCGCCCGCAAATCCGTTCTCAGTGAATTCTTCGATCGCCGCTTGCAGGATTTCAGCGGGACGAGCTGCTTTTCGTTTTTGCCGGCGCTTCGCCATTACCAATTGTCGTGTTCGTAGGAAAAATATCGACGTGCCGACTGCGGAATGTTAGACCCTGTTCAAAACGGGTTCAACTTCACCTTCACCAGTCTGGACGTTTTAAGTGCGAAGAGCGCTTTGCGAAAGGTCGGTCGGTTTGAAAGACCGATGGACGGGTAGTTGCTCAAGCCAACCGGCTCCTGAGGCATTCCAAACAGGTTCCTGTCCAACTGACCACTGTTGTTGCGGTCATGAATCACGACAACAGCGTAGTTGCCTCGTGGCAGATTCTTAAACGTGTGCGTTGGCTTTGCTGGATCGACCTTGGCACGGACCATGGCTTTCGTGATTTCGCGAGGAAAGCCGTCCTTTTGGTTAAAAACGCCAATGAGCAGTTTCCCCTCGGTGTGTTTGACATCGGTTACCTGCACGCTCAGCTCCACGCCATCTGCCACGATCGCGTTGGGTTGTTGAGCGCCGGCTGGCAGCATCCAGGCAAACAGGGAAAGCATCACAGCAACGCCCATCGGGATTTTCCATTTCATCGTGAATGCCTTTTCAGCGGTTGGGGGTGGACAGTCAGTTGACTCTGGCTATACTGACCGATGAGTCAGTATGCGTCAAGAGAGGATTGCAGCCGTGAAAAAATGGGTCATCGTCGCCGTGCTTCTGGCTATTACCGGGCTTGGTGTCTACTGGATGTTCTTCCGGACGGCGGGTATCGACCCGAATCTCATTCTGGTTTCTGGAAACATCGAGGTGACCGATGCTGAAGTCAGTTTCAAGATTCCGGGACGAGTTGGTTCTCGTCCGGTCGATGAAGGGCAGCTCGTCCAGAAAGGCGACCTGATCGCGACGCTAGATGATCCGGAGTTGAGATCGAAACTGGCGCTGCGGCAGGCGGAATTGCAGGCGTCTGAGTCCGCTTTGGCGGAGCTCGTTGCCGGGTCTCGTCCAGAAGAAATCGCGGCGGCCAAAGCGGCAATGGACCAGGCCCAGGCGTTCGTTGATGAACTGGTTGCTGGCTCGCGAGATCAGGAAATCAAAGTCGCCGATGCGAAACTCGCCGCGGCACGAGCACGTGTCCAGAACCTAAAAAGTGATTTGGATCGCGCATTGAAATTGATTCGATCAAACGCCATCTCACGGGAGGAACTCGATCGTCGGCAAGGGGCCTACGGTGTATCCCTGGCAGATCAAACGGCGGCGAACGAAGATTTGAAGCTGATCGAAATAGGTCCACGTGCCGAGAGAATCGAGCAGGCTCGTGCCGCCTTGGCGCAGGTGACTGCCAAATACGACCTAGTCAAAGCGGGCCCGCGAAAAGAGACGATTCAACAAGCAAAAGCGAAAACCGAACAAGCCAAAGCCGCCATCGATCTGGCTCAGACAAACCTGGAGAATGCTATTCTCAATTCACCGCTAACAGGAATCGTATTGTCCAAGAACATTGAACTGGGCGAGTTCGTCGCGGCAGGAACTCCGGTGGTTACCGTTGGCGATTTGGAGAACGTCTGGCTCCGTGCGTACATCAACGAGACCGATCTGGGCCGGGTCAAAATCGGCCAAATCGTGCAAGTAACGACGGACACGTATCCCGACAAGCAATATGCAGGTCGACTCTCCTTTGTGTCAGCGGAAGCCGAGTTCACGCCGAAGAATGTCCAGACATCGCAAGAGCGAGTGAAACTGGTTTACCGAATCAAGATCGACATCCGGAACGTCGACATGGAACTCAAACCGGGCATGCCTGCCGATGCAGTCATTGAAATCAGGTAAACAAACCATGCACGCGATCGAAATCAAGAACTTGACGAAATCGTTCGATGACCTGATCGCCGTTGACGATCTTTCGTTATCCGTAGCCGAAGGAGAAGTCTTCGGTTTGGTCGGCCCCGATGGCGCGGGAAAGACCACGACGATGCGAATGCTGACGGCGATCATGGAGCCGACATCCGGGGATGCGTGGGTCGCGGGGCACCACATCGTCGAGGAAGGTGAAGCGATCAAAGAGGAAATCGGATACATGAGCCAAAAGTTTGGTCTGTATACCGACCTGACTGTGATGGAAAACATCGACTTCTACGCTGACATCTACGACGTGCCAAGACGCGGGCGTAGCGCCAAAGTTGACGAACTGTTGGCGTTCAGCAACCTGGCCCCGTTCAAGAAACGGCTGGCTGGAAAACTTTCGGGTGGCATGAAGCAAAAACTCGGGCTGGCGTGCGCATTGATCCACACGCCGAAGGTTCTGTTTCTCGACGAGCCGACCAATGGCGTCGATCCAGTATCGCGCCGCGACTTCTGGCGGATTCTGTATCAGTTGCTGCGAGAGAATGTCACGATTTTTGTTTCGACCGCCTACCTCGATGAAGCCGAGCGTTGCAACCGGTTGGCGCTGTTGAACAAAGGCAAATTGCTCGCGTTGGGGACGCCTGACGAAGTGAAAAAGCTGATGCAGGGTACGATCTACGAGATCCGAACTTCCGAGCCGCGCCGCACATCGTTGTTGCTGCGTGAGAAACTCGACGGCGATTCGGTGGGGCTCTTTGGCGATCGCGTACACGTCGTTACCAACCGACCTGAACGAGTGCAACAGATATCGAAGACGGAACTCGCTGCCGCGAATATTCAACTCCACCAGATGCAGGTGATCGCTCCCTCACTCGAAGATGTCTTCGTTTCCGTTTTGGCTGGGCAAGAAGTCGCCGCCGCCGATGGAGTCAGCAATGGCCAGGAATGAAACCGAGCTGGCGGTCGTCGTTCGCGACCTGGAAAAACGCTTTGGCAAGTTCGTCGCCGTCAATCGCGTCAGTTTTGAAGTCACTCGCGGCGAGATATTTGGTTTCCTTGGTTCCAACGGAGCCGGCAAGTCGACCGTGATTCGCATGCTAGTTGGTTTGCTCTCCCCCACCAGCGGCAGCGGCACCGTGGCCGGTTACGATGTCCTTACCGACGCCGAGAACATTAAGAAACACATCGGCTACATGAGTCAGAAATTCTCGCTGTACGACGATTTGACCGTGGAAGAGAATATCAACTTCTACAGCGGCATCTATTGCATCGACCGCGCCAAAAAACGACAACGCAAGGAGTGGGTACTCGAGATGGCGGGACTGCGCGATCACCGTCATTCGCACACGTCGATTCTGTCGGGCGGCTGGAAACAACGACTGGCACTTGGCTGTGCGGTATTGCACGAACCCGAAATCATTTTCCTGGACGAACCGACATCCGGAGTCGATCCGATCAGCCGTCGCCAGTTCTGGGATTTGATTAACGAATTGGCCGGCCAGGGCGTCACGGTATTCGTCACGACCCATTACATGGACGAAGCCGAATACTGTGACCGGCTGGGGTTGATGGATCGTGGAGAGTTAATCGCCGTCGGCACGCCCGGATCGGTGAAGTCGGACTTGATGAAAGACGACATACTGGATGTTCTTTGCCAGCATCCGCAAGATGCAATCGCAGACATCGAACAACTGGCGTCTGTGAAAGACGTCGCGTTATTCGGCCGGGGACTGCACGTCGTTGTTGAAAACGCGGAAGTCGCCACCGCCGACATTCGCGGCCTGTTGGAGTCCAAGTCGTTTGTGATTGAAGGGATCGAGGTCATTCCGCCATCGCTGGAAGACGTTTTCGTCTCGCTGATCGAAGCACGCGACAAAGCAACGCGAACGCGAAAGGTTGCACAATGAAACCCATTCGGGTCTGGGCGATTGCCCGCAAAGAATTTGTTCACATCGTGCGTGACCCGCGTTCGTTGATGATGGCGATTGCCATCCCGATGCTGCTGTTGGTGCTCTTCGGATACGCCCTCACACTGGATGTCGACAACGTTCCGATGGTGGTTTGGGATCAAAATCAAACGCAGACCAGCCGCGAATTCATTAGCCGTTTTGATGGCTCTCGCTATTTTTCGATTCGTCAGTACGCCCGCGACTACCACGAAGTCGAACGGGCGATCGATACCGGGAAGGCATTGCTCGCCCTCATCATTCCGACGGATTTTGGCAGTGACATAAAATCGGGACGGGCTGCGCCGGCACAGCTAATTGTCGACGGCAGCGATTCCAACACGGCCACGATCGCGATCGGCTATGCCGACTTCGTCACTTTGAATTACTCCCAAGGCGTCGCGATTCACGAGATCGCCCGCACCGGTGGCCCGAAACTTCACCCACCGTTGGATCTCCGGCCTCGCGTTTGGTTCAACGCCGAACTGGTTTCCAAAAACTACATCATCCCCGGCTTGATCGCCGTCATCATGATGGTCATCGCCGCGTTATTGACGTCGCTGACGGTGGCTCGCGAATGGGAACGCGGCACGATGGAGCAACTGATCGCGACACCGGTAAAAGGATCGGAACTGATTCTTGGAAAACTGTTGCCCTACTTTGCACTGGGCATGCTCGATGTGCTGCTGGCGGTGCTGATGGGCGAGTTTCTATTTGCAGTTCCACTGCGCGGCAACGTTGGCTTGTTGTTCGGTATGGCTGCGGTTTTTCTAGTCGGCGCCTTGTCGCTGGGGATGTTGATCAGCATCGTGACGCGGAGCCAGTTGCTGGCCAGCCAATTGGCAATGGTGCTCACGTTCTTGCCTTCGTTTCTCTTGTCAGGATTCATGTATGCCATCGCCAACATGCCGGCACCGATTCAAATTCTGACGCATCTGATTCCGGCGCGGTACTTTGTCGTGCTGCTCAAGGGGATCTATTTGAAAGGGGTTGGGCTGGAGGTTCTCGGGTTGAATGCCTTTCTATTAGCGGTTTTCGCAGTCGTGATGGTTGCGTTGGCAAACTTCAAATTTCGTAAGAAGCTGGAGTGAGCCCATGTTCGAACGCATTCAGCAAATGTTGATCAAAGAGTTTATCCAGACCTTTCGCGATCCAAAAATGATGGGCATTATCTTCATGATGCCCATCGTGCAGGTATTGGTTTTCGGTTACGCGGTGACGACCGATGTGCGACAGGTCAAGACGGCAATCCGCGATCTCGACAACAGTGTGGCCAGTCGTGAGATAATCAGCCGGTTTGAAAAATCGGGCTATTTCGATATCGTCGAGTACGTGGAGAGCGACGACCGGGCGACGGAGATGATCGACCGTGATGAGGTCAAAGCGGTGCTCCGAATCAACCACGGATTCGGCGATGCGTTACGGGGCGGCCGGACGGCTGAGTTGCAGGTCATTGTCGATGGAACCGATTCGAATACGGCTGGCATCGTGCTGGACTACAGTTCCAAGATCAGCTTGCGTTTTTCCCAAGAAGTCCTGATGACACGGTTCACGCGCCTTCGTGGCCCGGCTGAGAAGCCTGGGCACGTGACGCTTGAAACCCGCGCATGGTTTAACGAGAATTTGGAGAGTCGGAATTTTTATGTACCGGGCGTGATCGCGATCATCGTCATGCTGATTACGCTGATGTTGACCAGCATGGCCGTTGTTCGCGAAAAAGAGATCGGTACGATGGAACAAATCATGGTCACACCGATTCGTCCTTTTGAATTCATTCTTGGCAAGACGGTTCCGTTTGCCCTGATCGGGTTTGCCGACGTGGTGCTCATCACCGTGATCGGCGTATTCTGGTTCGAAGTTCCGATTCGCGGCAGCTTGCCATTGCTGTTCAGTGCGACCTCGCTCTATCTGATGACGACACTTGGCGTGGGTCTGTTCATCTCGACGGTCAGCAGCACCCAGCAGCAAGCGATGATGAGTACGTTCTTCTTTTACTTCCCAGCCGTGCTGTTGTCCGGATTCATGTTCCCGATCAACAACATGCCAGCGGTAATTCAATGGTTCACGTACCTCAATCCACTGCGTTATTTTTTGATAATCATTCGGGGCGTCTTTCTCAAAGGCGTTGGATTGTAAGCGTTCTATCTACCCGTGCTGGGAAATCGTTGCTTAGGCTTGCGACGATTGCCTGAGGTTCGATGGTGGCAGCGGCGGCACGCTGACAATCATGTCAGCCAATTCGATACCGCTCACGAGTGCGCGGGCGCCAGT
>JBDNIG010000665.1:0-7628 GCA_041688415.1 Rhodopirellula sp. | reverse complement strand
TTCTACGCCTGACATGCGGATAGATCGCAATTCGTTATTCGACCTAAGCCAAATGCGTTACACTCTGATCGATCTGTTAGCTGTTACCGCCGTACTAGCGATTGCTCTTGGCCTGTGCCCCTTCCAATCATGGTTCTCTGCCGTCACTCCTTCCTTGTTTTTCGCAGCATTCTGGTCATGGCGGGCAACTAGGGACGAACCAAAGACGATTGCGAATACCTCGAAAACAGGTGCGAAATCCGCCTTCCTGGTATTTGTAATTTATGGAGTCCCGTGGGCCTGTTATGCATTATGGTCGACACTCCAATGGTACCCCGGAAATCTCGTGGCTCAGGTCTGGTTCTGGGTTGTTGCGACTGCGCTCGTCTGTCTATTTGTAGTAGTGTGCGGTGGAACTCTGGCGGCTTTCGGCGGTGCTTTGATCGGAGCAGGTTTGGGAGTGGTCAATGCGCGCAGTGGACCGCCCGGAAATCAAAAGAGACTTGGTGGCGAACCAGGCGATGAACCGAAGTCGCGGTAGCCGGGTGACTTTCCAATTGACAATCAACTCCCGCGACTCAGTTATCGCAATACGTTCGTAGGCGCTGGTGACCGCACTGAACCGCAATCTGCAACGTTCGACGCACGCCATCTCCGACGCCTGAATCCAATGCTGCTAATTTCCGACGCCTAAAACCCGACGCCCGAAATTGCTTGTGTCCCGTTTGGCGGCTCGACTCAAGAGCTGGCAGATCGCATCATTGCTTGCGTGGAATCGTTTGGTCGACTCCGTCGCCTTCAGCAAGAAGCGGATCGCGAAGCCTCAAATGGCGACCAGATAGTCAAGCGACTCTGGGACGAAGAACGACAATTGCGAGGTTTGATGGGACTAGCGAAAGCGGACGGTCGTTTGATCACGCCTATCCCTGAAAACTGAAATGTATATTTTGGTCGTAACCATTGCGAAAAGCAGAAAGGGACAGGCATTTTTTACTTGACTGCTTCGCCCGGAAGCGTACGACGGAAGCGGTCGTCAGAGTTTTTCGGCCCTGATATTTCTCCTCTCGGAGTCGATGTGATGCCTCGTCAAGCTCGTGGTGAAGTTCTGTATCCGTCAAATCGTCAAAGGACTTTCGGCATGTCGAACAGCAATATCTTTGTCGACACCGCTGCGTGGTATCATGGCCGTTCTTGACGATCTCGAGTCCGCCACAATGCGGACACGTGACACCATCATCGGGCCAGCGTAATTCACGCACCATTTCATAGCACTTCGCATCGTCAATCAATCGCTGAATCGAAATCGTCATCCGTGCATCCCCAGAAACTGCCCAGACACCCTTCGCTACCCAGTCTAATATCAATCGGGGCAATAGACCAGATCGACCCGGAACCGGGGATGAGCCCTCGCTGATTATGAAGGGTTTCTGCGTTTTCAGCCACATCAAACTCTTAAGTTGATGCGTTTGCGGTCGAGCGAAGCGAACACCGCCGGATAGGTGGAGAACAGGCAGAATCGACCCCGAATGGGGTCGCAGATCGTCTACATGGGGCGCTGCGACCCCATTCGGGGTTCGTGTAGCCGGCTCCGCCTCCAGATGAAGGCTGCTGGCAGGCAGAGTCTGCGAAGCAGTGCGTTTCCAGGCGGGAGACGTCGATTTAATTACTGCGTAGCGAAACTCGCCAAGAGTTTCGGGAATGCTGGAAAACGAAAGTCTTGGCGACTTCCGCTACAGGTGGATTCGGCAGTAATTAAATCGACGTCACGAGCCTGGTAACGAATGATCACTTGGCAGTAGGATGCCGCGATGAATACTCCCAAAAAACAGTCACCGGTATGCCGCTTGGCACCCTCGCCGACCGGTGCCCAGCACGTTGGTAACGCGCGAACGTTTTTACTCGCGTATTGGAGTGCGCGGTCTCAGAAGGCCAAACTGATTCTGCGCATCGAAGATATTGATTCGCCACGAGTCAAGCCATGGGCGACCGACCAGGTCGTCGAAGATCTCAGGTGGCTGGGCATCGAGTACGACGGTGAGCCGATCATTCAAACGGAGCGTACGCAACGGTATCAAACCGTGCTCGACCGCATGATTGCCGACGACCGGGTTTATCCCTGCACGTGCACCCGGACGGATATCGAGTCGGCCTCATCGGCACCCCACGAGCAGTCGACGCACCCGCCGCAGGTACCGACGGCCTCACGAGCAACCGATCACGAGACAATGATCGCAGCCGAGTCAACCATCTACCCCGGCACCTGCAGCGGCTGGCGCGTCGGCGACGCGCCGCCCGAGCCCGGCACCTATTGCTGGCGGTTTCGCATCGACCCGGCCCGCCAGTGCGTCGATGACCTCGTCGTCGGCCGCATCTACTGCGACCCCGCGACCGCGATCGGTGACTTTCCCGTGACGCGAAAAGAAGGCGTCGCGGCGTATCAGCTCGCCGTCGTGGTCGACGACATCGACGCGGGCGTGAGCGAAGTGGTCCGCGGCGATGACCTGCTGCTGAGTACATTCCGACAGCTGCAAATCTACGAATACCTCGGCATTGCCCCCCCGCAGTACGCCCACGTGCCCATGGTTATCGGCGAAGACGGACGTCGGTTGGCAAAGCGTCACGGTGACACACGGCTGTCGCACTACCGAGATCAAGACGATGCACCGGAGTCCATCGTCGCCTGGGCCGCCCGCTCAGTCATGAGCGACCCAGCGTGCCTGCCGAGCCCAGAAGTCACCGCCACCTGGGATCTCCGTCGCTGGCACGCCGAAATGACCGAGCGACTGGATTGGTCGCGATTGTCGCGTGAGCAAGTTCGCTATCCCTAACGGAGCGTCTCAAAAGACTGCCACTTACCATCGCGCACGCTTCCGTCGGATGAGCACTGATTCCTTGAACTCCTACAGCCTCCGCAAGCCGTCCTCGGTCATCGGGGTGGGGATTTCAGCGTCAATTTGGTCGATCCGTGATATTGTTTCCGCGTCGAGGGTGAGATCGGCCGCCGCCAAACTCTCACGCAACTGTTTTACCGTGGTTGCACCAATGATTGTCGACGCAACGAAATCATGCTGCTTGCTCCACGCCACGGCGAGCGTCGTCACGGTGACACCGATCGACGCGGCAATCGGCATCAAACGGCGCGTTGTTTCTATCACGCGATCGTTGACGAAACGTTGGGCCATGCGTTTTTGACGTTCCCCACCGCTGACGAGATAATCGGTAAAACGTGCCCCCGGCGGTGGTTCGTCATTGTACTTACCCGTCAGCACGCCGCCTCCCAATGGCGAATACGGTAGCAAACTGACGTTCTCACGGCGGCACACCTGGGCCATTTCACTTTCGCAGCGACGATTAATCAAACTAAAATTATTCTGCACCGTCTGATATCGCTCGACACCGCACAATTCCGCCGCCCACAAGCTTTTCATCAGCCCCCAGCAGGTTTCGTTACTGCAGCCGATAACGCGTACTTTGCCCGATCGCTTCAGATGCGTGAGCGCTTCGAGGACCTCTTCGTAGGGCATCCCGTGATCGGGCCAGTGCGTTTGATACAGATCGAGATAGTCGGTTCCGAGTCGCCGCAGCGAGTCTTCGCACGAGCGAATGATTTGATGTCGGTCGAGCGCGGTTCGGCCATGACGCACCGGGGGCACAATCCAACCATGCCCGGGCCCCGTAATCTTGGTGGCCACCGTGATCGCATCGCGCGGCTTGCCGGCGAGCCAACGACCGAAAAACTCTTCCGTCACACCGACAGTTTCTTTTTGCGGCGGAACGGGGTAGACCTCAGCGGCATCGAAAAAATTGACCCCCGCATCCATCGCGACGTCGCAAATCGCGTGCGAGAGTGGCTCGTCACATGAACCGCCGAACGTCATCGTGCCCATACAGATTTCGGAAACCGTCAATCCGCTGCCGCCTAATCGTCGTTGTTGCATGGTCAGGGTTCCTTGGGAACGAGTCAGTTTGCAGTTACAATGGGCACGGAGGGGTTTTAGCGTTCTCACGCTCAGCATCAATCCCACCCCCGATCGCTCCCCGCTCCCCGCTCCCACCCCCACCCCCACTCCCCACCGCCCGTCTTGTGTCTGATCATGCTGATTCTGTCATGCCTGCCCGTTCGGCGGCAGCAACAAGCCCCCCCGCCAGCGGGCGTGCTAATGAAGCCCGCGTGCAGCGAACTGCCCCACAACACTCCCCCGAGCAGCAACCGGTGAACGACATTGATGTCCCCTTCGCAGTATCGTTCACCCATCGGCTGCGAAATACGAGCAACGTCGGTGAAGGGGATTTTGACGTCCTCATCGATCTGCTCGCCAGCGATTCGGAGCAGCCCGCGAAGGTCCAATTTTGGATGGATTCCAATCTGCAAAACACCGCTGACGACGGTGACCACGATGTTACCAGCCGGCTCGGTGAGCGGCTCGCCGCCAGTGACCGGGTCGACATGGCCGGTCAAACGCACACCATTCCGGGTGGCGAAGCCTGCAAGAATTCGCCCGAGGTTTTGCAGGAACTGTTGAGTCTCATTCACGATCACGACATGGATCGTCGGAGTTACATCATCGTTGCCGGTGGTGGTGCGGTGCTCGATGTCGCCGGATACGCCGCGGCCATCGCCCATCGCGGTATTCGTTTGATCCGACTGCCCTCGACGACGCTCGCCCAGGCCGACTCCGGGATTGGCGTGAAAAACGCTATCAATTATTTTGACAAAAAGAACTGGATTGGTACCTTTGCGGTCCCGTGGGCGGTGATCAATGACGCCGAAATCTTGCAATCCCTCCCCGACCGAGACTTTCATTCGGGATTGACCGAGGCGATCAAAGTCGCGTTGCTCAAAGACGCCTCCTTTTTTTGCTGGATTGAAACGAACGCTGCGAAGATTCGGCGGCGTGATCCAGCCGTCAGCGCCGAAGTGATTGCCAGGTCATGTCGTTTGCATCTCGATCACATCACGCTCGGTGGCGATCCGTTTGAAGTGCTCGAAGCGCGCCCACTCGATTTCGGACACTGGTCCGCCCATCGGCTCGAACCGATGACGGATTATGAACTGAGGCACGGTGAAGCGGTCGGGATTGGGGTCGCCCTGGACGCGCTGTACTCCGCCCGCATGCTGGGATTGGACCACGACAAAGCGATGCGGGCTTGCCGAGCGATCGCCGCAATCGGTTCGCCATTGTGGTGCGATGCGCTCGACGATTCCGACGCGGTTCTGCGCGGACTCGAGGAATTTCGCCAACATCTCGGTGGGCGGCTTACCGTGACCATGCTGCGCGACATTGGCGAGAGTGTGAATGTACATGAAATCGACGGACGCGTGATGAGCGAGTGTATCGCTGAACTGCGGCGGATAGCGACGGCAGTTCAGTGAAACTACGGCGTCTCACGTGGCCAGGGGATTTGCCATGGGATCCATTGCACCTCCCGTGCTGATTCGGCGTGCGGACTGCCTTGATCGACAACCGCTTGCCGGAATCAACCGTCGACCGTAGTTTGTGGATGTGATTGCGTGATTAACTGCCGTTAAGACCGTAGGAACGCGATGTGCCTTTACCAAAACGCAACGAGGAAACCCGCGGCGGTCGCCGTCGGTTCCGTCGTTTAGCAGCGGTGGTGTTTCGCCCCCTCCTGCACTCCCCTCGACTTCAGATCGATGATGAATGCCATGATGAAAACCGCCAAGCGACCTCTGTGGATCACCGTGCCAGCGTTGATATTTGCGTCACTGCTGCCAGGTCCGGCGGACTGCGAAACGCCGGATTGGGAGAACGAGCAAGTCATCGGCATTCATAAACTGCCTCCGCGGGCGACTTCGCTGCCGTACCTGGATCGCGAGTCCGCGACCTCGGACGATCCCACCGCGAGTTCGATCTATCAGAGTCTCAACGGGGACTGGAAATTTCACTGGGCAAAGGACCCCAGCAGTCGTGTTTCCGATTTTTTTCGCTCCGACTTTGACGTCAGTGGATGGGACGACATTCCCGTACCGAGTAATTGGCAGCTACATGGTTACGGCGTGCCGCTGTACACGAATGTCACGTACCCGTTTAAGAAAGATCCGCCACGCGTGATGGGTCAACCACCCGCAACCTACACGAATTTTGACGCGCGAAATCCAGTCGGCTCCTATCGTCGCGAGTTCTCCGTCGACGATGCTTGGGACGGTCGGCAAATTTTCGTGCAATTCGACGGCGTGGATTCGGCGTTCTATCTGTGGATCAATGGCGAAAAGGTTGGTTACAGCCAAGGCAGTCGGACGGCGGCTATGTTCGACGTCACGACACTCGTCAAACCGGGTAAGAATATGATTGCGGCGGAAGTCTATCAGTATTGCGACGGCAGCTATCTCGAAGATCAAGATTTCTGGCGTTTAAGTGGAATCTTTCGTGACGTCACGCTGTGGTCGGCCGACAAATCACACATTCGTGACTACTTCGTGCATACCGACCTCGATGAGAACTACCGCGACGCCACGCTGAGCGTCGATGTCGAGATCGCCGATGTGACTGAGGAACCCAACAAACTATCAGTCGAAATGGAACTCGTCGACGACGCCGGTAACGTCGTGCTCCAAAAACAGGCACGTGCACTCGCCAAAGATAAAATCGCCAACGTCTCACTGACGCAGGCCGTCAAGGCACCCAAACTATGGTCTGCCGAAAAACCGCATTTGTATCGCCTCGTGCTGACCCTCAAGGACTCCAACGATAAAACGGTCGAGGTGGTCAGCACCCGTATCGGTTTCCGCGAAGTCGAGATGAAAGATGGCATGCTGCACGTCAACGGGAAAACGGTGTACATCAAGGGTGTCAACCGACACGAGCACGATCCTGATACCGGGCACACGGTATCGAAAGACTCAATGATTGCGGACATCAAACTGATGAAGCAATTCAATATCAATGCGGTCCGCACCAGCCACTACCCAAACACGCCGATGTGGTATTCGTTGTGCGACGAATATGGATTGTACGTCGTCGACGAGACCAATATCGAATCGCACGGCATGGGCTACGGTAAAGATTCGTTGGCGAAAGACCCCAAGTGGGGCAAGGCACACCTGGATCGGTTGCAGCGGATGGTCGAGCGGGACAAGAACCATCCCTCGATCATTATCTGGTCACTCGGCAACGAAGCTGGCAACGGGGTCAATTTCATGGCCAACTACGACTGGGTGAAGCAGCGAGACCCATCGCGGCCTGTCCAGCACGAACGAGCCGGTTTCGACGATCGCAATACTGATATCCGCTGCCCCATGTACACCAGCATCGATGAGATCGTGAATTATGCCACCAATAACCCCGATCGTCCGTTGATTCTGTGTGAATACGCTCATGCGATGGGAAACAGCGTTGGTAATTTCCAAGACTACTGGACGGCGATGGAAGCGCACGACGCACTGCAAGGCGGCTTCATTTGGGACTGGGTCGATCAGGGTATCCGTCAACCAATTCCGCCACGATATCGGGTCACCGATCAGAGCGAACAGCATTTGGAGGCTCGCGTTGCCGGCAGTTTTGACGAGGAAAACGGCGTCACCGGGGCCGTCATTCTGCCGGAGAATGATGCTCTTGAGATCACGGACAAACTCACGCTCGAAGCCGTCGTTGTCGGCAGCCACGCCGATGGTTTCAATCCTTTGATCT
>JBDNIG010000097.1:0-5646 GCA_041688415.1 Rhodopirellula sp. | reverse complement strand
CCGGGACTTCGCCAACGCTGCGTTCCGTGCCCGATCCGCCGGGCGGCATCCTGCCACCGGACTTGGTCATGCGGCGACATCCTGTCGCCGTCGTTCAGCGATCTATCAGCGTGGCGACATCCAGCCGAAACAGCCGCGACTGGGCGACATTTTCATCAAAAGAGACTGACGCTATCGATGCGATTATCGCGCTGGCGAACGTCGCGAATTGGCCCCGCGTTTGCACTCAATAATATCAAACCAACCTCTTCTCACGACCAAGTGTTTTCATGGCTATCGACCTTTCCACAAACTTTGGCGGCTTGTTGCTTCAATCCCCGATCGTCATCGGAGCTTGCCCAATGACCGCAAATGCCCAAAACCGCATCGCAATCGAAAACGCTGGCGCCGGAGCGGTTGTTTTACCATCGCTATTGGAAGAACACGTCATCGCTTGGAAAGCTCGTCACGGCGGCTCCTTGAGCGAGCGGGAACAACGATTGTTAGAAAATACATCTAAAATCGTGCAAGACACGTTGATTCCCGATGTCGAAACCTATCTTTCCATCGTCAACCGAGCCAGTATGCAGTCGAGTCTGCCGATTATCGCCAGCCTAAACGGCCAAACTGATGGCGATTGGCTGGGCTTCGCCGGCGAGCTGCAAGCTGCGGGCGCAAACGCGATTGAGTTCAGCGTGCATCATCGCAATGTGAGCGAATACGATGACCCTCGACAGTTGGAGGATCAGGTCGTCGAACTCGCGAAGACAATCAATAAGTCGATCACCGTGCCACTGTTCATGAAGCTGCATCGCGAATACGCCAGTGTCGGTCATTTAGCGCGACGATTGGTCTCAGGTGCGCAGGGGTTGGTTCTGTACGCACGTGCCCCCGAGATCGATATCACGCTCGATAGTCTTCAACTGGCGACAAGTTGGGGACTGACGCCACCAGGGGACATTTCTGAATCGCTGCGGGGTGTCATGAGCGTTCATAGCCATTGCCCGGCCATGCCATTGGCGGCCAGCGGTGGCATCGGGCGTCCGAGAGATTTGGTCAAAGTGCTGTTGGGAGGAGCGGATGTGGGAGTGATCGTCTCTGCGGTCTATCGCGACGGCCCCGATGTGATTCGCGTCATGCGCGATGGACTGATCCAATTCATGGAGTCTCATCGATTCAGTTCAATGAATGAAATGCAATCGAAACGACCGCTGGATTTTAGTAGTGACGAAGAACGGCTGAGAACGATCAAAGGTTTGACGGTCACGCCCAGTTTCGTCGACAATGGAAATCACGTGACGGAGCACATTATCAAGTCAGACAAGTGGGGACATCCGATCGATGCACCGTAGGCTCGTCGTTAGCGTTCGGCGACAATAAGAATTCCCTGCCATGAGTTCTTGGCGCGTGCTTCGTCGGTAGTGGATTTGCCATCGGTTTTGGCTTGCTTGGCTTTCTCCACACGATAGCTCGAGACGTTCAGTTCCATGATCACGCTGTGGTGCACGAAACGGTCGATCGCTGCGACTGTCGTCACCGCGTCTTTGAAGATCTGCTCCCACTTCGAGAACGCCAGGTTACTCGCCAGCAGCACGCTGCCTCGCTCTTAAGCACATCTGATCAAGTCTTTCGGTTGAACCGCGTGGGCATCGCCCCGCGCTGAGTTCGCGAAACGCGGCCCGTTGGGCACGCGGTTATCCAAGTTGTGCCGAATGATTTCCCCTAATGTGCTTAGCGTTCGGCCAAAAGCGTGAACAATACCTCCATCTCGGCGCGACTCTGTTGCACATAACCCAAGTATCGCTGCGCGGATCCCATGGTAATCTGGCTGGCTCGGCACAGTAGCCAACATCGACGCGGACGATCATCCATGCTAGTAAGGGCAGGATGAGACAACCAGTCACTCTCGGATCGGTGGACGAGATGGCGAATGTTTGATTGCCGCTCATCGATATTCTTAGCGGGGGGCGGAGTTTTTTTTGAATGTAGCCAGACGGCTCCGACCGTCTGGGCTGATGCAGTGCGTCTCTATCACGACGGGCGGAGCCGTCGGTCGACAATGGGGCCGTCGGTCGACAATGGGGCCGTCGGTCGGCAATCACGACTTTATCGATTCATTGTTCGGCGTCGGTTCGGGATGCGTTGATGGCTCCTCATCAATCTGCGTGGCAGCGGCGAGAGCTTCATCTTCGTCGTGCTGCCATGGGTTTTTCCACTCCGACCAATGATCCATGTAGTCCGCACAGGCTTGGCAGCTTTCGGCTTGGCCTTCAATCCACTCCCTGGCTTGACCCACGAGGTCGGTTTCCTGCGCGAGGCTGGCCCGGCCCGTCAACACCATGCTACGCAGGAAAACGAAGTAGGTATCGAGCACGTCGCAGCGGCAATAGTCGCTGATCGCTTTCAAGTCGCCGCGGTCGTAATAAGACTGGACCTGGTCGCCACTGAGTCCCATCTTGCCGGGCTTGCCGAGCGTTTGCGCCGCGAGATTCAAGCCACCATTGAAACGGGCGGCTGAAAAGTTCGTCAGCAGTTCTTGCAGGTCCAGGTGCGAACCGGTACTGAATCGATTTCGGCGAGATTTGTAGCCGCTGTCGTCAAACCATTTTGGGATCGACAATCCGAATCGAAACGCCGCCAGTTCCATCAGCGGAATGTCGAAAGACCGCCCATTGAAGGTCACCCACTGCGGCATGTGATAAGCTTCCCAACCCTGCCAGAAATGCTTGGTCATCACGTGCGGTCGAAAGCGTGGTTCGTCGAGCGACTTGATGTCGAGCAGCCGAAAATCGGCAGTCACTTTCGCGATCACGACCGAAATTGGCACCATGAAAGTGTGCGGAATGAAGGTTGACCCGGTTTGTTCGAATCGTTCAGCCTGGTATCGCGCGACCGCCGCGTCGGCCGACAGCTTCTCGCCGCTGTACCGGACAGCGGTGATCAAATCGCCATCGGCGATGCTCTCGACGTCAAAGATCAAATGCGCGACGGCGTCACGATTCGTATCGGTCATACGAGCTTCGTTTTGCCGGGGATCGCACATCCGTCCGACGGCGGTACTCCCTCCAATCCCATGTCCTTGGGAAAGAGGTCGAGGGTTGACTTATCCGTGACAAAGTCCCAAGTCACCTTTTGGCCGGTGTAGGCTGCCAAACGCCCCAGTACGGCGGTCAGTGAACTGTCGGCGGTTTCCTTCAACTCAACAATCGGTTTGCCCGCGCGAATCGAGTCAATCAGGTCCTTGTGTTCCTGTTTGTACGCGTCGCGGATGCTGCCCGCCGCCGACCAAATCTCTTTGCCCTTGCGATCAACCATCCGCGATCCACCGCTTGCGGACTCAATGTGCATGTTCGCTTCGGTTCCGTAGATCACGCTCCCGTTGTCACTTTGCGTGTTGGGAATTTGTCGGCACATGAAGGACACGACGCGGTTGCCGGGGTACACGTAATCCAACGACATGCTGTCCCACATTTCGCTGCCTTCGGGGCGAGTGAACTGACCACCGGAACCATACGCCGATTCCGGTGGTGAACCCATCACCCAGTTCATGGCATCGATGTTGTGGACGGCTTGCTCGGTGATTTGATCGCCCGAGAGCCAAATGAAGTGCATCCAATTATAGAGTTGGTACTCCAGTTCGCTCATGCCGGGCTCACGATTTTTGAACCAAATGGAATTGGAACAGTAGCGGGTCGTTGCGCTGACGATGTCACCGATCGCTCCGTCACGAATTTTCTGGACCGCTTCGATGTAGTTGGGCTGCCGGCGGTACTGGGTTCCCGTCACAATTGCGGTGCCGTTGGCGACGGCACGGTCATGTGCTTCGAGGCAAATGCGGTATCCGGTTGGATCGACACAAGACGGTTTCTCAGCAAAGATGTGCTTCCCCGCATCCACCGCGTCGGCGATGTGGTAGGGCCGAAAACCGGGGGGGGTGGCCAGTAAGACGACGTCGACGTTGGGGTCTTCAAGGACTCGCATGTAGGCATCGAGCCCCGTGTACATTTTGTCATCGGGAACATCGACCTTCTCGGCATGCCGACTGCTCATCCCGCGCCGGGTCAGCTCGCACTTCTTCATCTCCAGGTCAGCCAAAGCGACGAGTTTGATATTTTCGTTGATCGTCAGGGAGTCATTGACCGCACCTGTGCCGCGGCCACCACACCCGACCAGTGCGATTCGGATCGGTTCGTTGGAATCGGTTTTTGCTGATTTTTTTTTCGCCGTCTCGGCGACAGCCGACCCTGACGCGGCCGCCAGACCGGAAGCGGCGATGGCGGAAGTCGCAACTCGATTACGCAGAAAATCACGCCTGTTTTCGTTGGCCTGGGTGGGCAGGGACTCGGGCTCGCTCGGGTTCTTTGTCATGTGAATAAGCTCTTTTAGTGAAGGGGAGGGGTTATGGCGGGAAGGTGACCGATGCCAACGTTGTTAGCGATGGGCTCCGATTCGGAGCTGGTCACCCGGACATTACGAGTCTGCTATTCTACACCAAACTAATTTCTTGCGGGGGTAGTGTTTTCGCGCGTGTCTCCCGCTCCGCACCGCCGTCACCTGGGCTCCACCACATGACCCCGCAATTCAGAATAGATTTTAAAAACCAAGTCCTCCTGCCGGTTTTTCCAACGGCCCGGATCCTGGGCACCCTGTCCCGACGACATGCCGTGCGGCTGCTCTTGTGGGCAGTGTGCGTCGTGTTGCCAACGAGTGGATCGCTATCAGCCTTCGGTCAAGAAAAATCGCCCCTGGCCGGAGCGTCGCTCAACGCCACCGACGCGGAATTGGAAGGAATACTCTCGCCGACCGATCGGGCCAAGGCGGCCCGGAAGTGGGAAAAAGCAATTGCTGGCTTGGAACGACTCGACCGCACCCAACCCGATCCAGAAAATGCCGTCTTGGTCGTCGGCAGCAGCAGCATCGGACTGTGGGACGATGCCGCCGAGATGTTGGCTCCCTACCCGATCATTCGCCGCGGATACGGCGGCGCCCGTTTCAGTGATCTGGTCGTGTTCGCCAATCGCCTGGTCAGTCCGCATGAGTATCGCGCACTCGTGGTGTTTGTCGGCAACGATATTAGCGGATCAAAGCATGATCGATCGGTCGACTCCGTTCGCAAAATGGTGCTGTACGTAATCGAAGTTTCACGCAAGCATCAACCCGACTCGCCAGTATTGTTGGTCGAAGTCACCCCGACACCATCGCGGGCGGGCGCGTGGCCACAAGTCCGTGGGCTCAATGCGATGTTGCGTGAAGTCGCCCTGACTCACCCCGGCGTGGCCTTCATCAGCACGGCGGAGTACTACCTCGACAGCCAAGACGAGGCGCGAACGGAGTTGTTCCGCCAAGATCAGCTCCATCAAAACGAATCCGGATATCGGATTTGGGCGGACATCATCCGCCGCCGACTCGATGAAGTGCTGGGCGAAAATTCGTCCACCGGCACGGCGCCGCCGAGTGAGGTCAGCGATACGCGAGTCGATGTGCACTAGGTGTGCTCTTCTCACGCATCGCCAACGATCGGGTTATAATCTCACGCACAAACTCTCTAGCAATACCGTTCCGTCGGAGCAATTCATGAAAAATCTTCCCTCAAACGCCCGTTCCATCGAGAGCACTTCGCTGACCCGGCGGAAGCTCCTACGACAAGCCACCGTGGGTGCAGTGGGG